>JBHIBS010000005.1:0-54885 GCA_046759165.1 bacterium | reverse complement strand
TCTTGATCTTCGGTCTTCAGCCTTTTATTTTAAACCTTTCCTTTGCCGGTGGGGCAGGCACTAATGAGTGAAGCTTCTGTTGCGGGTGCTCTCCACTGGAGTCTTGCCGGATTATCCCAAATCAGAAAGCACGAAATTTCTGGTATCTATTTGAAAGGGTAACGGATACCTGGTATGGGTCTATCGGGTACGCTCATCCTCTTAAATCGGGTGGAAAATTGACGGGGAAATGTGGTAAAAAATTCAGGAAACCTTGAACTTTGCTTGGGTGGTAACAAAGATGAGAGCTGGGATGCTAGATTTTTATTGCATTGAACAGGTTTCATTTACTATAATTTAACTCAGATAAAACCGAAGGTCGACTGTATACAGGTAAGCCTCCACCGTTAAAACTAGAGGAGTTTTATATATATTAATTTAACTTATTAAAGAAAGAGACACTATGAAAAAGCTAACAATTAACAATTATTACATCTCGCGAAAGCCGAAACTGTTAAAAGCCTTCGACAAGACAGAAAATATCGTGAAAAGGGTTTTTGTATCGCGCTATGGTGGTGAGTTCGCGAACACTATACTAAAAGAAACCAGGCAGGAGTATGAAGCTCTCATACCCCACATACCCTACATTAGCAGCGGCCCGCCCGTCTTTAGGTCATTCCTCAGCATATCTGCTTATGAATTGGCAGTATACAGGGCAACAAAAAAACATGGAAAGACTGCAACAGAAGCTCGGGAATTATGTCACGAATCGCTCAAGGTCGGGTTAAAGACTGTCCCCAAATTTGTGCGCTATCTTTGTAAACTTTTGTTCTTTTCCAATTTTGCCAAGAAGAGAGCGCGAAAGTTTGCAGAAATAAGTCAAAAACATCCATTTGGAGATTTTAGGTTCAAATTTGTTGAAGGCAATGGTAAAAACTTCGATTATGGTATTGATTAGATGGGATGCTCGATTTACAAATTTATGCAGGACCAAGGTGCCGAAGAATTTGCCCCTTATGTTTGTTTGTCGGATATCGCTCTCAGTAACACATTTGGCTGGGAACTAATTCGGACCGAAACACTTGCCGGGGGCTCTAAGAGGTGCGATTTTCGGTTTAAAAAAGGTGGCAAAACAAAAATATCTTCCACTGTTTGGGAAAAGGAATAAAAAAGAAAAAAAATTGCAAGAGGTTTGAAAGACCTTTAAAACTAGTTATGGTGGGGTTTGGAATTCTTCGTCGCTTAGTTCCTTGCCTTGCCCTGGGCTCGGTCATATAACAGGGGATAAAAGGGAAGTCAAAGATTTTCTCAAATTCACCCATCGGCAACTTTTTTATCCCTGAGTCGTTATTGCTACACAAAGAATGAAAAAGAGCTTGCCCGCACAGAAAGAGATGGGTCTTGATTACTATAAGGGGCAAAAGCCGGGGCACAAACAATTATTTACGAGGATGCTGGAATAAGTGGAGAAAGAATAGATGATAGACCTGCGATGATGCGGTTATTAGGCGAGGCCAGGAAAAGTAAATTTGATGAGGTGGTCAGTTTATAGAAAAAGGTGGAATTGGTCTGGAAAGAATTGCAAAAAATTATTGCAAAAGAAAAGTATTTATGGTAAACTTTAAAAATAGCAAAGGTTGAGGAGAAAAGTTTTTAATGCTTTCCATTGGATTGAGTAGTGCCGTTTTAGGAATTGAGGCTTATTCTGTAAAGGTGGAAGTAGATATCTCTTCCGGACTTCCCAGTTTCTCTACGGTCGGTCTTCCCGATACAGCAATCAGGGAGAGTAAGGACAGAGTCCTGGCAGCGATTAAGAATTCTGGATACGAATTTTCTATGAAGAGGATTACGGTCAATTTAGCTCCAGCTGCAGTAAAAAAGGAGGGTGCTGCTTTCGATTTGCCCATTGCCTTAGGGATTTTGGCTGCTAGTGGTCAATTATCCCCGGAGAGGCTACAAAGGTATATAATCCTAGGAGAATTATCGTTGGATGGAACTGTGCGGAAAGTCAAGGGCATCTTGCCCATTGCCCTGGCGGCAAGAGAGGCTAATGTAGAAGGGCTAATTATCCCTGAAAGGAATAGAAAAGAAGCAGCGGTGGTGGAAGGCGTAGATGTTTTTCCGGTTAGAAATCTGAAAGAGATAGTCGATTTTTTGAACGGAAGAACGGAGATTCCCTCATTCTCGATAAGTTTGGAAGACGAATTTGAAGATAGGTGTAATTATGAGATAGATTTTGGTGATGTCAAAGGTCAGGAATATGCCAAGCGAGCCCTGGAAGTTGCTGCCAGTGGCGGACACAACATACTTCTCATCGGGCCACCTGGGTCTGGGAAGACCATGCTGGCTAAGAGGTTACCATCCATTTTGCCCGCAATAACCTTAGATGAGGCATTGGAGACCACAAAGATTCATAGCGTCATTGGTCTAATCTCTTCAGGCTCAGCCATTGTGGCTATCAGGCCCTTCCGGTCTCCCCACCACACCATCTCCGATGTAGCATTGATAGGAGGCGGTTCCTTTCCCAAGCCCGGCGAAGTTAGCTTAGCCCATAATGGGGTGCTCTTTCTGGACGAGCTTTCAGAATTTCACCGTAATGTCTTAGAAGTTTTGCGTCAACCCCTTGAAGACGGTGTGGTGACTATTGCCCGGATAAGCACATCTTTAACTTATCCTGCAAAGTTTATGCTGGCTGCAGCTATGAACCCCTGCCCTTGTGGGTTCTACGGCGATCCACAGAGAGAATGTACCTGTACTCCTTTCCAGGTCCAGAAATACCGGGCCAAAATCTCGGGACCGCTCCTTGACCGAATCGATATGCATATCGAAGTGCCGCCAGTCAAGTATCAAGAGCTGGTAGAAGATACAGAAGGGGAATCTTCATTAATAATCCGTACTCGGGTCCAAAAAGCCAGAAATATACAGAAAGAGAGATTTAAAAAATTCAGGTCGGTCTATTGCAATGCTCATATGGAGGCTAAACATATAAGGAAGTATTGTATTCTCGAAAGAGAAGCGGAGAAATTATTGAAAGATGCAATTGAGCGTTTGGGACTGTCGGGTAGGGCATATGACCGCATTCTGAAAGTGTCCCGGACAATTGCAGATTTAGAGGCAACGGAGAAGATTGGTTCTCACCACATTGCTGAGGCTATCCAGTACAGAAGTCTGGATAGGCATTTATGGATGTAATTCGAGGTCTCTAAATTTATAAAATTACGGAAAGGAGCGAAAAATGAAAAGGGGAATTATTCTTTTTCTGGTGTGTAGTCTATTAAGTTTCAGCGTCCTTTTTGCCAGAGCTCAGGAGGAAGACGTGGAAGCTTTGCCTCCTGAATCTTCTGAAGAGGAGATTCCTGTTTTTGAACTGGAAACGGAACCTGCCGAGCCGAGCGAAGTTCCAGCCGAGGAGTTTGCAGTTGAGCAGCCTCTGGAGGAGGTGGAAGAGTCTCTCACTGGAAGAAGAGTTCTTCCACAAGAAGATATTCCTGAAGGAATGGAACTTGTGCTCAAAGCTTATGAGGTAAGGAGAGGAGATTGTCTTTGGGACATCGCTTACCAGTACTACCGCAATCCATTCCTATGGAGAGAGATATGGAGATATAATAAGTATATAAACGAGCCCCACTGGATTTTCCCCGGTGATGACCTGATAATTCCCACATATCGAAGGGTGGAACCATTGGAGGAGACACCCCAGGAGCTGGAAGTAAAATTGGAGGAGGTTAAGCTAGGAACTGAATACGAAAGAGATATCTTTATTGCTCCCCCAGATTTTGAATTTGATGGATATATTGCGGGAGTAAAAGAGAAGAAATTCATGACGGCATATGGAGATATAATCTTCATCGATCTGGGGAAAAATCAGCAAGTTAAGCCAAAGACAAGGTTTACAATCTATCGAGAAGGGGAAGAGGTTATCCATCCGATAACCGGCGAGGTTCTGGGGATAATGGTTGAGAAGATTGGTGTGTTGGAAGTTACATCAGACATTGAGGAAGATAGTTCAACTGCAGTTATAATAAGTAGTCGGAAACCGGTAGAGATTGCCGATTCTATCAAATTGCAAGTGAAGCCAGAAGAGGTGGAAACTGAAGAATGATAAAGAAGAATAAAAGATGCATTTGTAGAATAAATGTCCTGATAGTTTTTCTTTTGGGTCTCTATTCGCTGGCGACTTGTAAACAGCCGGTTGAGGTAATTTCCGATGTGGCTAAGCAGGAGATGGTTTCCGAGTCGGAAAAGAGGGTACTGTTCATTATTGCTCCTACCAATTTCCGCGATGAGGAGTACCTTTATCCGAGGGAAATTCTGGAGGAAGAAGGGATTAATGTCTCAGTGGCAAGTAGAAGCCTGGGTGAAGCCTGCGGAATGCTTGGAGCAAGGATTGAGCCAGACTTACTTCTCTCGGAGGCAAAAGTTGACGAGTACGATGGGATTATTTTTATTGGCGGAATTGGTGCTAGGTTATACTGGAACGATGAACAGGCTTTAAGAATTTGCCAAGAGGCAGTAAGCGAGGGGAAAATTTTAGCTGCAATTTGTATTGCTCCTGTAATCCTGGCTTACGCTGAAGTTCTTGAAGGTGTGAAGGCTACTGTCTGGCCTTCAGAAAAGGACCGGTTGGTAGAAAGAGGTGCTATCTATAGGGGCAGAAAAATAGAGGTTGATGGCAAAATTATTACAGCCAATGGTCCAAACGCAGCTCGAGATTTTGGGAATAAGATTCTGGAAGCACTCAAAGAAAATCTTGAATAAAGGTAGAAAGAATTTACCCACACTGCTCCATATCCACGTGATAGTGCCTTGTTATCATAACACTCTATCTGTGCCTGCCGAATTTTTTCATTCATTCCATCTTTTTGCTCTCTTTTGCAGAAATAGGGAATTGGTAGTGCAGGGGCTTGTCCCCGTAGAAATCATGCCTATAAACCCCATTAGAAATGGATGTTAGAAATTCTCTTAGCTTAATTTCTAATGGGGTCAAGTGCTACACTACTCATAAGCTGACTTCAGGAAACTCTTTTGAGGGGATTGCTTGACATGTGGTTGGGATTTTGTATATAATATTGTGCTCTGTGCAAAAAAATTTTGTCTTCGCCGAGGAATAGAATGTCAGAGAAAATCGAACATTGGCTGGCCCTAAATATGATTCCTGGCATAGGTGCGTCGAGATGCCAGAAGCTCTTAAAACATTTCGGGTCGCCTGAAGATATACTTAAGGCAGATGTGAACGAACTTCAACACGTCTCAGGTATTGGGGAGTACACGGCCAGGCAAATTGTCAACTTCAGAGATAAATTACATATAGAAAAAGAGATATCCAGAATTGAAAAGCAAAAAGTTTCTATAGTAACATTTTCTGATGGTAACTATCCTTTGAACTTAGAGTCGATTTTCGATCCGCCCATTGTGCTGTATGTAAAGGGGAAATTATTGCCAAAAGATAGAATTGCCATTGCAATGGTAGGAACCAGGCGACCAACTATCTATGGGAAAATGGTAGCAGAAAAACTGAGTAAAGAATTGGCTGAGAGAGAGGTGAGGGTAGTTAGCGGCTTAGCCCGGGGAATCGATACCTCTGCCCATAGAGGGGCGTTATCTTGTGGTGGAAGGACCATTGCCGTTTTAGGATGTGGGATTGACATCTGTTACCCGCCGGAGAATAAGGCCCTTTTTGATGAGATCGGTGAGCGTGGAGCCGTGATTTCTGAATTTCCTATGGGTACACCACCTGAAAGAACGAATTTTCCTGTGCGAAATAGAGTCATAAGTGGACTCAGTTTAGGGGCGGTGATCGTCGAGGCCGGTTCCAGAAGCGGTGCTCTAATCACTGCTGAGTGTGCTCTGGAGCAGGGCAGGGAAGTTTTTGCTGTTCCGGGAAATATCTTCAATTTAGGAACTAAGGGTACTCATTCATTAATAAAACAGGGTGCAAAACTGGTGGAGAGATGTGAGGATATTATTGAGGAGATACGTTGTTTAAGGGATGTTCTACCTGTATTTCCAGCTATAAAGTCTCCCGGGGAAGTAAAGTTGTCTCAAGAGGAAGAAAAAGTATACAACCTATTATCATTTGAGCCTATCCATATTGATTTGATAAGTAAAGAGAGCGGTTTACCTATAAGTAAGATCTCACCCGTTCTCATGAATTTGGAAATGAAAGGAAAGATTAGACAGGCGCCTGGGAAGATGTTTTTGCGCGTTCCAGAACCACGATAATAGAAAAATTTCAAATTTCAAAGGTTTAATGTAGGAGGAGAGTATGGCAAGGAAATTAAGGGACGAGGATATGTTCGGGGATGAGAATTTTGGAATTAGAGAAGTGAAGGAATACTTGGAGAAATTAAAATTGTCTGCAAGTCAACTGGAAAAGATGTTACTTGAGGTTCTGGAAGAAAGTTACCCGGAAGACTATGACACAAAGAGACGGAAGAAGCATCTGCATTAAATTAAAAGGTTAATCTATTGAGAGTGGACCTATGGCCAAGGCTTTAGTTATTGTCGAATCACCCACTAAGGCAAAGACGATCGGTAAGATATTGGGGAAAGATTATGTAATTAAATCTTCTATGGGGCATGTTCGTGATTTGCCTCCGGATAGACTGGGGGTGAATATAGGAGACAATTTTAGCCCTACTTACGAGATTATTAAGAATAAAAAGAAAATTGTGAAAGATTTAACCAAGGCAGTGAAGGAGGCTAAACAGATCTATATTGCCACCGACCAGGACCGCGAAGGGGAGGCTATAGGTTGGCATTTAGTTTCAGTTACAAACACTGACCAGGGGAGAGTAAAACGTATAGTCTTCCATGAGATAACCAAACAGACAATTGCTAATTCCCTTCGCTCTCCACATCAAATCGACCTCCATTTAGTTAATGCCCAGCAGTCAAGACGCATACTCGACCGGCTGGTTGGATACAAGCTCAGCCCCCTTTTGAGTAACAAAGTCAGAAGGGGTCTTTCAGCAGGACGAGTACAATCCGTGGCTCTGAAACTAGTTATTGAGAGGGAAAGGCAAATTGAGCGGTTTGTTCCTCAAGAGTACTGGACTATACTTGCCCATTTGAGAAAGAGAGATGAGGAACGAATCTTTGCGGCAAATCTCATTGCCAAAGGGAAAAAGAAGTTTAAGAAACTAGAAATTGCAAATGCGTCACGGGCGAAGGAGATTTGTCAGGATTTGAGTGGTAAAGAGTTTAGGGTCTTGAAAGTAACCAGAAAGGCTAAGAAGGCTAATCCCCTTCCCCCATTTAAGACAAGCACTCTTCAACAGGAGGCTTCCAGAAGGCTTAGTTTCTCAGCGACTAAAATAATGGTGATAGCACAACAACTCTATGAGGGCATCGACCTGGGAAAGAAAGAGAGTGTAGGGTTAATTACGTATATGCGGACAGATTCATTCACTGTCTCTTCCTCGGCTCAGGCTGAGGCTCTTAGTTTTATCAGGAAAAAGTTTGGCCAGCACTACTCGCCCAAAAGGCCAAGGATTTATAAAAGTAAGAGTAAAGTTGCCCAAGAAGCTCACGAGGCTATCCGGCCAACTTCCTGCCTCCGCACTCCGGAAGCCATATCGAAATACCTTAATGCTTCTCAATTTAGACTTTACAACCTGATCTGGCAGAGGTTCGTATCCAGCCAGATGGCTTCGGCAATATTTGATACAGTAGCTGTGGACATCAGAGCGGGCGATTATATGTTTCGCGCTACAGGACAGAAGCTTAAGTTTTCCGGGTTTCTTAAGGTCTATCGGGAAGAAAAGGAGGAAAAGGAAAAAATTCTTCCTCCTCTTCAAGAAGGTGATATTTTGGTTTTAAAAGAGGTGGTTCCCGAGCAGCACTTCACTGAACCCCCTTCCCATTATACGGAGGCGACTCTAATTAAGACTCTCGAAGAACACGGCATCGGTCGACCTTCAACGTATGCTCCCATAATAAGCACCCTTTTGGGAAGAAGGTATGTGACATTAAGGAAGAAACAGTTCCATCCAGAAGAGACCGGGATTATAGTTAATGACTTGTTAGTAAAATACTTCCCAAAAATCATGGACATCGATTTCACTGCCAATATGGAAGAGAATCTGGATGAGATTGCTTTGGGGAAGAGGGAGTGGGTTGAAGTCCTCAATAACTTTTATCAGCCCTTTAAGAGAACCCTGAACATTGCTTATAAACATATGACGAAGATCAAACCTCAGGTAACTCGGGAGACTTGTCCAAAGTGCGGAAGCACCATGGTAATCAGAATTGGGCGGTTTGGCAAATTTCTTGCTTGCTCTTCATTTCCTCGTTGCCGTTATACTGTTCCTTTAGATGAACAAGGAAAAAAGATAGTGGCGCAGATTACTGAAGAAAAATGTCCGAAGTGCGGAAGCCCTATGGTGATTAAATCGGGTCGGAGAGGCAAATTTCTTGCCTGTAGCGCCTATCCCAAATGCAAAAGCACTAAGCCAATTCGTACTAAAAAATACATGAAATTGAAATCGTCTCATTCCGAGCGGTCCTGAACGAAGTGAAGGAACAAGCGTGGCAATCTTGAAATTGCTTCGGTCGCTTTGCTCTCTCGCAGTGACTCTCTAGTGTAGGGGCTTGTCTCCACAAAAATTACGGCCATAAATCCCGTTAGAAATCCTCTTGGGGTAATTTCTAACGGGGGGTGACCCAATTAGCGTTGGTGAACGTCCGCAAGGAAATATCTTTTGTGGCAATGGAAATCTATCTGGACAAATTTATTACACACTTAAAAGTAGAAAGGAATTTTTCGCCGCATACTCTGGTAAGTTATAAGGGGGACCTGAAAAGCTTTATCAATTTTTTGAAAAGAGACAAGATAGATAGTCTCAACAAAGTTGATCGCTTGCAGGTGAGAAAGTTTCTGGCTCATCTTGCAGGTAAAAATTTTGAAAAGACCACGATTGCTCGAAAACTCTCCAGCATTCGGTCGTTCTTCAACTATTTGGCGTGGGAAAAAATTGTAGCTCGAAATCCGACAATCTATATTCTTACACCAAAACGAATGAAGAAAGTACCTTCTTTTCTAGATTTGGATGAGGTCAGGTTACTCCTAGAATTACCTGACAGGAGAACCCTTCTGGGCTTAAGAGACAGGGCAATCTTAGAAATATTATATGGTTCGGGGCTGAGGGTGAGTGAGTTGGTCAACCTGAATATAAGCGATGTTGACCTGCTAGGCGGGATGATTAAGGTGAAAGGTAAAGGGTCAAAAGAAAGGTTAGTGCCGATTGGGGAGATTGGGCTTGCTTCTGTCGAGCGCTACTTGAGGATGCGCCAATTGCCGGAAAAACCTGCTTTTTTCAAGATCAAAAGTTTTCAGAATTTGTCTTACAGTAAGGAGCCATTATTTTTAAATTTTCAGGGGTTGCGGTTGAGTGTGCAGAGCATAAACCGTCTTGTTCACAAATACATCGGACTTGCCAGCATCAAAAAGGGAGTAAGTCCTCACACTTTGAGACACACATTTGCCACACATCTATTAAATGCTGGCTGCGATTTGAGAGCTGTACAGGAGATGTTAGGACATGCAAGTCTATCTACTACTCAAATATATACCCATGTGACGACAGAGAGGTTAAAGAGAGTATATAGAAAGTATCATCCTCGTGCATAAGGAGAAAGAACCATGAGGGAGAATATAAAGATTCTCATGGAAGAGACAGGCTGTGATGAGGATCAGGCAGAATTGGCTCTCCATTCGACAGGAAATAACTTGGAAAAAGCTATAAAATCGATAAATCTCCTCCTTAAATACATCGTAGTAATTAAAGGAAAGTTTATGTGTGAGCAGATCAATGTTTATGGTCAGTTTATAGTCATTAGCCATCTCAATCAAAAGAGGATCGTTCGCTTGGGTGCAATAGCCACATACGATCCCTCAATTTACGAAGAATACCTCGATTCTAAATGGCGCGACTTCGAAAAGAGGCTCTATGCACATCGCCTCAGCGAGGGTTGTCTACAGGAATTAATCCAAAAGCTGGAGCAGAATTTGAACTGGCAAATTGCAAGCGATTACAGGAGGCCTTTCTTCCAGAATCTGAAAGATAGAAATTACGAAGAAATAACTGGTGTCCTTCAATCAATCATCAGTAGATCTTTAGAGGACCCTCAGCTCAGAGTAGAAATGGATGTCGAGGAACTTAATTTGAGTCAATTTAAATTTCCTCAAGAGTCAACCGTCCCAGCTGAGCGAGGAGTTAAACCATCTTTGAACCAGGCTGAGGAGTCGGCCAATAGAAAAGGGAGCACAATTGTTTTAAGGACTGAGTTGGTTACTGATGACTCTTCCTCGTCAGTGGAGATTGAGAAACTAAGAAAAAATGATTTAATTTTAGCCAAAATCTTAGATTCAAGGGATATTGCTCAATATCTTTCCCGCCTTATAGGTGGATGTAAGGGGGAAGAAGTAGTTCCTCTATCCACAATAGTAGAAGAACTGAGGGAAGACGGAAATCAATGGGCGGTGAGGACGAGATTTAGCCCAGGCATAGTTGGCGAAGCTCTTGTAGAAAAGACAGCAAGAGTCAGAAGACTCAAGCCTCAGAAGTTCACAATAAAAAGGAAAAAATTGTATCTGGGAATTTTGGGACTACCATTAATTCTGGGCATAATCATCTATCTTCTAAGACACTGGTGAAGTAAACCACGTTAGAAAGGTTTGCTCTGTTTACCCCTTGTGGAGACATATCTGTAATGGGTTTTAGAAGGGGTTTTAACTCTGGCTTTAAGGACGGAGACCTCTAACGGGGCCAAATAGGGAGGGGAGAATGGCGGTTGTAACTATGAAACAGTTGTTGGAAGCAGGAGTCCACTTCGGACATCAGACCAAGAGGTGGAATCCCAAAATGGCTCAGTATATCTTCGGCGCTCGAAATAACATCCACATTATCGATTTGCAAAAGACATTGGCGAAGATAAAAGACGCTTATAAGTTCATTCGCGACATTGTAGCCAAGAATCAGATGGTGCTCTTTGTAGGAACCAAGCGTCAGGCTCAAGAAATCATAAAAGAAGAAGCAGAACGGTGTGGGATGTTTTATGTTAATCAGCGATGGTGGGGAGGGATACTGACCAATTTCTCTACCATTCGCCAGAGCGTGGAGCGACTGAAGAGACTGGAACAACTTCAGCAAGAATCGAGTTCTTCTACTCTCACAAAAAAGGAATTGGCTAGGATCGAGAAGGAAAAATTGAAACTGGTAAAAGGACTATCTGGGATTAGAGATATGGAGAACTTGCCGGGAGCGACCTTTGTTATTGATCCGCCTCAAGAGGCAATTTCCGTCTCTGAAGCAATTAAATTGGAGATTCCCGTTGTCGCCTTGGTGGACACAAATTGTGACCCTGAAGGTATAACTTATGTAATTCCCGGCAACGATGATGCTATCAGGTCAATTAGGTTAATTACTCACATAATTGCAGAGGCTGTGATTGAGGGTAAAGAGTTGAGAGAAAAAGAACAAGTCACTGCAGAAGTGGAGGAAGAGACAAAGAAAGAGGGAGATACAGATGAAGATAAGCATGGAGTTAGTTCGGGAACTTCGCAATAAGACGGGTGCGGGAGTAATGGATTGTAAACAGGCGTTGTTAGAAGCTGGTGGAGATATTCAAAAGGCTCAGGATATTTTGAGAGAGAAAGGGAGTGTTGGAGCAATCAAACGTTCTGCCAGCGAGACAAAGGAAGGATTGATCTCTTCCTATGTCCATAGCGGGAGTAAGTTAGGTGTTCTGTTAGAGGTGAACTGCGAGACCGATTTCGTTGCCAGAACGAGCGAGTTTTCTCAACTGGCAAAGGAATTGGCAATGCAAATAGCAGCCATGGACCCTCTGTGGATTAAGCCCGAAGATGTGCCCAAAGAAATTATTGAAAAGGAAAAAGAAATCTATAAGAAACAAGCGCAAGAATCAAGAAAACCAGAGAAGATCATCGAGAAGATCGCTCAGGGCAGACTGGAGAAATATTTCACTCAAGTCTGCCTTCTGGAACAACCATACATTAAGGACCCTAAACTTAAAGTCAAAGACCTCTTGACACAAACAATCGTTAAACTGGAAGAAAATATTAAGGTGGGACGGTTCACTCGTTTCAAAGTGGGAGAGGAATAGATTGTGCATTGTCATTAATATAATGACATCTGTAGGGATGATTTCAAATTGTGCAGGAATCCCCATTGAAATTGGTAGAGGAGGCGAGGAGAATGGCAAAAATGAAATATAAGCGAGTTATTTTGAAAATGAGCGGCGAGGTTCTGATGGGCACTCACAGATACGGAATAGATCCCCAAGCGGTGAAATTCTTTGCTCGAGAAATAAGAGAGGCCTACTCTCTGGGTGTGCAAGTTGCTGCCGTAGTGGGTGGGGGGAATATATGGAGAGGGATTTCTCCTTTTGCCCAGGAGATCGACAGAGTCACAGCTGACTATATGGGGATGTTGGCAACAATAATTAATGGACTGGCTCTTCAGGACGCGTTAGAAGAGCTGGGGATCCCTACCAGAGTCCAGACCGCCATAGAGATAGCCAAACTTGCGGAACCTTTCATTCGCCGGAGAGCAATCCGCCATCTGGAGAAGAAGAGGATAGTTATCTTTGCCGGAGGAACAGGAAACCCTTACTTTACAACTGATACAGCTTCAGCGTTACGAGCAGTAGAAATTGGTGCTGAAATAATTTTGAAGGCAACAAAGGTTGATGGTGTTTATGATAGGGACCCCGCAAAGTATAAGAAAGCCAAGAAGTTTGACAGTCTTACCTTTATGGAGGCAATAAATCGTCAATTGAAAGTTGTAGATGCAACGGCGCTCTCCCTTTGCTGGGAGAATAAAATACCCATCATGGTGTTCAATATAAACAAAACTGGGCAGATTAAAAAAGCAGTCTGTGGAGAAAAGGTGGGTACAATAATCAAATAAGGAGAGAGAATACCATATGGTAAAGAACATTTATGATAAGGTCAAACTCCAAATGGAAAAAGCAACTGAGGATTTAAAGCATGAATTCACAATTATTCGCACCGGTCGCGCCTCGATTAACCTGTTGGAAGGCATTCGAGTTGCCTATTATGGAACTCAGGTCCCCATCGGTCAAGTTGCCAACATAGTTATCCCAGAGATAAGATTAATCGAGATAAAACCCTGGGATAAGAGCGTCCTTCCAGAAATAGAGAAGGCAATCTTAAAGTCCGACTTGGGGTTGAGCCCGCTCAACGATGGGAAAATCATCCGACTCAAAATACCCGCATTAACTGAGGAACGCCGAAGAGAGCTTGTAAAAAGAATCGGAAAGATTGCGGAGGGCCACAGGGTGGAACTTCGGAATATTAGAAGGCAAGCCAAAGATGAGTTGAAGGAACTGGAAACAAAAAAGGCGATTTCAGAAGACGAAAAATTTAAAGCTATAGAAGAAATTAATGAGATAACAAATGAATATATTGAGAAGATTGATGAAGCTCTCAAACATAAAGAGAAAGAGATAATGGAAGTGTGAGAGAGTCGGGCGGGCACAGAGTCCCGCCCTTACAATTGGGTGATGGGAATGGAGGAGAAGTTGGTTGATTACAGAGAACTTCTCAAGCTAATTAATAGAAAGAGACTTCCTCGGCATATAGCAATCATTATGGATGGTAATGGTCGTTGGGCGAAGAGACATAACCGCAGACGAATTGTGGGTCACCTGGAAGGCACAAAGACGATAAGAAAGGTTGTAAGATTCTGTGGAGAAATAGGGGTTAAGATACTTACACTTTTTGCTTTTTCAACAGAGAACTGGAACAGGCCCAAAAAAGAAGTTCAGGCTCTGATGAATCTGCTGTTCAAATTCTTAAGACAGGAAACAAATAATCTCAAGAAGAATAATATTAAGCTTCTCATTTCTGGGCAACTAGAGAGGTTACCACCCAAGGTGCGCGTTGAATTATCTAAGTCGATAGATGCCACAAAGGAAAATAGTGGACTGATTCTGAATTTAGCGCTGAGTTACGGTGCACGGGAGGAGATAGTTCGGGCCTGTCGCCAAATTGCTAAACAGGTTTCTGAGAGAGAAAAGAAAGTAGAAGATATTGACGAAAAGTCTTTTAATGACTATCTTTATACCGCTGGTCTACCCGATCCAGACCTGTTGATCCGTACCAGTGGGGAATTCAGGCTAAGCAACTTTCTGCTATGGCAAATTGCTTATTCTGAAATTTACGTTACCCCGGTTCTCTGGCCAGATTTCAGTCGTCGGGACCTACTTTCGGCACTCATAGATTATCAGAAGAGGGAGCGTCGTTTTGGTAGGGTGGAAAACGGGTAAGGGAGACAATGGATCGAATAAAGACACCATTAGTTGTTATTCCCGTACTGCTGTTGATTATACATTGGGGGGTTATTCCCTTTTCTCTTTTAGTTCTTGCTGTAATTATTATAGGCCTTCTCGAATTTTATCGTTTGACGGAGAAGAGAAATTATCATCCGCAGAAGTTCTTGGGAGTGCTGGGAGGGTTTTTTCTTTGTCTCAGCTTTTTTCTCTTCCAAGGAAAGTTATCCGGCGGAGTAGGGGGTTTCGTTGTTACCCTCTTTTTGTTTCTTATCTTAATTGAAGCAATCTTGAAGAAAGATATCAAATTCGGTGTCTCTTCTGTTTCAGTAACTTTTTTGGGAATCTTTTATATTTCTTGGTTTCTGAGTCATTTAATTCTCCTTCGCGACGTTCGCCCTCACGGAGAAGGCTTGGTATATCTTCTATTTATCACTACCTGGTGTGTGGACACTGGCGCATTTTGGGCAGGGGTAAAGTTTGGGCGGCACAAGTTGAGCCGTCTCATCAGTCCCAATAAGTCTTGGGAAGGAGCCATCTTTGGCTTGCTTACAGGGATTGGTGTAGTCTTTGGTTGCCGAGCACTATTAGGATTGCAATTTTTCACCCGCCTCAATTTGGACCTCAATTTTATTACCCCGATAGAGTGTCTCGTCATTGGGCTTCTCTTGGGAATTGGCGGACAGGTGGGAGACTTGGCTGAATCGCTGATCAAGAGAAATGCAGGGGTGAAAGATTCAGGTAACCTCTTCCCAGGCGGACACGGAGGAATGTTGGACAAAGCAGATAGTCTGATGTTCAATACTCCACTACTGTATTACTATGTCCAGTTATTTTTGCGCTGAAAGGGTATAGCTTGAAAAAGATTGCAATTCTGGGCTCCACTGGTTCCGTAGGGGTTAATACATTAAATGTGGTGAGGAAACTCGGCAAAGGGTATAAAATTATGGGAATCTCTGCCCAGAAGAATGTGAACTTATTAATAGAGCAGATAATCCAATTTAGACCAGCAATTGTAGCGCTGAGTGACGAAGTGGCAGCCCAAGAATTGGAAAAGAGGATCCATCGTTTCCGCCCTCTTCCGAAGATTTATAGGGGGACTTCTGGATTAATTGAGTTTGCCCGGAATCGCGTTTCAAATTTTCTGGTTTCCGCCTTGGTTGGTGCGGCCGGACTGTTACCTACCTTGTCGGCAATTGAAGCGGGCAAAGATATCGCCTTAGCCAACAAAGAGATACTGGTGATAGCGGGTGACCTAATCATTAGGACTGCCAAGAAGAGAGGAATTAAAATTTTGCCTCTGGACAGTGAGCATAGCGCTATATTTCAGTGTCTGAGGGCAGAAAAGGTAGAGAATGTCCGGCGTCTAATACTGACAGCATCAGGTGGGCCTTTTTACAAACATAAGAAAAGTCAACTTGAGAAAGTAACTTTGAAGGAGGCTTTACGTCACCCAACCTGGCAAATGGGTAAAAAGATTACAGTCGACTCAGCAACCCTAATGAACAAGGGTTTAGAAGCGATTGAAGCTAGTCACCTCTTCGGGATTGACATCAATCGGATTGACGTTTTGATTCACCCACAGGCAACTGTCCACTCATTAGTTGAACTTGTCGACGGATCGATCTTAGCTCAACTGGGAATTGCTGATATGCGCATTCCCATTCAATTTGCACTTACCTATCCCAAACGCTATTCAAATAGGTTACAAGGACTAAAGCTGGAAAAGGTAGCTCGGCTTACTTTCCAGAAGCCAAACTTAAAGAATTTTCCCTGTCTTGGCTTGGCTCTCAGGGCTGGTAGGACGGCTGGAACGATGCCTGTTGTTTTGAACGCAGCTGATGAAATTGCCGTGGGAGCTTTCCTGGAAGGGAAAATAAAATTCATTGATATTCCGAAAATTATCGAGTCAGTAATGACAGAACATAAAGTAGATAGGAAGCCGAGTTTGAAAGAGATTTTAGAAATAGACCAGTGGACAAGAGATAGGACGAGGGAGAAAATAGAATGCTCTTGAGCATATTTTCGATAGTATTCACCTTTGGCCTGGTCATCTTTTTTCACGAGTTAGGTCACCTTATTGCTGCTAAGAGAATGGGAGTGAGGGTAGAGAAGTTCTCTTTAGGATTTGGACCTGAATGGTTGGGTTTTACCAAAGGAGGGACGCGATACGTAGTCTGTTTAATTCCTGTGGGCGGTTACGTGAAGATGGCTGGGGAACATCCCGGACAGAAGAGGAAGGGAACAGCCGATGAGTTTCTCTCTCAGAAATGGTGGAAAAGAATACTTATTGTCGGCTCGGGACCGGCAATGAATTTTATTTTAGCTGTTACCATTTTCTTTTTGATGGGATTTTTTGCAGGGATTGTGATTCCTCACTATGAATCGACAGAAGTCGGTAGCGTGCTTCCAGAGATGCCGGCGGAGAGAGCCGGTGTGGTAAAAGGAGATAAGATCCTCTCAATAGATGGGAAAGAAGTAGGTAACTGGAAGGAAATGGCGGGAATAATCTATTCTAACCCTGGTCAGAAAATTAGGATAAAAATCTTACGAGGAAAGGAGGAAATCGTCCTTAAAGTTACACCTCAATATGATGAGGCTAGAGGGGTGGGCTTAATCGGAATCGGTCCGGCCTGGCATGTAAGAAAGCATAATTTTATATCTTCTCTCTTAGGAGGATTTCAACAAACATTATTCTTGATAGTTGTAACGCTTAAATATTTATGGCTGATGCTCTTGGGAGCGGTGAAGCCCGCTGTTGTCGGCCCGATAGGGATTGCCCAAATGGTGGCTAAAGTAGCAAGGACAGGAGTTTATCAATTGCTCTCATTGATTGCTATACTCAGTGCTGAGATTGGTCTATTTAACCTTTTTCCTATTCCGCTTCTTGATGGCGGTCATGCTACGTTCTATTTCGTCGAAGGAATTACGGGTAGGCCCTTAGATGAAAATAAGATGAAGATTGCTCAAGCCATTGGAGCAGCGATAATCGTTTTTCTTTTAGTTCTGGTTACTTATCAGGACATATTGAGGCTGAGAAGGTAAGAAATTGTGAAAAGGAAAAAGACGCGCAAGATAAGAGTGGGAAATCTGTTTATTGGGGGAAATTCTCCGATTTCCGTACAATCGATGACCAATACAGATACAGGTGATATCAGAAATACTGTCAATCAGATCAGGCGACTGGAAAGAGCAGGTTGCGAAATCGTCCGTTTAGCTGTTCCCGATATGGAAGCAGCCAAAGTTATGGGAGAGATAAAGAAGAAAGTCCATATCCCTTTAGTTGCTGACATCCACTTCGATTATCGCCTGGCAATGGAGGTTATCGCTAAGGGGGTAGATAAGATAAGGATAAATCCAGCAAATATCGGAAGTCAAGAGAGAGTGAAGGATATAGCAAAGGCTGCGAGAAGCGCAAAAATCCCCATAAGGGTAGGGGTTAATGCAGGCTCCTTGAAACTTCCTTCACCCAATAGAACGCTCAGTACTAACCTTCATGAAGATGATATTTCTCATAGACGAGGAGCGAGCAAAGCTAACAAAATGGTTGCTTTAGCTCTTCAATATGTAAGGATACTTGAGAAACAAAGGTTTTATCGCATTGTTATTTCCCTTAAAGCCTCGGATGTTCCCACTACCATCCAGGCTTACAGGTTGATATCTGAGAAGACAGATTATCCTCTCCACTTAGGAATTACTGAAGCCGGAACTGAATTCTCGGGCACCATAAAGTCGACTCTGGGTATTGGAGTGCTCCTTTCTGAGGGTATTGGCGATACAATAAGGGTATCGCTGACCGCTTCCCCGGAGGAGGAAGTGAGAGTTGGTTATGAGATTTTGAAAGCATTGAGGCTGAGAAGTTTTGGCCCAGAAGTCATCTCCTGTCCTACTTGCAGTCGCTGTCAAATTGACCTGATTAAAATTAGTAATGAAATAGAGAAAAAATTGCAATCTCTTTTTTCACAAAAAAACCTTGTTGCTGGAAGTGAATTCTCAAGGCTCTATCCATTGAAAGTAGCGATAATGGGCTGTGTGGTTAACGGTCCGGGAGAGGCCAGGGAGGCAGATGTGGGAATAGCCGGGGGGAAGGGTTTGGGACTCCTTTTCAGGCGGGGTAAAGTGATTAAGAAAGTTAAAGAAAGAGAGATGATAAATGTTCTCTTGGAGGAGATTGAAAGAGAATTGAAAAGGAGAGAATACCGCTATGCTCAGGAATAGAATTGGAAATAGTTACCGCATGAGGCTCAAGGAATTGCCCGAAGAAAAAAAGCCACGTGAGAAATTGATAAAATACGGCCCCGATATTCTGAGAATTCCGGAATTGGTCTCGATTATCCTGAATACAGGATACCGAGATGAAAATGTTTTAGAGTTATCCCACAGGATAATCAAAGAATACGGCTCCAAAGCAATTACTTCTGAAAAGAATGTTGGACGATTGATGGAAACTCTGGGAATTCCACCAGTCAAAGCTTGTCAGATAGTTGCCTGTTTTGAGCTGGGAAGGAGGTTCTTCCAAGAGCAGCCGGGAAAGATGCCTACTATTAGAGGGCCGGAAGATGTGTACACCTATCTGGAAGACATGAGAAAGCTGAAGAAGGAGCAGTTTCGAGGGTTGTATTTGAATGCGAGAAATAAAGTCATCCACGATGAAGTAATCTCTATCGGGACGCTGACCGCCAATCTGGTTCATCCCAGAGAAGTATTTCAACCAGCAGTAGAATATCTTGCCTGCGGCCTGATTGTGGCCCATAATCATCCTTCGGGTGATGCTGAACCATCCAAGGACGATTTAGAAATTACAGGAAAGCTCTCCGCGGTGGGAAAGACAATGGATATAGAACTTTTAGACCACATCATTATCGGCAGTAAAAGATATGTAAGCCTTAAAGAGAAAGGGATGGTATAACATAATCCCATTGATAAATGGAGTCCTTGCGAAAGCAAGGTGTCTCCCCTCCCTTTCGGGAGGACTCCAGCATAATTCGGAGGAGTTATGCTTATTTCAAAATATCTCTTACCCACATTGAAGGAGAGTCCCAGGGAGGCCGAGGTACCCTCCCATCAATTTATGATTCGCTCAGGAGTCATGAGACGATTAGCCAGTGGTATTTACGAATGGCTACCTTTAGGTTTGAGAGTTCTCCAAAAGGTGGAAAACATCATTCGAGAGGAGATGAACTCAATCGGCGGACAGGAGGTCTCCCTTCCAGCAATGCAGCCAAGAGAACTGTGGGAAGAGAGCGGACGGTGGGACTTCTATGGGAAAGAGTTGATAAGGCTAAGGGACAGAAATAGAAGAGACTTCTGTCTTGGTCCTACTCATGAAGAAGTGATTACCGATCTTGTGCGAAGAGAAGTCAGGTCTTATAAAGAATTGCCTCTCTTGCTTTATCAGTTCCAGACGAAGTTTCGAGATGAAATCAGGCCAAGATTTGGAGTAATCAGGGCCAGGGAATTCTACATGAAAGATGCCTATAGTTTTGATGCTAATGATAAGGATGCAAAAACAAGTTATAACAACGTATTTGAAGCCTACTCCAGAATTTTCCAGAGGTGTGGTCTAAAGTTTCGGTCTGCGGAAGCAGTAACTGGTGCCATTGGCGGAGCCTTTTCTCATGAGTTTATGGTTATTGCTGATACTGGGGAGGAAATTATAGTCTCCTGTAAGTGCGGTTATGCTGCGAACTTGGAAAAAGCAGAATGTCCTCCTCCACCTAAGACAGTCCCTTCGGGTGGAAGGGCTGGAGAGAGAAGTGAGCTCAAAGAATTAGAAGAAATTGAAACGAAAAACATGAAGACAGTCGAGGAAGTGGGAAAATTTCTGAAAGAGAAACCGAATAAATTTATAAAGACACTGGTTTATAAGATTAACGATGAACCCGTAATAGTTCTGGTAAGGGGGGACCATGAGCTTAACGAGACCAAGCTGAAAAGTTATCTTGGTGTAAATGAAATTTTTCTTGCAGATGAGAAAACAATTGAGGAAGTTACAGGTGCTCCTCTCGGGTTTGCCGGTCCAGTGGGATTAAAAGTAAAGCGTAAGCTACTTGCTGACTATTCAGTGGAAGGAATTGTTAATGGCGTAACTGGAGCCAATAGAAAGGATTACCATTTGAAAAACGTCAACATAAGAAGAGATTATAATGTAGATGAAGTTCTGGACTTGAGGAAAGCGAGGAAGGGAGATTTCTGTCCAAAGTGTGGGAAAACCTTAGAATTCTCCCGGGGCATTGAGGTTGGGCATACATTCAAACTTGGAACTAAATATTCTAAGGCGTTGGAGGCGACTTTTCTTGATAGGGATGGAAAAGAGAAACATTTTGTGATGGGCTGTTATGGTATAGGAGTTTCTCGAATTGTAGCTGCTGCTATCGAGCAGGGCCACGATCAGAATGGCATCATCTGGCCACTACCCATAGCACCCTTTCAAGTTCTAATTCTGCCTGTAAACTATGAACATGAAAAGATCAAGGCCATTTCCAGTAGAATTCATAAAGAACTGGAAAATGGTGGCTATGAGGTCTTAATGGATGATCGCGATGAGAGAGCGGGAGTGAAATTCAAAGATGCAGACTTGATAGGAATTCCTATCAGGGTAACTGTGGGAGAGAAGACTTTGACCAAAAATATAGTGGAAGTGAAACTTCGAAAAGAAAAGGAGGTAAGAAAAGTCCAGCCCGACGGGGTGCAAAAACAGGTCCAGGAACTAATCACTTCCTCTGGAAATTCGTGTCGAGCGTGACATCTGAAAAGTCATTTTTCACGGAAGTGTTGTTAACGCCTTGACGTTGATTTAAAATATTTTTTCCTTGCATTATTTTTTCAAACTTGGTATATTTAAATAAGTGGCTATAAAAAGCCACTTTTTGTTTTTACTGACGGCTCTTCACAAAATTGGTTCAGGGCTGTTGATTACACGGATTTTAGGATGATTACACAGATGTTCTCGTCGAGGTTTAATCTGTGTAATCTTACTTTTAATCAATATAATCAGAAAACATTGTTTTTTATGAAACAGTATTTTACTGATACTAAATTTTCTATGATATTCGGAGGAATTATTGGAAGGAGAGTTAATAGGAGTTTTTGAACAGATAGAAAGAGAGAAAGGCATTCCTAAAGAGCAGCTTCTGGTGATGATTGAGGCGGCTTTAACTTCGGCCTTTCGCAAACATTCTGGGAAAAAGCAGAAATTTGAAGCACACGTGGACCCGGAATCCGGGGCGATTACTGCCTATGTAAAGAAAAAGGTAGTAAGTAAAGTAGAAAACCGATATACCCAAATAGCTAAAAAAGAAGCATTAAGGCTCGACCCTGCAGTTAAGGTAGGTGACGAGATAAAGATTAAGGTGGAAACCAAAGAGTTCGGAAGAATTGCCGCTCAAACTGCAAAACAGGTAATTATCCAGCGCATCCGGGAAACTGAAAGGGAGAATCTATTCAAGGAGTTTAAAGAGAAGGAAGGCACTGTTATGAATGGTGTGGTTCAGAGGTTTGTCCGGAAGAATATCATTGTTGATTTGGGAAAGGCAGAAGCCACCCTGCCAGAGTGGGAGCAGATACCCGATCATAAGTACGAGCTTTTCGAAAGGCTCAAAGTCTACATATTGAAGGTGGAGCAATCACCACGAGGTCCCAAAATTAACGTTTCGCGAACGCATCCGGGCTTAGTAAAAAGACTTTATGAATTGGAGGTACCGGAAGTGAGAGATCGCACTGTGGAGATAAAACAGATAGTCAGAGAGCCAGGACACCGCTGTAAAGTGGCTGTGATTTCCACTAATGAAAAAGTCGATCCTGTGGGTGCCTGTGTGGGAGTGAAAGGTTCGAGAGTTCAGGCAATTATTTATGAATTAAATGGAGAAAGAATGGATTTGATTCCTCATAGTAGCGAACCTGTTACCTATATTGCTAGTTCCCTCAGCCCAGCCAAGGTCTCAAGTGTTAGTGTAGAAAGGGATAGAAAGAATGCCCTGGTAATCGTGGCTGATGATCAGCTCTCGTTGGCCATCGGGAAAGCAGGTCAAAATGTGCGTTTGGCTGCCCGGCTCACAGGTTGGCATATTGATATTAAGAGCGAATCGCAGATGAAAGAGGCAAAAGAAGCAGAGGTCAGGGATCTTACCAAGCTTCCAGGAGTGGGGAAGGTAACTGCTCAACTTCTATCTCAGCATGGATTTACAAATTTAGAGAAGATAGCCTCATCTTCCATTTCCGAACTAACTAAGATTTCCGGAATTGGAGCGAAATTAGCAGAGAAAATTTACCGGGCTGCTAAGAAAGAAGGCAAGGCAAAATGAAGGTAAAAGAACTGGCTAAAAAACTAAATATTTCATATAAGAAACTATTAACAAAAACCTCTGAGTTGAAAATTCCAGTGAAAAGTCCTGAAGATTCCCTGACTCCTCAGGAAGTGAGGAAAGTTAAAAGTTCATTTGCACGTAAAAAAAAGGAGAAGGTTCCTGTCAAGAAAAGGGTCTCCCGGAAAAAAGCACCAACCAAGGTAGTAAAAAAGAGAGCGGTCGGGGTTAAAAAGAAGAAAGCGCCCACTACGCGGCGAAAGAAGGGTGCTAAACGAGCTGTTGCCGAAGGGAAACCTCTTGCTGCTCCTTCGGTCTCTGTTCCCGTTGAAACTATAAAACCGGTAGAGGAGGAAATCCCTGAGAAGGCTACACCTGTAGTCGAAGAGGTGAAAGAGGAGGAAAAGGTAGTCCCTGAAGTAAAGGAAGAAAAGGAGGTTCTCCCACCTCCCACTAAACTCATTAGGATAGACGAAACGATTACAGTAAGTGAGTTAGCCAGCAAAATGGGAGTAAAAGTAAACGAACTTATCAAGAAGTTAATGGGTCAGCGTATCCTGGCTACAATCAACCAAAGGCTGGATATAGATACCGCTACCCTTGCTGCAGGAGAATTCGGTTTCGCAGTAGAAGTAGTTCCCTTGTATGGAGAAGAGCTTCTCAAGGAGAAAGAAGAAGACGAATCCTTACTCCAGCCGCGTCCGCCGATAGTAACTATAATGGGACATGTAGATCACGGTAAGACATCCCTATTGGATGCGATTCGAGAATCCAAGATCATTGCCAAGGAGTCCGGTGGGATTACGCAACATATCGGGGCATACCATATCAGTCTAGATAAGGGAGATATTGTATTCCTGGACACCCCAGGCCACGAAGCCTTTACAGCGATGCGAGCTCGCGGAGCTCAGGTGACCGATATAATCGTTTTAGTTGTGGCTGCCGATGAAGGAGTCAGGTCTCAGACCGTAGAAGCTATAGACCATGCCCGCGCGGCAGGTGTGCCGATTTTGGTAGCAGTGAATAAAGTAGACTTGCCCAATGCCAATGTTGAGAAGGTAAAGCAAGAGCTGAGTCAATACAACCTCGTTTCTGAAGACTGGGGAGGTAAGACTATCTTTGTGGAAGTGTCCGCCAAAGAGAGAAATGGTCTGGATAATCTGTTAGAGATGATTCTTTTGGAAGCGGAGATGTTGGAATTAAAAGCGAATCCCAATAAGAAAGTCCGGGGGACGGTTATTGAAGCAAGATTAGATAAACAACGGGGTCCGGTGGCTACTGTTTTGGTGCAATCTGGCACATTGGAAGTTGGCGGTGCTTTTGTTTCAGGTTTCTCGGCAGGCAAGGTGAGAGCCATGATTAATGATCGAGGCAAAAAAGTTAAAAGCATCGGTCCTTCTATGCCTGCAGAGGTGCTGGGATTTTCGAGTCTACCGCAGGCTGGGGATAAATTTTATGCCTTAGATAGTGATAGAGCAGCAAGAGAAATTAGTAAGATACGACAGAGAATCAGGCGAGAAGAGGTTCTATCCCGGAGAAGGAGAGTTACATTGGAAGACTTGCATGAGCAGATTGCATTGGGGAAGCTTAAGGAACTCAAGATAATTGTTAAGGCCGATGTTCAAGGTTCCGTTGAAGCGCTCTGTGATTCTCTGCAGAAATTGAGTACTCAGGAAATAACTCTAAATATAGCCCACAGGGGAGTGGGTGGAATCAATGAAAGCGATGTGATGTTAGGTGCTGCTTCCAACGCAATTATTATTGGCTTTAATGTTCGTCCAGGACCGAGCGCTGAAGAATTAGCTGAAAAAGAGGGGGTTGATATCCATACTTATAGGGTTATCTATGAAGCCGTGGAGGAGACGAAGAAAGCGATGGAAGGGCTTCTGGAGCCTGAGTACAAGGAAATTCCATTGGGCAGAGCTGAAGTAAAGCGCACATTCAGAATTCCAAAGGTAGGTACAGTAGCAGGGTGTTTTGTCGCTAAGGGAAAGATCTCACGCCAGAGTAGAGTGCGCCTCTTGCGTGATAACATTATAATTTATGAGGGTAAAATATCTTCTCTGAAAAGGTTCAAAGACGACGTGAAGGAAGTAGAATCTGGCTTGGAATGTGGACTAGGACTGGAAAATTTTAATGACATAAAAGAGAACGACATTCTCGAAGCCTTCACTTTAGAGAAAATTGCTCGCAAACTACAGTTTTGAATTTCTTAGCGTAAAGCTCCATCAGTGTTGGATAATGAGATGGTTTTCAGCTTAGGACGGATAAGTCTATATCTTTCTGATAAGCCGAGTTCGCTCAAGGAGAAGAGAAGGGTGGTTAAAAGCCTTAAGGATAGAATAAGAGCCAGGTTCAACATTTCCATATCAGAGGTGGATAACCAAGATTTGTGGCAGCGTTCTACTTTGGGAATTGCATTGGTTTGCCCCAACAGAAAACAGGCACAGACAATAAGTGATAAGATAATTGAATTTATTCGGGAAGCGAAGAAAGTAGAAATTATCGATCATGATTTTATAATAGAGAACCACTAAACCTCCATCTCTCCTCGTGCTGGCGCTCTCCCTTAATGGTTGAAGAAATGCCTCTTAAAAGACCGAAACGAGTAGCCCATTTAATCCAAAAAGAGATTAGTGCAATCCTTCAAAAGCGGATAAAAAATCCTCACTTGGGTTTTGTTACAATCACTGGAGTTAAAGTTACAGACGACTTACAGCATGCCAAGGTCTATTTTACAGTTTACGGCTCAGAGCAGGAAAGAATATCAACGGAAGAACTACTGAAGAGGATGACATCTTTTGTGCGTTACCATGTTGGTCAGAGAATCAGGTTGAGGTATACGCCGGAAATTGTTTTCCAGTACGACGAGACAATTGAAAGGGCTGCCCGAATCGATGAGTTGATTAACAAGATTCACCAAGAGAAAAATAATGCAAAAGGAACTCAGCAGAGAAAAAAAGAAGATAATCGATAAGATTCTACAAGTAATCCGAGAAAACCGTACATTTTTTATTTCTTCTCATACCAGGCCAGACGGCGACTCGATAGGCGCACAGTTAGCTCTTGGTTCCTTCTTGAAACGATTGGGAAAGGATGTCTACATTGCAAATCGAGACCCTGTTCCAGCAGTTTACCAATTTTTGCCACATGGTAGTGATATTCACATTGCACAGAAGATAGAGAAGGATTTTGATGTAGCTTTTATTTTAGACTGTAGTGACCTTCAGAGAATAGGAAATATGATAGACCTCAAAAGTAGAGTGAAAATTGTAATTAATATGGACCATCATGTAGGCTGCGAACTATTCGGGGATTACAATTACGTTGAGCCCAAAGCATCGTCTGTTGCCGAAGAACTTTACGATCTATTTAAAGAGTCTAATTTTGGGGTAACCGAGGAGGAAGCACTAGCCCTCTATGTGGGCGTCCTGACCGATACGGGCAGATTTCGGGAAGCTAACACTACACCCCGATGCCATGAAATTGTCGCTGAGTTCATAAGGAAGGGAGTCTCTCCACAACTCGTTGCTCAGAAGGTTTATGACGAGAGGACTGCAGCCGGATTAAAATTGCTATCATCAACTTTAAGTACATTGAAAGTAACCGCCAATAGAAAGACCGCCCTCCTTTTGCTTACGCAAGATATGTATGAAGAAACCGGTGCCAGGGAAGACGAGGTTGAGGGATTTGTCAACTTCGCTAGAGATGTGGAAGGGGTGGAAGTGGGAATTCTTTTCAGAGAAACTGCTGTTCTCAATCAGTTTAAAGTTAGCTTTCGTTCAAAAGGAAAGATAGACGTGAGCAAGATTGCGAGGTCATTTAGCGGGGGCGGTCATAGAAATGCCGCTGGGTGTACAATTCAAGGGACTCTGGAAGAAGTTAAACAGAAAATCCTAAACGCTGTTTCCCAGGAGGTAGATAAAGCTGGAATCGCTGAAGGACGGCATTCTCATCATTAATAAGCCAAAGGCTATGACTTCTTTTGCTGTAGTTCAGGAAGTGAAGGGCCTACTTTCAGCGAGCAAGGCAGGCCACGCCGGAACCCTGGATCCTCAGGCAGAAGGGGTTCTTCTTATTCTTTTAGGTGAGGCAACCAAAATTTCCGCATACTTAATGAAGCTGGAGAAGGAGTATGAAGCGACGATGGTTTTGGGAGCGAGTACATCCACACAGGATGGAGAGGGCGAAATTCTGAGGAGGGCTGAACCAAGAGTGGAATTAAGAGAGTTAAGCGAGATTTTCGATAAATTCCGGGGAATACAGGAACAGATTCCTCCCATGGTCTCAGCTAAGAGATACCGTGGCAGAAGGTTATACCAGCTTTTCCGCAAGGGAAATGTAATTGAACGAACTCCTCAGAAAATTGAGATTAAAGAATTGAATCTTTTATCTTATGATATGCCCAGAGTTAAGTTTCGCACCATTTGCTCCTCTGGTACCTACGTGCGCACTCTCTGTCATGACATAGGAGAGGCTTTGGGTTGCGGAGCCTATATGTCGCATCTGGCGCGGGTGCGGATAGGTAACTTCAAATTGAGTGATGCTCTTTCCTGGGATAGGAAAGAGTTATTTCCCCAAAAAGTTCAACCTATTTCAGAGGCATTGTCTGACTTTCCCACCGTTGTAGTTACCGGCTGGATGGGTCGCGGAATTAGAATGGGTAGACAGATAAAGAGTTCAGAAATCATAAATATTTCTGTATCTCCTTCAGAAATCGCCAATACCGAAGGGACCTTTAGAGTGTTAGATGAGGATGGAAATTTGATGGCTCTGGCTAAAGGAGAGCTTACATCTGGTGCGAGAGAGTTTAAGTTATTGAGAGTTTTTTCCAGGGATATAGGGAAAGAAGACTTATATAAGAAATGCAAGTCATAGAGGGACTATCCAAGTTAAGAAGGAAGTTCGAAAATAGTGTGGTCGCTCTGGGGACATTTGACGGAGTCCATCACGGCCATCAAGAAGTTATTAGAACTACGAAGGATATTGCGAGGAGGAATGGCAAAACATCGGTGGTGGTGACCTTTGAACCACTCCCCCGGGCGGTAATAGGAAAGGAAGCAGAGAGGATCGGATCGATCACAACTCTCAAACAAAAGGGAAAGATAATCAGAAATCTGGGCCTGGGCGTGATGCTCGTCATCCAGTTTAATCGCAAGCTTTCCCAAGTAGAGCCAGAAGAATTTGTTAAGAGAGTCATTTATAAGAGGATAGGTGCTGGAAGAGTGGTGGTAGGCCCTGGCTTCCGTTTTGGAAAGAACCGCTTGGGAAATGTGGTGTTGCTCAAACGACTGGGAAGGAAGTATGGCTTTGAGGTGACTACTGTTGGTGAAGTCAAAATAGGTAATATTAAAGTAAGTTCCAGTAAGATTCGTCAATTGCTCTGGCAAGGCAAAATAGGGAGGGCAAACCGTCTGCTTGGAAGGTATTATAGCATTGATGGGATAGTGAAGAAGGGGAGCGGCAGGGGAAAAGAACTATCTTTTCCCACGGCAAATTTAGATATTTCTGGAGATGTGATCTTACCTCCAGGAGTCTATGCTGTTCTAGTTACTGTTAGAGGAAAAAAGCACTGGGGAGTTGCCAATATTGGCACTCGTCCCACATTCTCTTATCGCCATCAATTTCACCCTCGAAAAGTAACCAGAAGATATACTCGTCCGACGGTAGAAGTCCATATTTTCAATTTTAAGGGGAATCTCTATAGGCAGAAGTTGGAAATCTTTCTTATAAAAAGAATAAGGAAAGAAATGAGATTCCCAACTCCTGAAAAGTTGACGAAACGGATAGAGCAGGATATCCAATTTACAAAAAAGTTACGGCCAATATAAATCCTTAAACTTAAAAGAAAGAGACCTGAAAGCAGAAAATGTGAAGAATTTCTGTTTTGGCGGTTATTCTATCTTCTCTTTTTTGTGGAACCATTTTGGGGGCAGAAGGAGATGTAATCTGGACGAGAACTTCTGATGGTATAGACGATAGTCACAGTAGTGGTTATGACATAGCAGTCGATGGGAAGGGTAATGTGTATGTTGTTGGTTATGAGTCGGTTGCCGTAGAAAAGTCTAACATCTGGGTGAGGAAGTGCGATTCGGGTGGTAAGGAAGTCTGGAGGAGGACTCATAATAAGGGAAAGAATCCTGCTTAAGAGTAGGAAGTTAGGTTAAGATGTAATCAACTATGGCATAAATGGCATAGCTTTCTTAGGAAGCTGTGTGCTTTAGCATACAGAGGAATCAGATTATAGGATAAGCTTCCCCTTTAGCGGGAGCAGAAGTCCCGAACAGTTTCTCGACAATACCCCTAATTTCAGAGTGTTTGACAAAGCCGGATTAGAATGGTATAATTAAATTGTGATTAAACAGAAGAAAAACATCATAATCATTGGCGGAGGGAGAAGAGGAACAGCGATTATCGAAACGTTACACGAAGATGAGGAATTGCGAATTGTGGGTATTGCGGATCGGATTAAAAACTCTAGTGGAATGGAATTGGCCAGGAAGTTAGGAATTCCTACGGCAAGAGATTTTCACGATTTGGTTAAAGATAAAGAGAAGAAAGTAGATGCCATCCTAAACCTAAGTGACGATCCAGAAGTAGATGAAGAACTGCAGAGGATAGGGCAATCTTCAAATATCGAAGTTATGAAAGGCCCCGTAACAAGCCTCTTGTGGGATCGCCTTAGAGAAAAGAAGGTCTTAGCTGAGTTTGAACGCCTCAGTCAAAGAACAGATCTTTCTATAGGATTGGAAGAGTTATACATTCTAATTATGAACTCCTGTATTAAAGGGACTAAGGCGGATGCAGGCTCCCTTTTCATTTTTGATGAGAAGCGCAAAGAATTGTCCTTAAAGACAGCCTGGGGCTTGGATCAACAGATAATTGGGTTAATTAAAAGAAAGACAACTGAGAAACTCCAGTTATGGAGGGAGCAGAAATTGCCTCAGCCCATAGTCAACAGGAAAGAAAGCGAGTCCCTCTCGGGAAATTTTGAGGGGGTCCCTGAGATAGAAACGGGAATGTGTATGCCATTGATTGGAAGAGGAGAGAAGTTAATTGGGCTTATAACCCTACATAATGAGAGAAAGAGTCGCCATTTCTTAGATCAGGAGAAGAGGCTGTTTTCTACCTTTGCCAACTACTCAGCTCAAGCTATTGAAAATACTATGCTTTATAAGTCTACAGAGCATCTCTCTATAACGGATGGTTTAACAGGCTTATATAACCATAGACACTTCCAAGAGCAGCTGGAAGTGGAGGTAAAACGCGCCCAGAGATACGACCTGAACCTCTCATTAATTATGATTGATCTTGACCATTTTAAGGAATTCAACGATAGTTATGGACACTTAGAGGGAGATACCTTGCTGAGAAAAATAGCACAAATTCTGAAGAGTTCTCTAAGAGAAACAGACTTCGTGGCTAGGTACGGTGGTGAAGAATTTGCAGTGATTCTTCCGGAAACTGACAAAGAGGGGGCCTCCGTTGCTGCAGAAAGGGTAAGAAGAACAATAAGCAAGCAGACTTTTGGAGAAGTTGGGGCGATAATGACTATAAGTCTCGGAGTGGCATCTTATCCTGACGATGCCTGTCTGAGGGCCGCTCTAATCAAGAAGGCAGATGAGGCTCTTTACCGAGCTAAAAGGGAAGGTCGCAACCGGACCTGTTTAGGTTAATTTTGAAAAGATAATCAATGTTTAGGATAACACTTGTGGAAAGGGGCGCCGATCGCGACGGATAAGGAGCGACGACCGAACGAAGTAAGGGAAAGGCGCGAGTCGGTGAGTGCCCCGGGCTGAGGTGTCCCCTATTGAGCACGGGCTGATTCACATGAGGAGGTAAAAAGTGCCGTTAGCAAATGATAAGAAGAAAGACATCGTAGAAAAATTTCGGGTCCACGAAAGAGACACAGGTTCTGCAGTAGTTCAAATTGCCTTAATGACAGAGAGAATTAATGCCCTGACAGACCACTTCAAAACTCACAAGAAAGACCACCATTCTCGGCAGGGCCTTTTAAAACTTGTAGGAAGAAGAAGGAAACTATTAAACTACTTAAAGGTTCATGATTTGAAGAAATATCGGGAAATTATCATTAAATTGAAGTTGAGGAAATAAGTTTCCTCAAGAAAGGACTGATTATGGCCGGAAAAGTGGAGACGGAAATTGCAGATCGATTATTAACTATTGAGACAGGAAGCCTGGCAAAGCAGGCTGCTGGTTCGGCACTGGTCAAATATGGAGAAACTGTTATTTTAGCCACTGCCACAGTAGCGCCTGAGCCAAAAGAAGGAGAAAACTTCTTTCCGCTTACGGTGGATTACAGGGAAAGAACTTATGCTGCAGGTAAGATACCAGGGGGATTCTTCAAGAGAGAAGGAAGGCCACGCGAGAAGGAGGTGCTGACTTCCAGACTAGTCGACAGGCCCTTAAGACCTTTTTTTGACAAAAATTTCCTGAACGAAGTTCAAGTAATGATTACAGTCTTGTCTTCTGACCAGGAGAACGATGCGGATGTTCCCTCAATCATTGGTGCTAGTTGCGCAGTAGGTCTTTCGGCTGTACCGTTTGCTGGTCCTATTGGTGCAGTAAGGGTGGGAAGAGTTGGGGAAAGATTCATCATCAATCCCACCCTCGCTCAACTGGAGGAGAGTAGCGTCGACCTGGTTGTTGCGGGTACTAGGAACATGGTAACTATGGTGGAAGGAGGAGGAAAGGAAGTACCAGAAGAAATTTTGCTGGAAGCAATCAAGCTGGCTCATGAAGTTATAGTAGAAGTAATTCAAGTAGAGGAAAAGTTAATAAAGCAATTTGGGAAGCCCAAAATTGAACTTCCTGGAAGAGGAGAATCCTCCATAAACCAGGAACTGGAGAAGGAGTTCTATCGCCTTCTCCCGTATGCAAAGAGGAAGAGAATTATTTCAAATTTAGAACTGGCAATTCGGGTTACTGAGTTCTGCCGGGGAAAAGTAGAAGAAGCACTGAGAATTAGCGACAAACTCGCAAGAGAAAGGAGAATCGATGAAGTAGTCTCTGAGACTATTGATAATTTTTCGAAAGATTATCCCGAAGAGGAGAAAACTATGAAAGATACCATTGACCAGGTTCAGCGTAATTATTTGCGACGAATAATCCTGGAGGAAAATACACGAGTAGATGGCCGGAAAATAGACGAAATTCGTCCAATCACCTGCGCCGTAGGCGTCCTGCCACGAACCCATGGCTCTGGCTTATTCACACGTGGACAAACACAAGCTTTGGTAACCACTACACTTGGCACATCCCAAGATATGCAAGTTATGGACGAATTGGAAAGAGAATATAAGAAGAGATTTATGCTCCATTACAATTTCCCCCCTTTCAGTACAGGAGAGGTGAGGCCCGACCGCGGTCCCGGACGGCGCGAAATTGGACACGGGGTGTTGGCTGAGCGGGCATTATCTTCGGTCTTACCTTCCGACGAGGAGTTCCCTTACACTATAAGAGTCGTCTCCGATATTTTAGAATCTAACGGTTCTTCTTCCATGGCTTCTGTTTGCGGTGGAACACTCTCTCTAATGGATGCTGGGGTACCCATTACTACGCCTGTAGCTGGAGTGGCTATGGGTCTGGTTAGAGAAGGGGAGCGAGCTATCCTTTTGACTGATATAATTGGTATGGAAGATTATTTTGGCGATATGGATTTCAAAGTGGCAGGTTCCAGAAAAGGGGTCACGGCAGTCCAGTTAGATGTTAAGACTGACGAGATTACACCAGAGATTATGGCTAGAGCTTTGGAACAATCGAGGAAAGCTCGTTTGTTTATTCTGGAGAAGATGCAGGAAGAAATAGAATCTCCTCGTAAAGAGATCTCGTCATTGGCACCGAAGATTTTGATAGTAGAAATCAATTCCGACAAAGTCAGAGAAGTAATCGGCCCTGGAGGTAAAACCGTTAACAAAATTCAAGATGAGACAGGAGCCAGATTGAATATAGGAAATGACGGCGTGATCACTATTACCGCAGATACTCAAGAAGACGCGAATGCAGCCAAGGAAATGGTAGAATACCTTACTGCTGACGTTGAGGTTGGAAAAATATACAAAGGTAAAGTAACGCGGATCAAAGACTTCGGCGCCTTCGTTGAAATTTTACCGGGAAAAGAAGGACTCGTGCATATCTCTCAGTTAGCTGACAGGCGCATCAACAAGGTAAGTGATGTTGTAAAGGAAGGGCAAGAAATTTTAGTAAAATGTATGGAAATCGACCATGAGGGTAGGATCAACCTCAGTCATAAGGTTGTATTAAAAGAGAAGGAGTTTCCCGGAGGGAAAGGGAAGAGAAGTATTAAATGAGTAAAATCAAACTGAAGAAAAATGATGGCGCCTCCGGGGATTTTTCTCGGCTTTTCCAGATTTATGATTTTATGGTTCACCAGGATCTCAGGGAACTGAATTGGGAAGAGAAAGAATTTAAAATTATAATAAGACGTAAATTTGGCTCTGGTGTTTCCTTTAGGCGCTACGGAAAGGAGTCGAGCGGTAGGGTATTGGAAAAAGAAACTTCGGTGCCTGCCGAGCAAATTGAACAGAATACAATTACCATAAAATCGCCAATTGTCGGTGTCTTTTATTCCTCCCCGTCCCCTGGAACCCCGCCTTTTGTCGAAGAAGGTGATACGGTTTCGGCAGGTCAGACAATCTGCATCATTGAGGCAATGAAGTTGATGAATGAAATTCGGGCAGAGACAAGATGCAAAATATTTAAAGTATTGGTTTCAAATAAGCAGAGCGTTCAAGTGAACGAACCATTGTTTCTAGTATTGCCTATAGCGCATTAGTTAAACCTTCTGTGTGTAACCGGTTGGAGATTTTGCTACAACCCTTCGGGTAGGGTCCGTTCGAAATGGAATTTCTAACGGGGTAAAGGTAAGTTCAGATGAGTGAAGAAATTGGGCTCCTTGCTGGAAAAATCTGGAATTTTTTGAATGCTAAAGGGGAGGTACCGGTTCTGGTGTTGAAGACCAAACTGGGAGTACCTAACACCTTACTCTACTTAGCTTTGGGATGGTTAATGCGAGAGGAGAAGATATATATCAAAAAGGAAATGAAGAATTACCGAGTAGGGTTGCACTGATCTCACTATTCTCCTCTTTATGCTTGCCTTCAATGGCCTCGTCTTTTTCTATAGCAGATAATATCTATTGTCACCTGGAAGGATGAAAATGAGTCTGGCGAGGGCTGTTATCCTCGGGTTAGTGCAGGGTCTAACGGAATTTTTGCCCATCTCCAGTAGTGCTCATCTAATATACTTCCAGAAGTATTTAGGTATAGAGAAACCCCAACTTTCTCTCACTGTATTCTTACACTTCGCGACGCTCTTAGCAATCCTTCTCTTCTTCAGAAAAGATTTATCGAAGATATTAAAAGGTCTCCGAAACATAAACAGACCAAAAACCAATCCTTCCACACGAATTCTTCTTCTTCTGGTTATTGGCTCCTTGCCTATAGCTATTTTGGGAGTCCTTCTCAAAGATAAAATAGAACTTCTTTTTTCCAATATTGGATTGATTAGCTTCTTTCTTATCATAACTGGAATAGTTCTCTCCTTTGGTGACCGGATAAGAAACGCTCACAAGGGTATCCTGGAGACAGGAATAGTCGATGGATTGATAATTGGCATAGCCCAGGCTTCTGCAACTCTGCCAGGTATCTCCCGCTCAGGTGTCACTATCGTTTTTGGGCTATTTTGTGGTCTCCAGCGAGAATGGGCAGTAAAGTACTCCTTCTTCCTTGCTATGCCAGCAATTTTGGGAGCTACTCTCCTGAAACTCCCGAGCACCTTATCCATGCTTAAGCTCTCCACACTAAGCTTCTATATAGCTGGAGCACTTGCAGCTCTTTTTTCTGGATATTGGTCACTCAGAGTAGTGTTGCGGTTTGTACAAAAAAGCAGACTTCACTATTTTGCTTACTATTGCGTAATGTTAGGACTCATTGTTTTCTTATTTCAGATTTAAGAGAGGTGGAATCTATACTTTAGAAAGCCCTTGACTTTAGTTCTGGAATGAAGTAGACTTTTTTCGAAGAAAGAGGTTATAAAGTGAAGATAACGAGCAAGACAAAAGAGGAAAGGAACGAAATCGCTGGTATTACGCTCCTTGCAGTTTCCCTTCTCATATTGTTGAGTCTGCTTTCCTATCAGATGGGGCGTAGTATGGTGGGCGCTTTCGGAAGATATTTGGCTGTTTCCCTGATGACCGCCTTCGGATGGGGAGCCTACTTCCTGCCCTTCTCTATTGGATATTGGGGATGGAAAACCTTTCGGAAAGGGAAGAGAATAAAAGGTATCTGGGTTAAAGTTTCTGGCCTTGGTTTTTTGCTATTGGCTTTTTGCAGTTTTTTGAACCTCCTTGGTAGGGAGACGAGATTGGGCGGAACAGTTGGTGACTTCGTTTCCGACTCTCTCCTGGCTCCTGCTTTTGGAGATATTGGCGCTTATCTTATTATATCAACCGTATTCATCGTGTCTATACAATTAGTGACCGAAATATCTATTATTCAATTCCTCCAAACCCTAAGAAGTGCACTTCGGACGGTTCGAGTTAGGCATCTGGGAAGAAAACGCCTGACCTCGAGCGAAGAGGCAAAACCTAATTATTATAGGAAAGTCTCTCCTGAGGTGAAAGTCGAGTCTGTTTCCCCAGTTTCCCCTCCAGGCGCGCCCACTTACGAACTTCCTCCTATAGAACTCCTTAACGACCCACCCCGGGCAGATCTCAGCCAGAGGGAGGAAGAATTGAAAAATAACGCCGAGGTGTTGGAAAAGACCCTCAAGAATTTTGGCATCTCGGCAAAGGTCTCCCAAATTCATCCAGGACCTTCAATTACCCGTTATGAACTGGAACTGGCTCCAGGAATAAAAGTGAGTAGTGTGACGAATTTATCTAACGATCTCGCTTTGACATTACGGGCACAAAGCATAAGAATATTTGCTCCCGTTCCGGGGAAGGCTGCTATCGGCATAGAAATCCCAAATCAGAGTATGGCAATGGTATATCTAAAAGAACTCTTTCAATTTCCTGAGTTTAAGAAAGATCCCTCTCTTCTTTCCTTTGCTTTAGGTAAGACGGTAGCTGGAAAGATATACATTGCTGATTTGAACCAGATGCCCCACCTCCTGATTGCAGGGGCTACGGGCTCAGGTAAGACCGTATCGATCAACACAATGATCCTGAGCATTCTATACAAAGCCAGGCCTGAGGAGGTCAATTTTCTCTTAATTGACCCCAAAATGGTGGAATTGCCCATCTATAATGGCATTCCGTATTTGAAAGGTCCTGTAGTTACAGACGTAAAACACGCTGTGGCAGCATTAAAATGGATTGTTGGCGAAATGGAAAATCGCTATCGAAGGTTCGCTGCCACCGGGACCCGTGATATATTCGAGTACAATCAAAAGCTCAAGGAAGAAGGAGAGAAAATTCCTTTTATAATTATTATTATTGATGAACTTGCTGATCTGATGGCTACAGCTTCCGCTCAGGTTGAGCAGGTGATAATCCGCTTAGCCCAAATGTCCAGAGCAGTAGGAATCCATCTTGTGCTGGCCACACAACGGCCTTCTGTAAATGTAATCACTGGCATTATTAAGGCAAATCTCCCAGCTCGTCTCGCCTTTGAGGTGATTTCTAAAGTAGATTCCCGGACAATTTTGGATATGAACGGAGCGGAAAACCTTTTGGGACGCGGGGATATGCTCTATCTCCCTCCAGGAGAGGCAAAACCCACACGCCTGCAAGGAGCATTCGTAAGTCAAGAGGAGATAAAGAGGGTTGTAGACTTTATTAGTAGACAGGGAGGGACGACCTATTCTCAAGACCTGCCCTATTTGGCAAAGATCTCAGAAGAAAAAGAAGAAGAGGATCAGGAGATCAAGAAATTATTCAAGCAAGCTCTGAAATTAATTCTTGAAAGGAGACAGGCATCCAGTTCGCTGTTCAAGGGAGCATTACATATCAGTGACGGAAAAGCAACAAATCTTATAAGCTTAATGGAGACCAAGGGTCTCATTGGTCCCCAGCAGGGGTCTAAGCCTCGTCAGATATTTTTAGATAAAATTGAAGAGTTCTGGCAGAGGATAGAGAAGGATGAACGTAACTAAAACAAGTGCCATTTTTCTCTGTTTGACTTTTCTAATTTCTACTCCAGGCTTTTCTCAAAAGGACACAATTTCCTATATTCTGAAAAAATTGGAGAGGGAAAGAAAGAACATAGAGACAGGGAGTTTCGACTTCGAACAGAAAATACTGATAAAAGCTACTTTCGAGAAAAAACTGGTTAAAGGTTCAATAAAATTTAAAGCTCCCGATAAGCTATACGCTGAGTACATTCAGCCTTATCCACAAATCATTGTATGCAATGGCAAAAAGGCCTGGTTCTATTTGCCTGAGTATAATCAAGTTTCCATCCATTCAGTTGGCAGATTGGAAGAGTTAATGGGACTGAATTTAGGTCTCTTCTTTTGGGCAAGTAGGATTGGAGATTTGGAAAATTATAGAAAAGAAGTGGTAGAAGGAAAAGGAGAAAACTATAAGATTAAATTAGTCCCAAAAAATCAAGATGGGGTAGAGATAATCCTCGTAATTTCAAAACAATATTGGTTGCCAGTGGAAACAGAAGTCAGCGATAGTTTTACAGTAGTTTCCACTTATCTGGACAACATCGTAAAGAATCCTGAAGTAGATGATGAAATTTTTGAGTTTAAGATACCTTTCCAAGCAGAAGTATTCGAATCCCCTTAGGCAATACTGGAAATTATGCACAGATTGAATGTGTGCCTACAATGATTTTGTTGTCATTGCGAGGGAGCGAAGCAACCGAAGAAATCTGGAGATTGCCACGCTCCTTTCAGTCGCTCGCACTTATGAAAAGGCTTGTCAAGGGATATCTTTGATTTTTATGATATTTAAGAAAGATCTTTGGTTTTTCGCTCACGCACTTATTTGTGCTCTATGGCACAGTATATATTCATTCGGCTTGAGGGGTTTCCCATTCAATGACTCAGCCTCGTTGGGCTATTGCGAGCACCGGGCTTACCCCAGATATTTGAGACCTTAAAGATTTCGGAAGTTTAAAATGTTCGTTCTTTGACAACATATAATATATCGCTGTGGCTATTTTCCTGGCAACAGCAACTTTGGCAATAGCTGAACCTTTCTTATTAGATATTTTCAAAAACAGAGAGTGATATGGGTTGTTCACGAAAGTTTGCGATTTCTGAGCAGCTTCAATAATAATCCAGCGAAGCCAACTGTTACCCTCTTTGGTAATCTTTCCTGTATAGTCTATGTCACCTGAGCTGTGAGATGAGGGAACTATACCGATATAGGAACAAAAATGTCTACGATCAGAGAATCTTCTTATATCTCCTATTTCCAGGACAATTAAAAGAGCGGAGTAATAATCGATGCCAGGTATTTCATCAACTAAACGTGCCTGGGGATTATTTTCAGCAAGTTCTTTGATAATTTTTGTAACCTCATGAATTTTTGGTTCTATAGCATCGATAAGGCTTAAAAAGTTATCAATAATCGTTTTATAATAACTTTGAAGTGATACCTGTTTAAGCCAGGTTCTGCCACTTTTACCAAACAGATCACTGTAAGGACAATGGAAGTTGAAATTACGAAGTACAGCATGGATGCGATTCTTAAGAGAAGTTCTTATGGAGACAAGTACTGTTCTATGTCTCAGGAAATCACGAAGTGTTCTTTTTTCTCTATCCGGGATATAACACGCAGGTATTAAATCAGACCGTAAAAGGTCGGCTAATATTTTTGAACTTATTTTGTCAGATTTTATTTTGGTAGAAGCAATAGCTTTTGCCTTCTTGGGATGAGCAAGTGTTACATCGTAGTTATAATCCTGTAAAAGGTCAACAAGCCAGTACCAATTTAGTGTTGCTTCAAGCGTTACTTTGGGGTTTTTAAAGTGCGAGAGATAGTCTAAAATTTCTCTCTCCCGATTGATAATTTTTCGTAGTGGTGCCATAATTTTTCCATCTCTGTTCTTTGCAGTAAAAAATGAATAATTCTCGTGTAAGTCTACACCAATATAGGCGTTCATGGCTTCGTCCTCCTTTCGGAAATTTTCACTTAGAGTTATTTTATCTAAAATAACTCGGGGAGGACAAGCCTTTTCATTATATCAATGACATTTGTGGACACGGTTTTACCCCTGCAAAACTGATAGGAACAGAAATGGCGGAAAATGTCGGTAAACGACTACAGGAAGCTCGTCGCAATAAAGAAATTAGCTTGCATCAGGTTTCAGAAGAGACGAAAATAGCTAAGAAGTACCTGGAAGCCTTGGAAAAAGAAAGATACGATGTTTTTCCAGCAAAGATTTATGTGGTCTCATTTCTCAGGAATTATGCTCGTTATCTGGGGCTGGACGCTGAATCGCTTGTCCATATTTATAAGAGAGAGCATTCCGGACAAAAAGACAAAATGGACCTCAATCCTAAATTCCCTATTGTGATGAGTTGGGGCGCAGAAGAGAAATTGATGTCCAGAGAAGGGATCGCTGCACTCCGATTTACCAACAAGAGCCCCATTGCATTTATCTTGGCGATTGGAGTGGTTGTGGGGGCGGGTCTTTCCGCGATTTTTTTTCTCCAATCGGCTTCACGGCAACTCTCTCAACAGGTGAAGGCAAAGATAAATGTCTCCACTAGTATGCCCAAAGATATTTCTATAGTAGCGGAAATAAATGATAAAACTTGGCTACGAGTGATTGGGGACGGTGTGGTCTCTTTTGAAGGAACACTCTTTCCTGGTGAAAAGAAAAGATGGGTAGCAAAGAATGAAATGAATGTTCGCATTGGAAATGTGGATGGTGTCAAACTATATATGAATGGGAAAGATGTCGATACTATTTCTGAAGATCTGGGGAAGGTTAATGAACTGATTTTCACCAGATTAAAAGGAAAAGGTCTGATTAAGATGGAACAGAAAGGACCTCTGAGAGTGGAAAAAGTGGAACCATTGGAAACCGAATTGCAAGAACAGGAAAGATAGGTGAATTTAGCCAACAAACTTACTACTGGAAGAATTATTGCCATTCCGTTTTTTATACTGTTCATGTTTATGGGCAATATTTATACCCGGGTAGCAGCCCTTCTAATTTTCATTCTGGCTGCACTCACTGATGTGTACGATGGGATTGTTGCTCGCCATCGAGAGGAAGTCACCAATTTCGGAAAGTTCATAGATCCCCTTGCGGATAAATTGATAGTTTCTGCTGCCTTCATTTCTTTCGTTCAGTTAAGGGAGCTGTCAATTCCTGCCTGGATGGTTATACTTGTAATCAGTCGCGAATTTATAATAACAGGACTGAGGAGCGTGGCAGCGTCCAGAGGAACAATAATTCCGGCTTCCCTTTCTGGAAAATTTAAGACAACTTCGCAAATGGTGGTAATTATCACTATCCTGATAATCCTGATTGTCAATGTTGTGTTGAAGAATTACTGGCAGACCACTCCTGTGGAATTGCAGACTTTTCTGGGTTGGAAAAGAGTTCTTGGTTATATTCTAAGTAGATCTCCCTACTGGCTGATGCTTCTGGTTACCATTTTAACCGTGATTTCAGGATTCAATTACATTTTCAAGAATAAACATATACTTCTTGAAGAGATAAGCAACAAGACCACGACCTGAACCCAGATAATGCATGAAAATCTTGGTGAATTTGCCAAAAGTTCAAGGTCTGTTGCCGTTCAGTTGGGAGAAAATATCGTATTTTCACACATTATCTCGGTGAAGAGGGAAAAATGGAATGGATTATTAGATTTTTAGCTACAGGATTTTTTGTTGGCTATTCGCCCTTTGCTCCAGGGACAATGGGGACACTCTTAGCACTTCTGCTTTATGCTATTCTACCTACAACGGTTACCTTCTACTGGATGCTCGTTTTATGCTTAATTATTGGCGGAACAATGATTTCTCACCTGGCAGAAAACATTTTTGGCCAGGTCGATTCTCCCAAAATCGTTATCGATGAGATATGTGGATACTTTATTGCGATGGCCTTCCTGCCAAAAACGCTCGGTTTGATGATTGTAGGGTTTGTTATTTATCGGGTTTTAGATGTAGTCAAGATATATCCGATGAAGAAGTTCGAAATCCTTGCCGGAGGCCTAGGGGTAATGCTTGATGACATTTACGCGGGCGTAATAACTAATATCATCTTACACATAATTCACAGACTATAAAAGGGGGTTGGGAAGTTCAAAATCTTCTAATAGCGAATTTGACATGTTTCAATTCCTGAAAGGGGGAAAAAATGGGAAAGGATGAGAAAGTAAAGGCTCTGGAAATGGCAGTATCCCAGATTGAGAAACAGTTTGGGAAGGGAACGATAATGAGGTTGGGTGGGGAGGCTTATAAGTCGGAAGTCGAAGTGATTCCCACTGGTGCCTTATCATTAGATATAGCTTTGGGAGTGGGAGGAGTTCCCAGAGGAAGGGTGGTGGAAATCTTTGGTCCGGAAGGCGGAGGAAAGACCACTCTCTCGCTCCAGATAATCGCTAATGCTCAAAGATTGGGGGGAACAGCTGCTTTTGTAGATGCTGAGCATGCGATGGATCCAGCTTATGCTAAGAAGTTGGGAGTTGACATCGATAACCTTTTGGTTTCTCAGCCCGATAACGGTGAGCAGGCTCTGGAGATTACTGAAGCTCTGGTTCGCAGTGCAGCAGTCGATGTGGTTGCGATCGATAGTGTAGCTGCCCTGGTGCCCAGGGCGGAAATCGAAGGTGAAATGGGCGACGCGCAGGTCGGTTTACAGGCAAGGTTGATGTCCCAGGCTCTCAGGAAACTTACTGCCGCCATATCTAAATCCAAGACCTGCGTAATCTTTATCAATCAAATAAGAGAGAAGATAGGTGTGATGTTTGGCAGTCCAGAGACAACTCCGGGAGGAAGGGCGTTGAAGTTCTATTCTTCCGTTAGACTGGACATCCGTCGCATAGGGTCTATTAAGGCTGGAGATGTGGATGTGGGTAACCGCGTAAGAGTTAAAGTATCCAAAAATAAGGTGGCTCCACCTTTCCGACGTGCAGAGTTTGATATGATGTATAATGAGGGTATCTCGAGAGAGGGTTCCCTTTTGGATGTTGCGCTGGAAAATGATGTGATTGAGAAGAGTGGAACCTGGTTTTCTTACAAAGGGAACAGAATAGGTCAGGGAAGAGAAAACGCCAGGTCCTACCTGAAAAAAAATCCAGAGGTCGCCAAGGAAATTGAGGAAATTCTAAGGGAAAAACTACTCAAGTCGGGAAAAGAAGCTTAATAGAATATGCTGAAGACATTCACAGTTGGCCCCATCGAGGCCAATTGTTATATTGTTTATAATCCTGATAGAAGAGAGGGATTGATTATTGACCCCGGCGCGGAAGGATCGCGGCTAATTAAATTTATTAAACAAGAGAAGATCTCCATTCTCTATATCATCAATACTCATGGACATCCAGACCACGTAGGCGCCAACCGGAAGGTCAAAGAGTACACTAATGCTCCAATCTTGATTCATCAATATGACGCTTTAATGCTTACAAAAAGCGAGAGCGTTCTTCTTCCGATCTCCGCTTTAGAATATTCTTCGCCTCCAGCAGACAGTCTCATAAAAGATGGAGACTTAATCGAATGCGCCGGCATGAAGTTGGAGGTTCTCCACACCCCCGGACATACGCCCGGAGGAATCTCTCTTTTGACAGATGATTCCATCTTTACCGGTGACACCCTGTTCTCAGGCTCGATCGGTCGAAGCGACTTGCCAGGTGGTTCTCAGGAGGCACTTTTAAATTCAATAAAGAGGATTTTGTCCTTAGATGAAAATTTAACCATATACCCTGGCCACGGTCCATCGACCACGGTTGGTCAGGAACTCCATAGTAATCCCTTTATAACATGAAAAATTCTCACCTTTTGCGCGAATTTATCAACTACATAGATGTGGAAAAAGGTCTGTCAAAAAATACTAAGTTAGCTTACCAGAGAGACCTCTCACATTATCTCGCATATTTAGGAGAGAATCACAAAATTGTCTCTCGAATCACGCATAGCGACCTGATGGAGTTCTTACTGATTAAAAGGAGATATCTATCTCCCTCCTCGTTAGCCCGAGTAATAACTTCAATCAAGATGTTCCATCGTTTCTTAGTATCAGATAACTACTGTGAAACGGATCCAACTCAGAACTTAGATTCCCCACACCTCGGCCTGAGGCTACCTGGAGTGTTGACTTTTGCCGAAGTGGAAGCATTGTTCAATGCTCCTGACCTTACTACTCACGCAGGGATCAGAGACAGGGCAATAATTGAACTTCTCTATGCCACTGGGATGAGGGTCTCAGAGATTGTCAATCTTAAATTGGAAGATGTTAACCTTCAATTGGACTATTTGCGTTGCATTGGCAAACGGGGGAAAGAACGCATCGTTCCCATCGGTTCTAAGGCAGTCAAGTTCATAAATCTCTATCTGAAAAAGGTAAGGTCTTTCCATAAAGCACTCTCGAAGCCATCTACGAGGCAGCCGCAGATTCTATTTTTGAATCCTTCGGGCAGGAAATTTTCTCGTGTGGGATTCTGGAAGATAATAAAGAGATACGCTAATCTTTCTGGAATAAGTAAAGAGATAACACCCCACACATTGAGACACTCTTTTGCCACCCATCTTTTGGAACGTGGTGCTGATCTGCGTTCAATTCAAGAGATGTTGGGACATGAAAATATCTCCTCCACTCAGCTATATACTCACCTAAGCCGCGAGCGTCTGAAAGACCTCCACAAGAAATTCCATCCCCGGGGTTAGATAAGGGCCCATCCGAATTAGATCAATAAAGCACAGCTTCGCTCCACCACTGTCTTCATTTCATGTAGCCGCAAAGCGCAAGCTTTGCTCTGTTTGACTGTCATTGCCAGGAGCGAAGCAGTCGCTCGCAATGATCTGATTAAAATTGCTGAGATTTTCAGTGAGAGCAAAAAGGTGCTTGAAGTTCTCGACACTAAGAATCAAAATTCGCCTTGAAAAGCCGGGAGAAATGGGCTATAATAATAATAAAGTTAGATGGAAGGAATCTTATGGTTAAGCCAGAGGAAAAAGAAGACTTGAAGTTAGTGGAGAAGCTAGCCCAGGGGCGGAAATCGATTCTGGAACAGCTCCATAAGATAATTGTGGGCCAGGATGAGGTGATTGAACAGCTCCTGATCGCTCTTTTTGCCCGAGGCCACTGTCTGATTGTAGGCGTGCCTGGTCTCGCCAAGACAATGTTGATTTCTACAATTGCTCAAATTGTCGATTTGAAATTCCAGAGAATCCAATTTACTCCGGATCTTATGCCCTCTGATATTACGGGAACAGATGTGATTGAAGAGAATATTTCAACGGGAAAGAGAAGTTTCCGTTTCATCAAGGGACCCATCTTTGCCAACATAATTTTGGCGGACGAGATTAATCGTACTCCTCCCAAAACTCAATCTGCTCTCCTACAGGCTATGCAAGAGTATAAGGTTACTGCCAGTGGAAATACCTACCCTTTAGAACCTCCCTTCTTCGTTTTGGCTACACAGAATCCCATTGAGCAGGAAGGGACATACCCCTTGCCAGAAGCCCAGCTCGATCGCTTCTTCTTTGAGGTGAATATAGACTATCCTAAGTATGAAGAGGAGAAGGAGATCGTCACCAGGACCACCTCCAGTTTTCAGGCAAAATTAATAAAGGCTCTCAATGCTAAAGAGATAATTGATCTGCAGGAGATTGTGCGAAAAGTTCCCGCATCTGATCATGTGGTTGAGTATGCAGTAAATTTGGTGACGGCCACCCGACCATCTTCACCCAAGGCTCCAGAATTCATCAAAAGGTGGCTCAGTTGGGGAGCAAGCCCCAGGGCCTCACAAAACTTAATCTTAGGAGGAAAAGCAAGAGCAATCCTTAATGGTCGGTTCAATATCTCGGTAGAAGATATCAAGGCCTTAGCTCATCCGGCCCTACGCCATCGTATCATACTGAACTTTAATGCAGAGGCTGAAGGCGTGCGCACCGATGAGGTAATAGATAGACTCCTGAAGAAAGTTGCTGTAGCTTAATTTTGTCAGCCAAGATAGGAGTTAAAAGTGGAAGAGCCAAAAAGAGGTTACATCGACCCTCTAGTTGTGGCTAAACTTTCGAGTATGCTTCTCAGGGCAAGATTTGTGGTCGAGGGATTTATTGCAGGGCTACACCAGAGCCCATATAGGGGTTTTAGTCTCGAGTTCGCCCAGCACAGGGAATACTCACCAGGGGATGAAACCAGACATGTAGATTGGAAAGTTTATGGGCGGAAAGACAAATATTTCGTCAAACAGTATCAAGAAGAGACAAATCTGAAAGGATATATTCTCCTTGACAGAAGCGCCTCTATGGGATATAGGAGCGAGGGAATGTCTAAGCTCCAGTATGGCTCCTATTTAGCAGCCTCCTTAGCCTTCTTGATGCTCAAACAGCAGGACTCGGCGGGACTGGCCACTTTCGATGAGAGGATTAAAAAATATATTCCTCCCCGCCAGAGCAAGGGACACCTTTCGCTAATCTTAGAGGAACTCGAGAACTTGGTTCCATCCTCCAAAACAGAAATAAGCCGGTCTCTTCAGGAGCTGGGCCAACATACGAAACGACGGGGATTGATTATTCTGATTTCGGACCTCCTCGACGAACAAGAAGAGGTTCTGAAGGCGCTGAAGTACTTCCGATTTAAGAAGCACGAGGTAATCGTCTTTCACCTTCTTGACCGCGCCGAGCTGGAACTTCGGTTTAGAAACGTTGTCTGGCTGGAAGATATGGAGACTGGAAAGAGAGTTCTAACTCATCCAGAGATCATCCGCGAAAAGTATAAAAGTATAGTAAAAGAATTCGTTGAGACTTACAAGTTAAGTTGCCTAAGCAGCGATATAGACTATTGTTTTATCGACACAAAAACTCCTCTCGATTTCGCATTAGGAGCATACCTTGCGAGGAGGAAAATCTTAAGGTGAAACATGAACATAACATTTTTGAATCCGTCGTTCCTGTGGGGTTTACCAGTAGTTTCGATTCCCATACTCATTCACCTCCTCTCCAGGAGAAGACCGATAACCTCCAAATTTTCTACTGTCAGGTTTACTCAGTTGGCCTCCAGCACAGTGGTCAGGCGCTTTAAATTAAAGCAGTTAATCTTACTTATACTAAGGTCTCTTATTCTTCTCATTTTAACTCTTCTTTTCGCCAGGCCTGTGGTAAGGAAAACGCCTCTCTTCGCACAGGTAGAAGGCGTCTCACGGAGCACCGTAATCCTCATTGACAACTCTTATTCTATGGGATATGTGGAAGAAGGAGAATCCCGTTTCGCCCTGGCCAAGAAAGCGGCCAGACGTATTCTGAAAATGGTGAAAAGAAGTGACCGCGCGGCACTGTTTTTGATTTCTGATGAGGTGAAGCCTATAGTCTCTTATCTCACTGACGACAGGCAGATGCTCTTGGAGAAGTTGGAGGGGGCTTCCTTAAGTTTTCGGCCTACGAATCTCCTCTCTGGCATCTCTCAGGGTTACAAGATTCTCAAGGAGTGCCGGTCACCAAATAGAGAGATTATCCTGATCACAGACTTGGGAATCAATGGATGGCAGGGATTTAACGAAAAGACCTTAAGAGAATTCGATCCTGAGGTGAAGTTTATTATTATTGATTTAAATAGGGAGTTGCTTCCCAATGTCGCTCTATCAAAAGTTGATTGTCGCCGACTGACTGTGGGAGACACTTCCCAAATCTCAGCTAAAATAAGAAATTATTCTAAAGAAGATATTTCACATCTATTTGTTTCAGTTTTCCTGGAGTCGCAAGGCAAGTTTCAAATTGATAAAGAAACTCGAGAGAAAATAGGTCAAGGCTTTATAGATTTAAAAAGGGAAAGAGAGGCCACTAAAGATTTCTTCTACAATTTCCCTCAACATGGAACTTATCTGGGAAAGGTGGAGATTCAGCAAGACAGTTTACGCTCTGACGATAGATTCTACTTTAAGATACAGGCATTAAAAAGGATTAAGGTGCTGTTGATTGATGGTGATCCCGGAATTTCGTCTTTCTCGAGTGAAACGTTCTATCTAAGAGTCAGCCTTTCACCTACCAGTTCCGGAGTTTCGATTGCACACTCACCCTTAGCTGTGAGGGTGGTAACGCCAGATGAATTCCGTGAAGAGAAATTAGATGATTTTTCTGTAATCTTCTTGGCTAATGTGGGAAATGTTACCAGCTCCTTAAGGGAGAGACTTACAAGTTTTGTCAGGGAAGGAGGGGGGGTCGTCTTTTCAGCGGGTGATAGCGTTAATGCTAAAGAATATGATCTCGCTTTTGGAGACCTGCTGCCAGCTAGGTTGGTTGAAGTTAAAGGGAAATCTAAAGGAAAGGGAGAATTTGAATCCATTGATTTTCAAGACTTTACTCACCCAATCGTGGAAGTTTTCGCCGGAGGGAAAGAGGGAGATCTAACCCGAGCAAGCTTCTACCGGTACTTCGCCACTCAGGTTAAAACTTCTGCAAAGGTGGTTCTCGGGCTTGAGGGTGGTCTCCCTCTACTTATCGAGGGTGGACTGCCATATCCAAGGGCAGGGAAAGTGTTACTATTCACCTCTACCTTAGATCGGGACTGGAATAACTTGCCGACCAAGCCAGTCTTCTTACCTCTAATCCAACAGATGGTTCGCTATCTGGCACTCTCTACTTTAAAGGAAGAACCTTCCGGAACTTCTCTTGTTGGCCAGGAGGTAAGATATGAATTGAGCCCAGGAGAATTACCTCAATCTGTAGAAATAACCGATCCTCAGGGAAAGAAGTTTTCAGTGGTTCCAGTCCAGAAAAGAGATTTCTCTGGTATAGAATTTGGCCCTGTGGAAACCCCAGGCATCTACCAGCTCTCATATATAGCGGATGGAAAATGGAATAGTAAATATCTACCTGTTAATATCAATATAGAAAGCAATGAGTCTGATCCGACTAAAATGGAAACTAAAGAGATAAGGAGAACCTTTCCCAGTGCACCTATTAAGGTAATTGATGACTTAAGTAATTTAGAAAAGGAGATTTTGCAACTCCTCTACGGAAAGGAAGTATCCAAAGATTTAACCTTTCTTTTAGCCGGACTCCTATTTTTAGAGGTTTTTCTGGCAAATCCGCGTGGAAAGAGGTAGTTTGGGATGGGACATCGGAAGTTTGGTTGTTTACTCGCTATTTGTATAATTACTTGTAATTTGATTGCCAATCCTCTTCGAGCCGGGCAAAGGGACAGGTTTGTATTCAGCCAATTGCGATATAAAGGAGGAGACTGGGATCCATATCCCACAGCATATAAGGAGATCCTCCATTACCTGGTAACAACTACCAGTGTGAAAGCTCAAAGAACAAGAAGAGAGTTATCATTGAATGACCCAGAACTATTCTCTTCTCCTTTTCTCTATATGACCGGCCGGGAAGAATTTGCTCCCTTCACTTCGCAAGAGATAGAGAACACCAAGCGTTATCTATTAGGTGGGGGATTACTTTTAATTGACGATGCGTCAGGGAGGAAAAATCTCGACTTCGACAGGGCAGTCCACAGGGAGATGGGAAAACTTTTCCCTGATTCGAAGCTAAAAAGGCTACCACCGGACCATGCCGTTTTTCGTTCCTTCTACCTATCGCCCAGTGTTGCTGGCCGAAGGGCAGGCAATCCTTATCTGGAAGGCATCGATATCGACGGGCAGACAGTGGTAATCTACTCCCAGAATGACCTGGGAGGAGCCTGGGTTAGAGATAGGCTGGGGAACTGGCTTTACGAATGTGTTCCGGGCGGAGAGCTACAGAGATTGGAAGCAATGAAACTCTTTTTAAATATAATTATCTATTCTTTGACTGGCACATATAAGAGGGACGCTATTCATCAACCCTATATTCAAAAGAAACTCAAAGCTCGAAAGACGGCACCGTAAACGGCGCCTGAGCAGGGAAGGAAAAAGCTAGCTGTGGGTTCTCTCCATTTTTCGTTAGACTTTAATAGGCTATGGCTGATAATAGCTACCGTGCTTGTCTCGGTAGTAGTCTTATACTGGAATTTCAAATGGTTAGAGAGAAGGAAGGGTCTATTCTTTATTTTAAGGTTAATAATCTATCTCCTTCTCATATTCCTGCTGCTCGAGCCAGTGAGAACTATAGAAGAGGAGCCAGCTGAGGAACCGAGCCTCGCTTTTTTGATAGATGCCTCAAGCAGTATGGGAGTGAAAGATCCCATATCCAGGTTCTCTCTGGTCAAAGAATTACTGAAAGGTCCTTGGGTCAAGGGTTTAGAAGAGAAATATAATCTCCTCTTTTTTACTTTCGCTGGCAGTTTCAAGCGAGCTATAGTAGAGGAGATCCTTCAATTGATTCCTCAAGAAGAAAGCACTGATATTGGGCAGGCTTTAGATGGCTTAGAAGAAGAACTTCGTGGTCAGAGACTGGCCGGAATTCTCCTCGTTACTGACGGGGCTCATAATGTAGGAGGAGATCCTCGTCTGGCAACTGAAAGGATCGCTGCCCCTATCTTTTCCATCGGCGTGGGAAATCCCAAAAAATTCAAGGACCTTCAAATTACTGAGGTTCAAGTTAGCGATTTTGTTTTCAAGAACACTCCAACAGATATAGGTGTCAAGATAAGAAGTTATGGATTTGAAGATAAGGAGATATCGGTTATCCTAAAGGAAGAGTCGGAAATACTCCAGACAAAAAAAGTTCGGATGCCAGAAGACGGAAAAGAGACCTCTTTGAGTTTGAGCTTCACTCCCCGCTCGATAGGCTCTTTCAACTATACAGTTTCCATTCCATCATATAGTGGCGAGATTTCCTTTGCCAATAATATAAAAGATTTCACCCTGCAGGTTCTTCGAGATAAAATTAGAATTCTCTACATCTGTGGACAGCCAAGCTGGGAATATAAATTTTTGAGGACCGTTTTGAAGAGTGACCCAAGCATAGAATTGGTCTCTTTTATAATACTGCGCAATCCTGAAAATATCTCGATAGTGCCTGAAAATCAGCTCTCATTGATTCCCTTTCCTGTCACAGAAATATTTGGTAAAGAGATATTCAACTTCGATTTACTCATATTTGAAAATTTTACCTATACTCGGTTCGGGTTTGGAAAAAAGTATCTGGAGAACATTCGAAAATTCGTTACCGAAACAGGGGGAGGCTTTCTCATGATAGGCGGAGATAACTCCTTTGCCGGGGGAAGATATAAAGGGACCCCAGTCGGGGAGATACTGCCCGTGGAAATGGAAGATGTGAGGGAAGACATTATAGATAGTAAGTTTAAAATGTTAACAACAGAGCCCACGCATCCAATTCTGAGATTATCCGATAACCGGGGAGAGAATAGCCGGATATGGGCAGGGATGCCTGAGTTGGACGGCTGCAATCGTCTGTTAAGGCCGAAGCCTGAAGCCATTGTTTTAGGAGTCCATCCTTTAATTAAGAATAGGTACGGAAATCTAGTGATACTTGCTGTTTGGGAGAAAGGGAAAGGGAGAGTAATGAGTATGGCTTCTAATAGTACGTGGCGCTGGTGTTTTCAGGTTCGAGGCCGAGGGGGTATAGCTTCATATTATGAGCGGTTCTGGCATCAGACTGTCCACTGGTTGGTGAAATCCCCCCAACTTAAACTGGTCCATCTAAGTACAGATAAGAAAATCTATGCAAAGGGAGAAACAATTCATTTGACTACTAGAGTCCTTAACAGATATTACAGGCCGAGTGAAAATGCCAGGGTCTATATAGAATTGGTAGACCTATCAGGAAAGAGGATTGATTTGGGAACCGCTGCACCAAAAGATAGACCTGGGGAATATGGAACGAATTATTTAGCGGAGCGAGAAGGAAAGTATACATTTAGTGCCACAGCTTGGCAAGGTTCGAAGGTTCTCGCCAGGGACACTGCTTCTTGTAAGGTAGCCATTCCATCTCTCGAGTTGGAAAATGCTCAACTGAACGAACCACTTTTGAGAGAGCTTTCAGATTTAACTGGTGGAAGATATTTCCATATTAATAGTATTGAATCGGAGAACATCATTTTGCCTGAGGTAAAGGGGATTACTCCTGTAGTGAAGAGAGTAGTGGCGGTCTGGAACCATCCTTCTATCTTTCTTCTCCTTTCCATATTGTTAGGTATCGAATGGTATATTCGCAGGAGAAGTGGGATGATGTAAGAGGGGAAAATGGTCGATGCCTATTCCCAATTGATTAGAATAGTTGGTAAAGTCAGAAGGTGGGTAAGAGTCAAGGGTTTAATTGAGGGGATTCTTTTGTCCTTTTCAGTTCTTCTGGGATTGGTAGTAGTTTTTAGTATTTTAGACTATTCAATTTCGTTTAGTTCGAAGATTCGCCTCTACTTTCTTATAGCTCTTATTGTTTCGATTACCATCCTCTCAGTAAAATTTATTGTTATTCCTTTAATTTCTCCTTTAACCAACAATAAGATTGCCCTAAGAATTCAGAAAAGGTACCCCATATTGACAGACGACTTGATAAATTCTATACAGCTCTTTCCAATCGCAAGCTCGACAGATGAAGTCTACGTATCAAAGGCACTGATTGGTGAACTTATCAGAAAGACTTCCGAAAAAGTAAGAATCGTTAGAACTTTTGAGGTAGAGGATATAACTCGTCTGAAGAAGTTTCTGTTTATAAGTCTTTCGGTTTGTCTCATTTTCTCTTTCTTTCTCTTCTCACCACCGCGTATTCTTCCATTTTCACTGCCTCGCCTTTTTAAACCCTTAGATTATGAACAGGTGAATCGCTTAATTAAGGTTACTCCGGGGAGCACAGAAGTGCTCTACGGCGAAAGTCAGAAGATTGGAGTAGAGATTTTTCAGAAAGGGGGGACTCCCCATTTAATCTATAGGGTTTCTGGAGGTAACTGGCAAAGAGCCAAAATGCTTAGAGAACCATACTCAGAAGCAGAATATCGGAAGTTCTCCTATAAATTCTCGAAGATTACTCAACCAGTCCATTATTCTATCAAGTGGAAAGATTTGCGTACTCGAGCTTACTCTATCAGTGTAGTCATTCTTCCAGAAGCAGGAGACATTTCTGTGAAGTACATCTATCCTTCCTATACAGGATTGCCTGAGTTGAAGGTAGAAGAGAACATTGGGGACCTTGAGGCATTACTGGGCACTGAAGTTCAACTGTCTTTGAAAGCTAACAAGCCCCTAAGGAAAGGATACCTTCTAACCAACGATGGAAAGAGACTATCCCTAAAAATTGAGAGAGATTTCTACTTGAAAGGAAGTTTAGTTCTCACTGGAGAGAGAGCATACTGGGTTGAAGTGGAAGATACTCAGGGTTATACAAATCCCAGTCCAATTAAGCACTACATAAAGACGCTTCTCGACAGTCCCCCTCGGATAAGGGTTATTGCTCCTGGTTGCGATCTCACGGTCTCAGAGAAAACCAAAGTTGAGCTTGCTTATGAGGTGAGCGATGACTTCGGACTAAGCCAGATAGACCTCATATACCAGAAGTTAAGAGCTGAAACTTCTGATTCGATGAAGCCCGAGAGAATAAGGATTGAGCGATTCGACCCCTCGGTGAGGCAGAAACTCCTCAACTACCAGTGGAATGTGGGAGAACTCGACTTGCATCCTGGTGAGCTAATTAGTTATTATTTACAAGCTTGGGACAACGATACTATATCTGGTCCCAAAAGTAGCGTTTCAAAAAACTACTACTTGGAAGTATTCAGCTATCTTAAGGAGCACGAGGAAATTGGACAAATGGAGCACCATTTCAGAGAAGAGATATTGCACATTCTGGGATACCAGATTGTAGCAAAAAGTAGAGTAGAAAATTGGAACGAAACACAGGGGCTGGAGGGGTTAAAAAGTATCCAGGCCGACCAAGGAAGAATTAAAAAGTCAACCGAAGACTTACTCAATTATTTAAAAGAACTCGTTCCTCGCATGGAGGCCGATCCTCTCGGCAATTTTCAAGTATATTCAGAATATAAGAACATGGAAGAAAACCTCCAGTACCTGAAAGATGAAAAAATGGCAGAAGTTTTATCTGCAATGTCCGAAGGAGTGAAAGCACGTAGCGCCGATAGGGAAGAATATATCGAAAAGGTCAAGAATAATCAACAAGAGATCATTTCTGAACTGGAAAAGATGTCACTTTTAGCTCAGGATCTTCTCCAGGATGAGAGAATGCGCGATGTGCTGCAGACAGCCCAAGATTTGTTAGAGAGTCAAACAGACCTCACTCAAAAGTTGAAAGAGATGGGGAAGGAAATAGATAAAAATAAATTGGATGAACTTAGAAAGAGCTTGGGGAAAATCTCAAAACTTATGGCGAAGCTGGTAAACAGCCTCTCCCAGCTACCGGAAACTTTGCCAGAAGAATTTATCAATCAAGACGCAATCAAGAGTCTCGACTTGGGAGAGATGACCGATCACATAGAAAAGATGACCGATAAAATCCTTAAAGGAGATTTGACAGCCGCACTGAGGATAGCTAAGAACTTACTTAAAACGCTTTCCTCAACGATGGCCACCCTGCAAGCTGCTGCCAGTCAAGTCGCGTCTTTTGGGAACTCCTCTGGACTGTCGCAAGAGGCAAGTGTCTACTCCCAGGAATTGGAGAAATTGATTGAACAGGAAAAGGAATTGGTTAACCGAACCAACCAGCTCGATAAAAAGCGGCTGGAAGCCTTATTTAAGAAGCAAGAGTCCCTTTTAAAGGAGTTAGCTAAGTTACAAAATGAGGTAATAGAAGAGACGAAAAAATTACTGGAAAATCTAAAAGGGAAGTTGAATTATGTGGAGGTGTACCCGGTCATCTACCAGAACCTGTTCGTGGTCTTGAGCAGGATGAAGAAAGTCCTGAGCGATCTATCTGTAGAGACTCCTCGCCGGGCAGGGGAGTTATTGAAAGAGTCTATTGAACGGTTAAATAGAATGTTGGGAGTGCTGGATAAATTCACCCTCAAGATTGAGAAGGAGAAAGAGAAAATTTCAGATGAACTGTCTAAATTATCTCAGGAAAAAGAAGAGGGCGAAGAATTGAGTCCACAGGAGAATGGTTTCCTGTCTTTGAAGGAGAATTGGGAAAGGAAGGAGAAGGATATTTCTGAAATCGCAGAGAAGATTGTAGATCTGCGAGAGAAAGAAGAGGAGATTGCGAAATCCTTAGAATTTGAAGAAGAGGAAGTGAAGGTCTTTAAAGAAGAGGGCCTCTCCGAGTTGGAGAGTCTGACTGAAAAACAGAGGGAGATCGAGACCCGGACTCGAAAACTGAGGCGAAAGTTAGAGAAACTGTCCGGCAAGACTTCTGCCATTGGGCCAAAAATTATCTCCGATATGGAAAAAGGTTCTTCGGCAATGGATCGGGCATCTCAAGAATTGGAGAAGAAGAGGACCGAGCCTGCCTTAGAAAAGGAGAGAGAGGCTCTCTACTATCTCGGTCAGGGGAAGGACGGCCTTGCTTCTGCCTCTAGAAAATTGGCGAAACTGGCAAAGGGAGCAGGGAAGCCCCTTATGGGCTTCCTTCAGCCAAGGGGAGGATCACTCCCTGGGGGAAGGATGGGATTAAGGGAAGGCTATGTAAAAATTCCAGAAGCTCATGAGTACCAACCACCTAAGGAGTTCCGTGAGGAGCTTCTGGAAGCTCTCAAAGAGAAGTACCCAGAGATTTATGAAGAACTGATTAAGGCTTACTACAGGCGCCTCACAGAGTAATTAGAACGAAAGCAAATGCGAATTTAAAAGATACTTTGTTCATCGCTGAGGAAGATATGCTCGGGCTTTGGTTCGCTCGCTGACAATTTTTTGTAAGCATCCTGATAACAATCGGGATGCGGATTAGGGAGTTTGTCTTTGCCCATAATCTGATTTTCTCCAAGGGGTCGCTGGAGCGACGAATAAGGAGCTCGGTGTTAGCGACGGGCGCGAGACGGTGAGCGCCCCGGGGGAGCGACGAATAAGGAGCTCCGTGTTAGCGACGGGCGTGAGACGGTGAGCGCCCCAAGGGACAGAGAGCCAAATGTTCGGTGGACATTTGGTTAACGCCAGAGGAGTGAAATCCCCTCTGGAAGTATCCTCAAAGGGAATTCTTGTCTTTGATCACCGCCTGTCATTGCGAGCGACTGAAAGGGGCGTGGCAATCACTACAATAAAATGGGATTCCTTCCCCTTCGTTTCACTCAGGGTCGGAATGACACTGCGTGTCAGATTGCTTCAC
>JBHIBS010000004.1:0-58929 GCA_046759165.1 bacterium | reverse complement strand
TCGCAGGCGTCGCTGGCCCGTTCCTCCTTATTCGTCGGAACAGCGACCCTCCTTTCGCTTCGCTTCACTCGGTGACCTGCCTGCTCACCGACTCGCAGGCGTCGCTGGCCCGTTCCTCCTTATTCGTCGGAACAGCGACCCTCCTTTAAGGAACCTACTCACTGATATTTACCAATAGCTCTATCCAGAAAAGCAGCAGCAACATTATAATCGTACAGTGCCTCAAAATAATCGGTCTCTGCCTGAGTCAGAGAAAGCTGGGCATCGCGCAGTTCAATCTCAGACATCAACCCCTGCCTGTGTCGCTCCTCAGCAATTCTCAGATTTGCCCCGGCCAGCCCCACGTTTTCCTTCTGCGCTTCAATCCGCTCCTGAGCCTCTTCCATATCAAAAATAGCCTTCTTCACTTCCAACTTTATCCTCTCCTCAACCTGACTCCTCAAGATTTTCACCTGTTCCAATCCGGCCTTCGCCTGTTTAACTCTTCCCAAATCGGAAAGCCCACTAAACATAGGAAAATTTAAAGAAAGGATTGCATTCCAGATTCCACCCCATTCCTCTCGATTATAGAACGGATTGGTATACTGATAGTTAACCAGGAAATCTAAATTCGGTCGGTTCTCAACTCTCGCCAACTTAATAGAAATTTTACCCATCTCTTCCTGAAACATTAATTGTTTTATTTCAGGCCTCTCGGAAAGCGCTTTACCAAGAACATCTTCCAGATCGACCTCCCTCTTCTCAAATGAGAATTCTCCTCTTACCTCCCAATCTTCTTCCAATTTCGCATTAAGCAAAAAAGACAACTCTTCTCTTGCCAACTTCAGATTATTTTCAGCCTTAATCAATTTTGTCTGGTTATTAACCAACTGTACCTTTGCCCGGGAGACATCGTAATCTGAAACCCTCCCTTCTTTATAGAGGGCCCGGGTAGTCCTGTAATGAGAATCTGCTACATCCACTGCTTCTTTGGCAATTATTCCAAACTGTCTGGCGAGCAAGACATTATAAAAGGCTCTTTTCACCTTGAATATGAGACCATTTTTTACTTCTTTATATTCTTCATCAACCAATCTATAATTGAGCCTCGCCTGCCTATCCCCGTAGTATATCTTCCCCCAGGCAAATAGAGGTTGCCTGAAAGTCAGCTGTGTACTATATAAATGCTCAGGCCCCAATTCAAAGGTCTGCTCAGAGCCACCAAAAGAGACATACATTCTGGGCGACTCTTCCAATCTGGTATAAGTACCCGAAGCACTCAACCTTGGCAAGAAATTACCGAATGCCTCCTGCTTCCTCCCCTCGGATTCGAGAATCCTCTCTCGTGCAATTTTCAAGCCCTGGTTGTCAGCTAAAGCCAAATTTATACACCTCTCCAAGGTCAAAATCTCCTGAGCAAAAGCGGCTCCAATTACCACCTGCAAGGCAAAAGCCACCATGCCCAACTTCCAACATAATCTAATGGCATTCATCTTTAAACTATTCCCTACTTTCCCGTTCCTCAATATATTTATTTCCCTGAACACATTCACCACCATTAATCTACGCTTCCGGAGTCCTCCCGAAAAGGAGGTGATAAATGGAAACCCTGCTTTCGCAGAGAACCCAGCGTAGGGGTTACCTTCTTAAGATTCCATTGAAAAAGATCTTTAACAGTGTATCAATTTTTTTCTCTGTCTCTAAAGGGCCTTGCTCAATAGCCCAGTAATATTCCAATCCCTTCATAGCAATTACCACAGCAAATGTTGTCAAATCCAAATCTTTAATTGAAAATACCTTTTTGTTTATTCCTTCTTTCAGTATGTCCTTTATAGTAGAAATTTCATAATTTGTATATTTTTTTCGAATTTTTTCTATAAAACCATAATACTCAAGGTATTCATCTTTAAAACTACTATAGAAGTTTGCTAATTGATTAATGATTTGCATTCTTGTTATAACATAAGCGCGTATTTTCTTTTCCGGAGTAGCTTGTGAGTCAACGGCTTTCTTTATTTCATTCTTAAATATCTGAGCCTCTTCCTCTACAACTGCCTGAAAAACTTCTTCTTTGCTTGTATAATAATTATATATAGTTCCTTTACCAACACGAGCTTCTCTGGCAATTTCATCAACTGTTGTCTTACGTAACCCATATCTACCGAATAATTTACGCGCAGCTGTCAGAATCACATTATGCTTCTCATCTTTTATCATAAATCTTCCCCATAGTTATAAAACTATTTGACGATATTAGTATTATAGTCATCTCATTTCTATATGTCAAGTCTTTTTTTCGCAACATTTGTGTCAAGAACTTTGGGGGGCTTTTTTCCAAAGCCCAGATTAATAGATTTTGGAGTGTAAAGCGAAAGTTTGACACTCCAAACAATTCCTCATTCTAATTCCCCCATTAAATTTTACACTATTTTTCGGAGCAAATAATCCTAAACGATTCCTGATACGGACGGCTCTAAAGAATATTAAAAAACCCCCGCTTAAAATCGAGGGCAACCCTAGTGTCCCAATTGAAAATCGAGACCTACAATTCTCGCCTCCCTTTCGGGAGGACTCCAGCTGTTAACGTCTCTTGGAATTACAGATATTCGTCAGGTACAAGCCCAAGTTGTTCAGGGTCTACCGACTCCTTAATCGAACGCCTGAAATTGCCTGTCTCAGGAGCCTTTTCCTCAAGGTTTATTTCCTGCAGATTCTCTATTTTAGAACCATTACTATCAATAACTATCTTCACCCGGGGGCGATAAGCGTCGGATGGATTTGTCTGGAAAACATAACCAATCTCATTTGTGTCCAGTCTAACAAAAGTACCAGGAGGATAGACGCCAATGAGTCTAATAAACCTCCTTAAAAGGCCGGGTTCAAATTCTTTTCCTGAGGCTTCTTCCATCTCTTTTATAGTCTTTTCAGGTGGAACCTCCTTGGCATAGTAGCGGTTACTCCTCATAGCATCATATGTATCGGCTATACGAATCAGCATACTACCTAAATTCAACCCTCTTTTCTCTCGAGAGACGACAGGATAGCCACCAAGATCATATCTTATGTGATGCTCGAACGTAACCACATATGCCAGTTTACTTATACCTGGGGTGTTCATCAATATTTTTGCCCCATTGGCAGGATGCAACTTTATCAATTCAAACTCCTCAGAAGTCAACTTGCCAGGTTTCTTAAGAATCTCCTCTGGAACCTTGAGCTTCCCCACATCATGTAGTAGGGCAGCTATTCCCAGGTCATTCAACGTCTGCCTGTCCAGACCAAATGCTTCACCCTGCACAAGAGTCAGGACAGCAACATCTACTGCGTGGCTAAAGGTATATTCATCGTGAGCCTTAAGAGAAGCCAGGGTAACCAGTGGCGTTCTATTCCTCTGAATACTGGCCACCATACTATTTATGGCAGACCGAGCCTTTTCTATATTTAGTCTCCTTTTGAATTTGATATCGTCAACTAGCCTTTTTATTGCCTCAACTGCGTCCCTGTAAGATTCCTTAGCCTTAGCTTCAAACTCCTCACCACGCCCCGGTTCCGGGTGAGCCTCTTTAGGAGCTCCAAGCTTTCCCAAGGTTATATTCTTAACACCCTTAGAGGTTAACACTTTAATTGCCCCACCACTACTTTTGAGCTTCTCCTGTGCAATACTCAAAACATCAATAAGCCCTAAGAAATCCTTATTTTTCAACCCCTTGAGAAACGTAATCTTCTCTATTTCTCTCTGCCGTAAATTCCTTATAAAACCATAAAGAACTGCACTAAATTCGTGGAGAGACATCCCCTCAAATATCAATTCATCTCCCATAACCGCTATGTTTATCTCATCCCTCTCTTCTAGCAAACTCTCTAAAATCTCGAAAGTCCTCATCAAAGAACGCTTTATTATCGGATGCCCCGAAGGATATATAACCTTATTCCGGGTGGCATTAGAAAGATAAGTTATGAAATCTTCTACTAATTGCTCTTCCATTCGCCCTCCCCATTAGCCTTGTTTCTTACTTTCCATATGTTTTCGAATCAACCTCTCACACATTCGGCTGATAATCTTTCTCCTATATCTGGTTCCCAGTGCCAAAGCCTCCATAGCCTCTTCATTTCCTATCTTCTCCAAGGCAGTGGCGGCTGCTATTCTCACATCATCGTTTCTACTTCTGGCAAAAATAGTCGATTTTCGAAGCAGTCGAACCAACCTGGGAACCGCCTGCTTAGCACCTATCTCTCCCAGTGCCTCAATCCCAGAAATAATCAGGGAATTGTTACGTCCAAAGGGATTTCTCTTATCAATCAACTTCAGTAGCCGAGGAACAGCTCCTTTATCCCTCACAGCGCCCAGATACTTAACAGCAGTTCGCCCGACCTCTCTGTCTGGGTCATCAGCCATACGAGAAACTAACCTGAATGCTTCCCGCCCTCCAATGGTACTCAGTGCATGAACAACTTCTTTCCGAACGCGGGGGTCCTCATGTTTAACAGGTATATTCAAATAACGCACCGCCTTCTCCGTCCCTATCTCTCTGAGTATCCTTACCATATTTCTCACCACATACCAGTTCTTATCGGAAAACCTCCTGACAATTTCTGGAATTGCCTCTTCCCCTAAACCAACCACAATAGAGATAATCTTCTTTCTAAGTGACCTATCGGTTTCTCTACCAAGCGCCGCCAGTAGAGGCACCACTGCAATTTCACCCATCTGAAGGAGAATGAAATGGATTGTCTCGTATTTCTCCCTCCCCCAATCGCGAAGCGCGGCAACCAAGTCGTGCACGATTCCAATATCTCTCAGTTTCTCCATAGCTTCCTTACAAGCGTTACGTTCTTCGTCGGTTCTTCCCTTTTCCGGACTCGCTTCCTCAATTAAAACTTCAATAATTTCTTTTGCTTTCTCATATCTCCCGGTAAGCAAGAAATCCATAGCCGCCTTACCCAAATTTTTAGCAATTCCCACATAGTCACTAGATTCAGTCTCCAACCCGATTAAGTCCATAAGCACAGTGGATGCCTGTTCCTCTATCTTTCTATCACTAAGAGAATCCGTATACTCCTTCATCCCCTCAATAGAGGAAATCTGTTCATTCAATTCTTTGAGCGTCTTTCTGTACATATCCGAAATGAAATCCTCGGCAGGCTTGGAAAGAAACAGACTTTCAATCAGCCGGCGCATATACAAGGAGTCTTCCCTTCCAGACATATCAGCCAAACTCCCCGCAAAAAGTGGAATTACCTCTCTTTTCCTTTCCTCCTCAGGGACAAACTTGTGGAAAAGCTTCACTAAGCGCTCTGTGACCCTGCCTTCACCACTAACAGCCAGGGTCATCATCTCCACTATCACAGAATTCGATAAATCAGGAATTATCTCTGTTACAACATCTATTTGACCTGGCTCAATATCAACTTCTGCATCGATTAACTGCAGTCTCAATTTCGGATCGAGACGGGATACAACCTCAGCCAATCTCCTTCTATGAACCTCCTCTTCCTGAGGAAGGCTCCTAAAAATATAGTTACCTATATCATTAATAGCTCTTCTAACAGCAACTTCTCCCAAATCGCTCACACCCTGAGAGCTCCTCGAAGCCACACCCTCCAGGTAAGCAGCCATCTTACCCGGGTCCTCTTCCAGGTGCAAGAGAAAATTATGCTCGACTTCACCCAACTTCAAGCCACTATACAAGTCGAGGCTCCTTATCAAGTCAATCCATATCTCCTCATCACTTCTAACCTTCCCTTCCTCTGCCTCTTCACCTATCTCCTCTCCAACACCCAAGACCTTCTGATAGTCAATTTCTACAATACCAATATGAGAAATTTTTTTTTCTTGACAGAGCCTTAAAAATCCTCCACTTTTCTGCAGCACCCTCGGTTCTGTCGAAGCAACCTCCAAAAACTTCCTGAGCTCCTCCACACTCAAACCCTTCTTAAAGGTAACGAAGGCAACTCCCCGTTTATGAAATTGGAGGGCAAAATCGCTAAATATCTCATTACTCCTGTCCAGAATCTGACCACCTACCAGAAGGTTCTTTTGGGCTATCTCTAACTTAAGTTCAGGAGATGCTTCCAGAAGACCTTCCATGGTAGTAAACAGACGCTCCACAGAAGCCTTAATAGCAGGATGGTTAGAAGGATAGATACCCATCGTCTTGATAGCCAGACTTAACTCTTTAATACTTTTTCCCACTATAGGTCCTGCTTTGGATTCCTTCTCTTCATCCATTCACAAACACCTCTTGCACGATTTGAAATCGTGCCTACAGATGTCATTGCGAACGAGGTGAAGCAATCCCGTAGTTCATAACGAGGTTGCCACGGGCTTCGCCCTCATAACAACCCTTCGGGTCGATTGCCACGCTCTTTCCAGTCGCTCGCAATCACAGTACATACATCATCTTTTCAAGGACTCATTTTCAGGTTTGACCACATTTTCCACTGGCACAGTAAACATAATCCCAGTTCCTGACAGATTGAAATCGATTTTCACTTCTTTAAGCAACTTTTTGAGTTCAGCAACCGATTTCTTATCATCAATTAAAGCAAGGATAGTCTTATTGTGCGCTCCTGTCTCTCCTAACATTTTCCTCAAGCCAGCAAATATGGGTACTTCGTAAGCAAGATGATGTCCCATACCTTCACTATCAAGAACGGTAGCTCTGGTTATTCCTGCTTCCACGAGAACAGAAAGAAGATCATTCAAAAGGTCAACTTTATTAAGTACAATTATCAAAAGTTCCATGACAATTTCTCCCTCTATTAGGCTTGCCCTATCTCTCCTGCCTTGCCAATCGCATACTTCACCCCCAAAGGCCCTAAAATTTCAAGAATAACTGTAGTTGCTGTAATAATAGTAATGGTTACAATTGCCAATTCTCCATAAAGCCCGAACTCTCTCTGGACAACCATAACCAGACCGATAGCTACCCCCGCTTGTGTAAACAGACCGAAGCCCAAATATTTCCGTATATTTGCTTCGGCTTTTGAGATGCGGGCTCCCAAAGATACTCCCCAAATTTTCGCAAAAGACCTCGCTAAAATATACACCAGACCCAAAAGTCCCATCTTGGGAACTAATCCCACCTGGAGATGAGCGCCAGCCAAAACAAAAAAAGCAATGTAAATGGGAAAAGTTACCGACTGGATAGCCTCAAAAGTCCTCCTACCAGAAGCTGAAAACATATTCCCCACAGTCACTCCCAAAACCATAGTAGCTAGAATTAGCGAAAAATGAAAGGCGTTAGCCAAACCGGCACCGATAAAGATAGTGCCCAGAGAAAAAGTTAAGATCTCGTTTCTACCATATCTTCTTCTTACAATATAGGACAATGCCCCTCCCAATAAAATTCCCAGAACTACAGCCCCTCCGACTCGGACTAAAGGCAACCCTAAAACACTCTGAAGATTAACTCCCTTACTCCCACCAATTGAGCACATAGTTAGAGCGCTGGCAAAACCATAAATTATAATCGCTAAACCGTCATCAAGCCCGACTATAGCTAAGAGCGAAGTAGTTAAAGGTCCCTTTGCTTTAAATTCTTGAAGCACCACCACCGTCCCCGCAGGAGCAGTAGCCACGCCAAGAGAGCCAAGAATTATGCTGAGAGCAAAATTATGCGTCAAAATGTAGATTCCAAAAGTTATTAAAATAAAAGTACCTATAGCTTCCACAAACAGGATAGTGATAATTTTCCCGCCAAATTTCTTCAACGCTGTCCATCTCAATTCACTACCGATAATAAAAGCGATTATTCCCAGGGCAAAATCGGTAATTATACCCATTCGATCCAATAAATCAAGCTTAAAGATGCCAAAGACGGAAGGCCCCAGAAAGATACCGATAATAAGATATCCCACTACCGCGGGGAATTTCAACTTATGAAAAATGTTACCTCCAATAAGTCCCAGAACTAAAACTATGCCAATCAAAAATAGTAGGTCCATTGAAGGTAACATCCTTTTTGCTATTTCTCAAAGCTCCTGAAAATATCGATTATCTCAGCAGAGCTCTTGGCTTTAAGAAGCGATTCACGGAAAGATTCTCCCTTCAATAATCTTGTCAAATGGGCAAGTAACACCAGATATTCATCAAGCCCAGCTGTTTTCGGGGTACCCATCAAAAACAGAAGTCTTGCTTTCTTCCCATCTACAGAATCAAACTGAACACCCTTTTCAGACTTGCCGAAGGCGATTACAAACCCGGTAACAGCATCAGTTCTGGCATGAGGCAGACCCACTCCATCACCTATACCAGTTGTGGTGAGTTTCTCTCGCTCCAGAACATCCTTGTGGAACATCTCATAATTACCTATCTCTTTAGCCTTACGAATGAAACCCCCCAATTCCTTGATTGCTTCTTCCTTTTCTGTTGCTTTCAGGTCGAGGCAAATCATATCCTCTCTTAAGTAATCCGAAATTCTCATGCCAGCTCTCCTTCAAATGCAGTCAGAGAGAAAAGTAGAAAAGGGGTCAGAGTGATTTTTTCGGTCTTCCCCTCTGTCTCAAAACAACGTCCCTACCCAATAATTTTGAAATTTTATCAATAAATTCTTTGCCCCCTATAATGCCACCCTTTTGTGTCGTAGTCCTCATTAGATCTAATTCCTTATCAGGAATAACATTTAAGAAACACTTCTTGTAATTCAATTGTCTTTGTTCCTCCGTTTTCCCTAAACCTAGATACACAGGATCTTCATCAAGAAGAATATCCGGTTTACCTTCTGCCCTAAATCCAAAACTTGACCAAGGATAGTCCCTGGGGTCTTTTACCATTTTCGCCCTCACAGGATTTGACTCGATGTATCTACAACAAGCCAAAAGATATTCATCCTTACTTACCAAACTGCTCCTAAATCTACCTTCCCAGAGAGTGCCCGTTCTTTTGTAAGTATGGTTTATGTGCTGCACATATTTCCTACCCAATGACTGCATCATATTTCCAAGGCCATCTTCCGCCGAGGGCTCAATAAGCAGATGAACATGATTTGTCATTAAACAGTAAGCATATATCTTTGATTTTGTTTTCTCTTTGGCATCTTTTAAACAATCAATAAAAAACCGCCTGTCTTCATCACTGTAGAAGATAGCGTTTCGGTTATTTCCCCTTAAGACGATGTGGTGAGGATATCCCCCAACGACTAATCTTGGTTGCCTTGACATGACAAATAAATTATAAAGAAACTAAACATGTCTGTCAACAAAAAATGACTCTGACCCCTTTTTTTCTTCGGCAAAAAATTTGGGGTGGATGACGGGATTCGAACCCGCAACCACATGGGCCACAGCCATGTGCTCTACCATTGAGCTACACCCACCATATTGGCACCCTCGGTCCGACTCGAACGGACAACCGACGGCTTAGAAGGCCGCTGCTCTATCCAATTGAGCTACGAGGGCTTTATTGCTTTGTTGAATAGATTTTCCTTACCGGCCAGGATATCTCTATATTTTCCTTATCATATCTTTTCTTAAGCGCCTTCATGAACTCATGAGTAACCAAATATCTATCGACGAACTTTTCCACTCTTAAGATTATAGAGAAATTAATGTTCGAATCGCCAAATGTATGGTATCTGATAAACGGTTCAAATGTCTTTACAGCACCAGGAATTGTTTGTTGAATTCTTTTTGCCACATCTATTGTAACTTTCTCCACTTTTTCCAGGTCAGAACCATAAGCAACACCACACTGTAGCACAACAGACATTTCTTCCACTGGGAGATAATCATTAACGATAACACTCTCCGCGATTTTAGAATTAGGAACGACGACAATAGTGTTTGGCAAGGTTCTGATGCGAGTTGACCTCCAGCCAATATCCTCAACATATCCTGCTATATTCCCCTCCATTTCGATGTAATCACCAACATTTATTGGTCTATCAGAAATAATGTGCACTCCTGCAAAAAAGTTTGCCAGAGTATTTTGAAGTGCCAGACCAACAGCCAAACCACCTAAACCAAGAGTAGCAACCAAAGGGGTTATCTCAATATTAAGATAACGCAAAATCATCAAAAAAGCAATCAAATAAATAATAGTAGTGACTACCGAGCCGATCAGTCTTGGTGTCTTCTCAAACTTTTTCTGGACTTTTAACCAACGGGATACTAAAACAGAAAAAATTCTCGTAGCGATCAAAGATAATAATAATGCCGATATAATAAAAAATATCCTATCTATCGACAAAGAATAAGGTACAAAAATAGATAAAGATTTTAACCCAAAATAGAATCCACCGAGAATAATGAAAATGTATAATGGCTTCTTAATAATTCTCAATAAAATGTCATCGATATCAGTTCTTGTTTTTTCAGCAATTTTTTTAACATATTTTGTCATTATGAAATGGAAAATCTTTGCAAGGATAATCGAACCAACTATGATTAGCAAAAACTGAAAATATTCATTTTGGACTATACTTTTCATCTTCTCTCCTTTTCAAATGCATGATTACCAACCCCGCATACAGAACATACCCACTCATCCGGCAACTCCCCAAAAGGCATACCCGGTTTTACCCCGAATCAGAATAGTCGGCATTTATAGACTATCAATCACTTTCTTCAGTTTAGCTCGCACCTGTTCAGCCACTTCCCGTAGTTTGGGATTCTCTATGGCTTGCATAGATGCAACAGGGTCTATCGCAGCTACCTCTGTCTTCCCATCTGAAATCTCTTGAACGAGCACATTGCAGGGCAACATTAACCCAATCTTGTCCTCCGCCTGCAACGACTTATAGGCAAGAGGTGGGTTACATGCGCCAAGGATTTTGTACTTCTTGAAATCCACATTCAATTTTTTCTTCAAGGTTTCTTTCACATCGATTTCTGTGAGGATGCCAAAACCCTCTTTTTTCAGTTCCTCAGTCACTCTGACAATAGCTTCACCAAAATCAACATTCAAAGTTTTGCTAAAGTAGTAAGTCATTCCAATGCCTCCTTCTTCCTTTTAAACAAGGACTCAACTTTAAAATAGAAATCAGACCCGGCTTTTTTAAAGTTATTATATCACTTTCTTAATATTAATTCTACATTTTTTATATTATCATTAGTGTCAAGAACCTTGGGCACTTTTTTGGTTTCCAGTGTAAAGCGAAAGCTTTACCAGTCAGGAATTCCCTCTCCCGCTCGGGGAGAAGATAAGGGTCAGGAGTCAAACTTTCATTTGACACTCCAGACAATTCCCCACTAAATTTTACATCTACATTATCTCCAGAGCCGATTTCTCAATCCACCCTATCTTTCCATCAGAGCGTCTTACCTTATACCAACCGTCTTCTGACAAAAGGAGATAAACTTTCATCCCTTCATAAAGAGTATAATGGACAGTCCCACTCTCAAGAGGTTCAAATTTAGCATCCACTGATTCTTTTATAATTATAGCCTCTTTATTCAAGTGGGCTATTTTGCCTTTAAGCGAAGCAAAGCTCAAGACAAAAGATATTATCAAAATAGATACAGCCGTAACCGAGTATCTCTTACTAATTTTCAGATATATAGTTGCGATTATAATTAGAATGACTAATACATAAATAATGGATAACAGAGCCGCTATTTCGCCAATGGTCAATCGGTCAAAAAAATTCACTACTAATCTTATTAATAATTTTCTCTTGACTTCTGGCACATTATTCTTTACTAAAGACTTCACGTACTCATAATTTGATTTCAGGTCTTTATCTCTAGGAATGAAGCGTCTTGCTCTTTCATAATTCAGGATTGCTTTCCCCAATCCACCTTTTTTAAAGTAACAATTCCCCAGATTATAGTAAAGGTTACCACTTTCAAAACCCTCATCGAGCAATCGCCTGTATTGAGTAATAGCCTCATCATACTTAGCCTCCTCGTACAGGCTATTTCCTTTGTAAAAAATATATCTCGGATCAGCTCCCTTTTGCTCTGCAAAACTTAATCGGCTAAGTATGGCAATAAATCCAAGACACAAAATGTAAAAAAGAAAAGGACGACAGATTTTCACTACTATGTTCTTAACTCTCATATTTTCTGTTTCTCTAAATAATTAATGACCTCTCTTACCTTTTGAAAAGTCTTCTCCATCTCGCCTTTTCCAAATTCTGACGGTGCATATCTCGCCATATCGCAATCTCTAAAGATATCTTTCAATTTACTCAGTATCTCTTCATTTATCCCTTTTGGCTCCAGAACTTCATCGGCAATATCAATAGTTATTCCTCCCACAGGCAAATGAAATTTATCCCCCAGATACTCTCGTACAGTCCTGAATATTGATCCATAAAATTCCTCAGTCTTCTCTTTCTTCAAAAGCTGGCGCGCCTGTTGAATACCTTTTCTTGCTTTTTTGGGGGCGTAAAGTCGGCGGGCATAGCTCACATCGGTCCTGATCTTCTCACGTCTGTTATGAATAGTTACTACTGAAAACAGTATGAGAATAGGCACTATTTGAAGCAGTAGGAATCCTTTATTCTTATAGAGATAAGCACTTCTTCTCTTCAACCTGCCCGGTGATTCCTTAATATAAACAATGTCCTTCCCCAATATCTCCTTCTTCAGCGGTTTTGTGACCACAGCCTGAGGAATTTCCACTATTTTCAGTTTCTCCTCCTTCGCTTTTGTCACTTTTATGGGAATGGGACCTTCCGTCATAGTCCGATATGCCTTTTCTTGAGTAGCGAAGAAATTAAAGGTAACTTTGGGGATTTCACTAATTGTATCCATCTCAGGCATGAGGATTTGCTCAAATACCTTTTTGTTCTTTTGTTGTTTCACCTGTGGCTCATAAACTTTGAAACCTTTGTGGGAGCTAAGTTTCGGGCAGGTGACAGTATCGAAATTACCTTCTCCTTCTATAATCATCTTTACTGTAATTGGATCTCCCACTTTTACTTCTTTAGGTTCCGCTTCCAGACTGAACCTGAAGTTACCGATAGCCCCGCTAAAATCTTTCGATTTCCCTTCTTCTGGAAGAGGCAAAACCGTCATACGAATCGCTGGAGATTTTAAACTTAGCGGATAGGTCTCATACCTTCCAAAAAAGTTTTCAAAGATGTCTTCATCAAAGAAATCGCCAAAAGGAGAAGATGTCCTCCTTCTTGTTTTTTTAACAATTAAATTACATTTAAGTTGCGCAGGTCCTAAGGTAAACTTACCTGGTCTTGTCCCAAAAATCCCCGTCTTAAACTCTATCACATCATAAGGCACGCCACCCACAACTTCTCTATACCGACCTGGCTGACCAAATTTACCCACTGAAAATCCTTGGTAAGAGAATTGTGGATACTGAATGTCCCTGATGGCTAACCTGTTAATATACAATTTTATCGTCACTGGAATAGTCTCGTTTAAAAACGCTTTAGTTTTCTTCGCCCTCATTTTTAGGAACACCCTATCTTTGAGCTCAGCCTGAGCTCCCCCTGCTATCTCAGTCGGCTTTTTCTCACTAACAGTCCCCTGGACAACCTCAACAGTTATTGGCCTTGATGTATAAGTATCTCCTTTATATTGAAATGACACTGGTCCAATTTGAAAAGTGCCTGTTTTCAAAGGAATGAGTGTATAAATATGCGTTATTGAACTGGAAACTTTTCCGTTTACTATAGACATCCTAGTTGAGGGACCGAGATAACGGGATTGAAATCCATTTATCTCGGGAAGCTTTGGGGCAGGAACCTTCTGGGTGTTGTAAAAAGTAAAATTAAGTTGCAGACTCTCACCCACAGAGACTCTATTCCTATCAACTGTAACTTCAAAACTTATATCCTTAGCAAAACAGTCAGGTGCCCTTATTAAAAGACCAAAGACAAGAAACCAAAAACCAAACACCAATATCAAAAACGCAAAATTCCTTTGTTTCTTGATAGTACTCATCACCAATCCTCCAAAACTTTAGGATAATAACCTTTCCTTACCCTCTGTTTAATTTTACCTTTTGATTCCTCTTCCTGCCGATATCCTTCTAAGAGCATTCTTGCTTCCTGTTCAGACATTTCTTTCGGCTGTTCCTGACCTGCTTTAGCCTCCGCCACTTGTTTCTTGCGTTGTTCCCCTTTTTCACCTTTCGCTTCTTTCTTACCCTCTTCTTTTTTTCTACCCGAAGATGCTGTCTGTAATTGTGATTTTTTCTCTTTCCCCTGTTCTTCTTTTTTTCCCTTTTTCATTTTTTCTTCTTGCTTTTTTAATTTATCCAGAAGAATCTTTAACTTCTTCTCTACAAACTCATGGTTATATTTTGCATCTTTATCTTTCTCATTTAATTCTATTGCCCTCTTATAATATTGCAGAGCCTCTCTATAAAGGTCTACCGCACTGGCTAAATCCGTGTTCTGTTTAAGCTTCCCCTGTTTATACTTGTTATTACCTATATTATAATTTGTCTTTGCCTCTAGAACAGAATCCTCAGTAGTCAGCGCCTTTGTGAACGACTCAATGGCTTTAGAATATTCTCCTTTCTTATATAGTGCGGCCCCCATATTAAAATTTGTTATGTCAGAATCAGGCAATTGCGCCTGTGCTTCATTGTAATCTTTCAGAGCTTCATCAAACTTCTTGTCTTTGTATAATCGATTTGCTCTTTTTACAGTCTTAACCGCTGATGCAGAATAACTTACTGATAAACAAGAAAAAAGAAAAAATGCTGTCCCGATGAATATATACAGAACCTTCCTCATCTTGCCAACTCGGATTGGTCGCTCACCCCTAAGGGTGACGAGTATAATAGCCACCCGCAAAATTCTCCTCATCTCAATTTTTTTCTTTCACCTATAAGAGGCTCCAAAAATAGAAGAAGAAGCGAAAGTGCCAAAGGAATTTGAAATCTCTCTTCATAATGCTTCGCCATTTTGCTTTTAAGTTCTCTTTTTTCCATTTTAGAGAGTTTCTGTTTATAGATTAAATCTAAGCCAAATTCTGCACCAGTAGCATGCACATAGCTTCCACCTGTGGTTAAGGCTATCTTCTGGAGAGTAACTTCATCTAAGCGTGTTTTAACAAAATTACCCCGTCTATCTTTCAGAAATACTCTGTGTCCAGACTCATCCATAATTGGTATAAGTTCTCCTTCTTTGGTTCCTATTCCTATGCAGAATATCTTGATGCCTTCTTTCTTAGCCTGTTCAGCTACTTTAATCGGATCGCCTTCGTGATCCTCACCATCGGTTATAAGGACCAAAATCTTATACTTTTTCTCTCCTCCTTTGTAAGTCTTGATAGCCTCCTTAATAGCGCTCGATATCGAAGTACCTCCTCTGGGTATAGTATGAGTATCCAGGTCATTTAAAGAAAGAAGAAATCCATTGTAATCAATGGTCAAAGGGCACTGCAAAAATGCCGTGCCTGAGAAGGCAATCAGTCCAATCCTGTCGCCTTCCAGTTTCCTTATCAAATCCTCTACTGCTAACTTTGATCTCTCCAACCTGTTAGGTTTCACATCTTCGGCGAGCATACTATTTGAGGTATCTATAGCGATCAATATATCAAGACCCTTTCTTTTCACTTTCTCCCAGTGGACACCCCACTGAGGCCTCATTAAGGAAAAGAGGCTTAAAAATATCGCTAAAGAGAGTAAAAATAACTTCAATCTCTTTTTCCTCATATCAAAAGAAGAAGTCAATTCACTTAAAAGAGACTCTTGAGCAAAATCTTCCATCGCTCTTCTTCTTCTCTTAAGAACCCAGAAATAAAACAGAACAAGAGCCAATATCAACCAGAGAAGATATATTGCATGAATATTGCCAAATCTCATTTTAAGGAATCCTTCTTAAAATTGTATTTCCCAAAATAATTTCCAGAGATAACAGAACCAATCCTGGAATTAAAAACACAGGGAACAATTCCTTATATTCCAGATAACCTTTCTCCTCCATAGGAGTCTTTTCTAACTTATCTATTTCCCCATAAATCTCTCTTAACGATTTTGTATCAGTAGCTCTAAAATATCTGGCATCAGTTTCGGAAGCAATCTTTATTAATGTATCTTCATCAATATCTATCTTCACAGGCTGATAAACTATGTTACCAAAGAAGTCTCTCACGGGATAAGGCGCCAGACCCTTTGTGCCAGCACCTATGGTATAAACCTTCACTTTCAACGCTTTAGCTGCCTCAGCTGCCGTTAAAGGAGAAATCCTACCCGCATTATTTCTACCGTCCGTAAGAAGGACTATAACCTTTCCCTTTGCCTCAGTGTCTTTTAGCCTGTTTAAAGCGGAACTTATCCCAGAACCGATAGCTGTGCCATCTTCTATCATCCCAATTTTGACTCTTTCTAAATTCTCCAACAACCACTCGTAATCAAGGGTAAGAGGACAGACTGTATATGCGCGGGAAGCAAAGGCAATCATTCCTATCCTATCATTTTGCCTGCCAGCTATAAAATCCTTAACTACATCTTTCACCACCTCGAGTCTGTTAGTGGGTTTACCACCAAGTTTAAAATCGCATGCTCTCATACTGGTAGACACATCAATCGCCAGAACAATATCTATACCTTTTGTCCTTATCTTCGATTCTTTTACTGGCGACTGAGGTCTCGCCAGGGCAAGGATTATTAGAAAGATTGCTCCTGCTCTCAAGAATATAATATTCTGGTTCAATCTTACCTTAAAAGATTTTTTAAGCCCACCAAGGAGTTTGCCAGAAGAGAACTTTATCCCTGGATTTGGAGATTTTTTCTTATTATAGAAAATAAGACCTATTATAAGAGGAAGTAATAATAGAATCCAGCGCTCCTGAAAATTCATCCTTCACCTCTGGGGTCAGGTCTCGACATTACACACTTTCCCAATCCGCCTAGCTATGGTGCACTAAATTCTCTGCCGTAAGGGACGACCGCCCTGCCATCCCTTCCTTCGGGCGACCACAGCGGCTGGCCCCTACAACCAATCATGCAGGGGATGATCGCCCTGTCGTCCCTTATCCTTCCCTCACCCCTATAGCCTCCTTAACCTGCGGTATCTCTTCCCGTACTTCTGGTCTAGTGTCGTCTATCAATTTTTTTGCTGATTCCAAACTTGAATTTATTTCTGTATCACTTGGTCCATATTTGGCAAATTTTACCAGATCACAATGCGACAGAAAGTCTCTTAAAACACCTTTGTGCTCATAAGACAACTTTTGGGAATCTTTAACTTTGAGCAAGAATTCCTCTGTGGTCATCTCGGGAGCTCTCAGGTCGAATCTGTCTTCCAGATAGTATCTCACAATAAGGGAGAGTTCAAAATAGAATTCTTTGACTCTGCCCTGGCTTAACAAATCTTTCTTCTTAAGTTCTTCCAGTCTCTCATAGGCTATCTCGTGGGCAGGTCTGGGAGGAATAATCTCTTTCTTTTCCTTCTTCCTTGCCAAAAATACCCACAGAAAACCGCCCGCACCGAGAAGAACACACGCCGCCAGAATAAGGTACGGATTTACCTTGCCAGGAAAGTCTACCGGGTCTTTAATATCCCGTATATCAGTTGCCTTGCCTCCCTTTTCCAAAACGCTTTTGACTTCAACTTTAAGTTCATTGGTTTCTATCTCCTGCCATTGTTTCTGATTTTTCCTTCTGTATTTTATAGTGGCTTTGGGAATAGTATATTTACCAGTCGTATAGGTATCCAGTAAATACCACTGCACCAGTGTCTTCTTACCAAGAAACCCTCTTTCCGCAGAGCCGAAATCTTTAATAGCAAACCCAGCTAAATTTTCAGCAAAGCTGGGAAATTCAACTTCTATATCCTTTCTGGTCTTAACTCTAATCCTATATCTTATCTTATCGCCAATGCTTATGGAGTTTCTATCCACCGCGGCTTCAACTTCTATGGGAGATTTTTCATTCTTTGCCTCCCGAGCGAGCGCCAGAGTAGAGGAAATCAAAAAAGATAAAAATACGAAACACAGACATCCCATCAGGTTATTTCTTGCTCTTTTGTTTTTTCTTCTTAGACGGTTCATAAAAGATTTCTACCTCTTGTTCTTCCAAAGCCTTTTTCAATAAAGCACTGGTAAGCTCTTTCTGTTTTTCTAACTTATAGTCATATTCAACCTGTACTTTCACCTCGGGAAACTTTTTTTGTCTCTTCACCTTCTTACCATTTTTTGTTTTAGTTTCTTCAACATATTTATCCTTATTTGCCTTATAATAAAGTTTCAACTCCTCAGGAGTAATTCTTAATTTGTCGCTTATCTGCTTCTGCACCAATTGCCCAACAACAAGTTGCTTCTTCAATGCCTCTATTTCTTTTCTGGTCTGGGGAGTTTTGTCCAGACCCAGTCTTTTTGCCTTTCGGTATAATACTTCCGTCGCCACATATTCCTTTATGAAATCCTGTCTTGCCTCCTCTGTTTGGAATTCCTTCCTGCTCCACTCAGGCAACCTATCCAATGCTTCATTAATCTGGGTATCTGTAATTTCTTCCTTCCCTATACGAGCCACAACTTTCCCTTCTCTTTTTGGCGTCCCACCTATAGCTGTCCTTGCCTCAAGCTCATATTGTGCCTGTGAGCTCATCCCTAATTTCTCCAATGCTTCAACAATCTTCCCATTCATCTCATCCTTAAAATCTGCTTTTTTGTCTAACATCTCCGCCTTATAGAAAGACGTTAACGCTTTTTCATATTCGTATAAATCCATATATATATTCCCTAACCTATAACAGACCTTTGCCAGCTCTTTTTTATCACCTTTACTTGTATCTATGTAATTTTCCAGTGCCAGAGCCGCTTCCCCTTTTAACCCTTTCGCTAGAAGCAAATTAGCATATTCAAGCTGTTTCTGCTGGCTCCAGGCCTTCTCGGCCAACTGAGCTTTTGAGAATTTAGAAAAACCCTTTAAAGTTAAAGCCATCAGAATCCCAAGCATCACAATAATTATCAGATTTGGAATAATACTCTTTCTCATTTATCTCCCCTTTTGGAGCTTGCCGGGGGTTAGCTCTCCATATTACACATCTCTGAAAGGGCTAAGGTGAAGAGGACCAGACATCAGCCAGACCCCTACTGCCCTCAGCTTACCGGATCCTCCTCTGTCTCATTCTGAAAAATTTGAACAGGTCATGAGAATACGGCACATCCGTGCGAATATCTATATTATCAACATTTATAGAACGGAACAATTCCCTTCTTTCTTCTAATCTTTCGAGAGAATTCTTATTGTATTCTTGCCTTACCTTGGGGTCAGAAGTATCTATTAAAAAACTTCTTTCGCTCTCTGCATCATCAAGCTTAACTATGCCTATATCTGGCAAGCTAATTTCTCTGGGGTCTATTATGGTAATGGCAATAACATCATGCCTCTTATTGGCAATAGACAAGGGCTTCTTAAAATCAGATGCGTAAAAGTCAGATACGATGAATGTGACTGTTCTGCGATTGGTCACTCTATTCAAGTATTCAATCGCACCAGGTATATCTGTCCCTTTACCTTCAGGCTTTAGATACAGGGCTTCTCTGATAACTCTTAACACATGACGAATACCTTTTCTGGGAGGAACAAACTTTTCTATTCTATCGGTAAAAGCAATAAATCCCACTCTATCGTTATTCTGAATAGCGGAGAATGCCAGAACAGAGCAGAGTTCTGTTGCCAATCGGCTCTTAAGTTTGTTTACAGTTCCAAAATAGAAAGAATTCGACATATCCAGAAGCAGCATAATGGTCAGTTCCCTCTCCTCTATAAATTTCTTCACATAGGGATGTCCCATACGGGCAGTAACATTCCAGTCTATTGAACGGATTTCATCTCCCGGCTGGTATTCTCTAACTTCTTCAAAATCCATACCCTTACCTTTAAAAATACTTTGATACTGCCCGGCGAAGACATCCGTAACCATACGAGAGGTGGTTATCTGTATCCTGCGTATTTCCTGGAAAATCTCTTTTGGTATCATCTTATGGCACTTCCACCTCCTCAAATACTCTCTTTACAATATCTTCTGGGGTTTTCTCCTCGGCCTCTGCCTCATAGCTTACAATGACCCTGTGTCTTAGAACATCCGGCCCTATAGACTTAACATCTTGAGGTGTTACATACCCCCTGTTTTGAATAAAAGCATAAGCCTTAGAGGCCACAGTCAGATATATACTGGCGCGCGGCGAAGCGCCGTATTGAATGAGGTCAGTTAGTTCATCCAATTTGTATTTCTTAGGTTCTCTTGTAGCGAAGACGACATCCAGAATATACTTTTCTATTTTCTCATCCATATATACTTCGTCAACTACACTTCTCGCCCTTATAATATCTTCAGGGGTAATAACAGGGTCAACTTCAATCTTCTTATCAGTAAAACTCATTCGTTTAAGAATTTTATGTTCCTCTTCCATATCAGGGTAGGATATATTTATCTTAAGCATAAATCTATCAATCTGCGCCTCAGGCAGAGGGTAAGTCCCTTCCTGCTCTATAGGATTCTGTGTAGCCATAACCAAAAAAGGCTCATCCAACTTAAAAGTATTTTCCCCAATGGTCACCTGCCTTTCCTGCATTGCTTCCAGGAGTGCACTCTGCACCTTAGCCGGTGCCCTGTTTATCTCATCAGCCAGGATAATGTTAGCGAATATTGGTCCCTTCTTAGTAGTAAAACTCCCATCCTTAGGATTATACACCGGAGTGCCAATCAAATCTGCTGGCAGTAAATCTGGAGTAAACTGGAGCCTTTGAAACTTAGTTTTTATTGCCTGCGATAATGTCTTTATCGACATAGTTTTGGCAAGCCCGGGAACGCCTTCCACCAATAAGTGACCGTTAGCCAGAAGACCTACCAAAAGCCTCTCAATTAAGTACCTCTGCCCCACAATAACCTTCCCAATCTCAGCAGTCAGGCTCTCAACAAACTCACTCTCTTTTCTCACCTTCTCATTAATCGCCGTAATCCCTTTTCCAATCATTTCCTATCCTCCTCAACATTTAGAAATAGTTTATAAAGACCACTTGGCGTTACGAAATTCCTCAAGTGATGAACAAACTATTTTCTAAAATCCACCCATTTGAATTAAACCCCGCACTAATTTTCACGAAAGTGTGTCCAGAGAAAATAATTGCGGGGTTTTTTTACCCTTCTCTAAATTAACTCATCCAGATTTGCTTGGAGTATAAATCATGCCCGGACTCTCAGTCTATCTTTCATATATTATATCAAAATATTTCAATTTTGGCAACTCCATTATGTAGTTATGCAGCTAGAATTTCCTATTTTAAAATAGTTCCCATTTTAGTCTCCGGGTGGTATATTTCCTGCAGAGTAAATTTCCGTAGAGGAGGTAACCACCAATTGGAGAAAATCAATTGTCTTTATCCAGAGAAATTAATCAGAATCTATCGGATTATTACTCTGGTGAAAGAAAAGAGAATGAAACAAAAACAAGCTGCCAAAGAACTTAATCTGTCAACTAGACAAATAAGAAATCTCGTTAAAAGATTAAGACAATCCAACGGCTCTATAGAATCCTTGCGGTACAGGCGGAATCATCCTGCCTGGAACAGAATTCCTGACCCCATTCGGGATAAGGTAGCAAAACTCAAACAACAGAGAAAAAAACGCTCCTGCCAGCATATCGCTGAAATGCTAACTAAACATCTCGCTAATGAAGAACAAAAGTTGCTTGGACAAAGAGAAATGATTCATCCCTCCACTGTCAGGAGAATCCTTATAGAGAAAAACCAATACAGCAAGAGCTATACAAAACAAGAACCTGCCAACCGTTTTGAGATGTCTTCATTTGGTGAGCTTGTCCAAATGGATACCCACCACATAAGGAGATGGCCTGATTTTGGCAGAATATACCTCATTATGCTCATTGATGACTTCTCCAGGATGATCCTGGCGGGTAGATTCTTGCCTTCTGATTCCACTTACAACAATATGCTTGTTTTAAAAGAAGCTATCAGAAAATACGGCCTCTTTCAGATGCTCTATACAGATAACTCATCAATTTTTAACTACACCCTTCACACAAAGTTTTCCCATAGAGTGATTAAAGGCCAGATGGAGTTTTATCCTTACCATGCTAATCCCCAACAGGTTAAGACTGATGTAGAGATTGCCCTCTTAGAACTCGGCATCCCAATGATAAACCATGCCATTGGTAATCCAAAAGCAAAAGGGAAAATTGAAAGATTATTCAGATTCATTGAAGGCCGTTTTGTCAAAGAACAACGCTATCAGGTGAAATCCCTGGATGAATTAAATAGAAACTTTCAGATATGGATTAAGTGGTATAATCACTACTGGATAAACCGAAATACTGGTGTACCCCCTATAAAAAGGCTTAAACCCTCTGTATTTAAGCCTGTACCAAAAGATATTAACCCGGATGATGTATTCTGCCTTAAAGAGCAAAGAAAGGTGGCTAAAGACAATTCTTTCTCCTACGATGGCTCAATCTACACTATAAACCACAAATACAATATGGTTGCCTTTACTGTTGAACTTCACATCCATCCAATGGGAAAGAACAGAGTTTTTCACAATGGCAAGTTCATTCAGGAGTTCAAATACAAACAAAAGACCTATTTCCAAAAATAGGAAATTCTACCTGAAAAGCAAGAGGAAATTCTATCTACTCAACTACACTCCAGTAGGGACAGACCGCCGTGTCTGTCCATTAAAATCTTCACTGGGACCTCCTACAATTTTCTAACAAGTAATTAACCAGATTATTTATACTACAGCTTAACAGTGTGATATATTTATCACCAGCTCCACAATACAGGAGGAGCTTATCATTCGCTACAATACCACCTACTGGAAAGACTACTGCTGGCACATCTACCGGATATTGGTTGTTACCATAGAGTTCATAGGGCTTTGATGGAATGAAGATTGGGTTTTTGGTTCTTGAGAGAACCTTTTTAGGGTCTTCCAAGTCTATCAAGCCTGCACATATGGAATAGCCCCTTTCAATTGGTTCTCTAATTCCATATTCCCTCGAGATGTGTGACCCTATTTTCCCTACAGCATGGTATATAAACAATAATCCCCTATCCGTCTTGATGAGAGGGTTAGATGGCCCTATTTTTTCCTTTTCATGCGGGTATTTCCCCGCTTCAAGAAGTAGATTTTCATTTCGCTGTTCGTATATCTTTTCCCAATACTTCACGTATTTGGAAGGATTTAATAGTTGGTCTATTCCTTCCTCAAGCAGAGCCAAATGAATGTTAGGATAAAATCTCAACAACATATACCATTTATCATTGACTAAAAAGGGAATTGCATTCCGACTATCAAAAGGCTCAATTTTTCCATGATAAGTGATAATAGTGAAATCTTCTGTAGAATATATGGCCACTCTATCAGTATTTCCACCCATAAAGGGGGGGTTTATTTTACCGCAGCCGATTAGCAAATACTTCCGATTGTACTTGATAATTCTTATATCTTCTATCCCATAAATAAAATCCTGATGATCTGTGCCGTCACCTCGGATGACTACATTCTTATACCTCTCAAATTTGGTCCCATCCTCACTAATTAAAGGCCAGATTTCTGAAACATAGTTTTCGTCAGGTCGGTATCTTTCCCTATTTAATTTGGTATCGAAATATTCTATTGTTGAATAATTTTTATGGCATCTTGGAAGAAGAATCACTTTGTCCTCAAAAACTTCAGCTCCAGGGTTAAACACTGCACCTATCTGTAATTTATCGTCCACCTCCCAGGTGAGACCAATATCTTGAGGTTTCAAAATAGGATTTTCTGGATAGGAATCGAGCTTAAAAATGGATTCCCCTGATGCTAATTGAATGATTTTACCGTTACCTAAATTCTTAATTAAGCGGTTTAAAGAAGGCGTCATCCTACTCACTGCCATAATAGTTGATTAAACAACCTTATGAATTCTCCTGCAATCTTCTTTGGGGAGTGTTCAGTTACATACTTTTCAGCCGAAGTTAGAGTCTCGGCAATAACTTCGTTCTGTTCAAATATCCTAATCAGCAGCTTATAAAGTTCGTCTTTATTCGAATACTTCATAACCTCTCTATTAAAAAGTGAGCTAAATTCTGTATCCGAGGTCACTACTGGAGTTAAAGCACCCAGACACATCAGAATAGAGCTCGATATCACAGCTTCACCTTTTCTTATTTCATCTTTTTGCTTATGCATAAGATAGATATCGGATGCATGAAGATAAGTATAAATGCGCTCCAGAGGAGGAAGTTCGTGCCTTAACTTTATGAACTTATAGGTTCTCAGTCTTTTGATGTCTACGACAATAAATTTTGGCTCAGCTAAGATAAGGTAGATGAATGGAAAAGTCTCATTTAACCTTTGCATTACAGGAAGTATGGGGAAAATATGCAATTCTGGTGCCCATCCATAGCTAAACACTATTTTTTTGCTTAATGGTAAATCGAATCCTTTTCTTGCTTTCCGTTTATCTCCTTTGCGCAAGTATCCTGTAGGATAAGGAATCACGTGGAGCTTATTTTTATCAAACCTTCTTAGCCATTGCTGCTTATAGCGATCATCAAAACAGACTATAGCATCCCACTCAAATTCATAAAATAAAGGATTCGTGGGGAGCTTTCTTTCTTGCACTACATAAACTATTTTTGCCTTTTTCCTAATTCTCGAGAAAATTTCTTTCAGTGGTCCTAACGGTATCCATTCTAATCGTTCCACAACCAGTATTTCGTAATCGGTATCCAAAAAAGGTCCGGTATGAAAAAATGTCTCTGTATGATCACCTTCATCACTAAAACATCTAATTACGTACTCTTCGTCTCTCGCTATAGGTCTTATATTGTTAGGTGCAAAGACAGTAAAGCCATGCCCCTTCTTTACCCATTCTCTGCCAACAATTTCAGCATGAAATGATACACCACAAGCTGTATTCCACCTGGAGAGCATTGCTATTTTCATTTCAGGGTTCTTCTATACAATTCTAAGTGTTGCCTTGCTACGGCCTCCCAAGAAGTAAGATTCCGATACTCATCTGTTCGCTTAAGCACATATTCTCCAAATTCTGGGTCTTCAAAAAGACGAATAGCTACCCTTGCAATTCCAGAAGAGTTATATGGAAGAACGAGCAGTTCATCACAAATATTCCTCAGTTCCTCAAACTTGGGTATTCTTGATGCAATAACAGGCTTTTTCGCACCTATCGCAAGATGAAGAGAACCGGATGCAGATCGGTCCTCTTCATAATAGGGGAAAAGAACGACATCACACGCACCAAACAAATAGGGCACTTCGCTATTGGGGAAAAATCTATTCGGGAATATAACGTTCCTCCGAAGACCAAGTTCTTCTATCCTCTTATTAATATCTTCGATATAATCCTTATCTTCCTTTTTAGCGGTAGGAGCAAGACCTCCGGCAACAAATAGATATGCATCTTCAACTTTCGTAAGCATTTCGGCAAGTGCTTCCAGGAGTATATGGAGACACTTATGGCGTTTAACAAAGCCAAACATGAGGATTATCTTACCATCCTCAGGAAGCTTTAGCCTTCTCCGGGAATCCTTCTTATTTTCATCACTGAGCTCTGTTCCATGTGGAATAACGTGAATCTTTTCTGATGGTATTTCCAATCGAGTCAGTATCGATGCTTGGGAAGGAAGATGAACGATGACCTGATCAGCAAACCCGGCAATTCTTTTGACAAAATTCTCATCCAATGCCCCTCTTTCAGAAAATTGGCTTGGTCTTACACAGTGGATAGTTATGACCCTTTTAGCAGTCCCATCTAATTCCTTTAGTAGGATGGGTAATCTATCATCAAATTTGTATATACTGTACTCATGTTGAATATGGACAACATCTCTACCATTTGTATGTCTGATAATGGGGTCTACATAGTCCTCGTTTCTATCCCAGCAGGAAACGACCTCAAATTTTTCTCTCTTTATAAGAGACGCTCCTTCCTCAGCTACAACCTTAATCTCTGATGTAGGATCTACCTTTCTTATCCCATGGATGAGGTAATCGGTATAGGTAGCTATCCCACACTGCTTAGGAAGATAGGTTGATACATATGCGATTTTCATATTCCCTTTTCCAGTCCTAAATTGTAAAACTTCTCTCAAAATCTAAAAGGCTTTTATTCCGCTGGCTGACTATATAATAACTGGGATTGTCCCTATTTTTAATGGTCGGGGCGACTGGACTCGAACCAGCGACCTCATGGTCCCAAACCATGCGCTCTTAACCAACTGAGCTACGCCCCGGCCAAAAAATTTATCTAATCACCTATTCTCATATCCTGTCAATGATATAGATTTCTGATGGCAGATAAAACTTGAGTTAAACTATCCAGTTATCAATTATTTCTTTAATCTTGCCCAGAGCCTGAGCTCGATGACTTATCCTGTTCTTTACCTCCTGTCCAAGCTCTGCAAAGGTCTTTCCGTATGATGGCAGAAGAAACAGGGGGTCGTAGCCAAAACCACTCTCTCCCTTCATCTCAAAAGCAATTATCCCTTCACATACCCCCTCACAAGTTACCACTCCACCGTCCGGCTTGCCTAAAGCAGCTACACATCTGAACTTTGCTCTTCTCTCTTCCAAAGGGAGTTTCTCCATAAGATTCAGCAGTTTCCTGTTATTATCCTCATGGGTGACGTTATCGCCAGCAAACCGCGCTGAACGTATTCCCGGAGCCCCTCCCAAAGCCTCTACTTCCAGACCGCTATCTTCAGCCAGAGAGACCTTCTTCGTATCCTGTGAAACTACAAGTGCTTTCTTCTTGGCATTTGCTTCCAGAGTCTCTCCATCCTCCACCACCTCAGGGCAACCTGAAAAATCGTCCAGGGATAGGAACCTGGCATTGATACCATGGAGTATCTTCTTAATCTCTCTGATCTTGTCGCGATTTCGAGTAGCAAGCACGATTTCTAACATGCTATCCCTGACTATTTTAAATCTCCCAGAATTTCCTTTTCCACTACTATCAATTCGGCAATACCTCTACTGGCAAGCCCCAGCATCTCCAGTAATTTCTTTTCAGGAAAGGTCGCCTCTTCACCAGTAGCCTGAACTTCCACGAGTTCTCCACTCCCGGTCATAACCACATTCATATCGACTTCGGCAAAATTGTCTTCCTGAAAAGTTAAATCTAAAAGCATCTGCCCTTTCACAATCCCCACGCTTGTGGCAGCCAGGTAGTCTTTTACTGGAAAGGAAGCGATCTTCTTATCCCTTTTCAACTTTCGTATCGCATCGACCAGAGCAACGAAGCCTCCTGTTATGGCAGCTGTCCGCGTGCCACCATCGGCTTGCAACACATCGCAATCAATAATTATTGTCCTATCTTCAAGCAATTTTAAATCGACAACAGCGCGAAGGGAACGACCTATAAGCCTCTGAATCTCCTGGGTGCGTCCGGACAACCTGAACCTCTCCCTTTCTGAGCGTCTGTCTGTTGCTCTGGGCAACATCGCATATTCAGCAGTTACCCAACCAGTGCCGCTATCGTGCAGGTGCGGAGGAACTTTCTGCTCTACAGAAGCGCTACAGATTACCTTTGTTCCACCTGCTTCCACCAGAGCAGACCCTTCAGCATACTTAAGGTAGTTCCGAATTATCTTTACTGGACGAATCTTATAGTTCTGCCTTCCATCCTCACGCATCGATTTTACTCCTTAATTAGCTTTAAGTTTCTTCGTAACTTATCTCTTGTAACTTCGTATTCTTCTTTCTGTTTCTTTACTTTCTCCACAACCGTAGGTGGGGCCTTCTTCAGAAACTCGCTGTTTCTCAATTTCCTGTTGATTCTGTCCAGTTCAAGTTCTATCTTCTCGATTTCCTTACCCAACCTCTCCACTTCCTTAGAAATGTCAATCATACCCTTTAGAGGAATATAGATTTCTACATCGCCAACAACCGAAGCGGCGCAGTCTTCTGGTTTCTTAAGACTTATATCCACTATAACTTCCTTACACTTTGCTAAACTCTTAATATAGGGGATATGTTCATCCAAGAGTAGCTTTTGTTTTCTTTTAGATGGTTTAATCAACACTTCCACCATCTTATCGTGTGGGATTGTCATTACGCTCCTAACATTCCTCACCTGAGAGATTATATCCATAACCAGTTCCATGTTCTCTACGGCATCCTCATCTCTCTCCTCTCTTCTGGGAAGAGGCCAGGAAGCAATCATTATCGATTCCTCTCTGCCCGCCGGAGAGATGCTATTTAAGAGGTGCCATATCTCTTCTGTAATAAATGGCATTATCGGATGGAGCAATTTTAAAGTTCCCTCAACCACGTAAATGAGCACAAATTGAGCCACTTCTCGCTCGCTCGGTTCCTGGCCATAAAGTCTCATCTTGGCCAGTTCCAAGTACCAGTCACAGAACTTACTCCAGATAAATTCGTAGAGAAGCCTCGCTGCCCTACTTATATCATACTGCTCAAAGACAATCGTGACCTCTTCTATCGCCCGATTATACTGGTCCAAAATCCATCTATCGGGTAAAGTAAGCTTTTCTCTAATAGAGGCACTTGTGGCTTGAGTGCCGGGAGATAATTTAAAGTCTTCCAGATTCATAAGCACGAGGCGCGAAGCATTCCATATCTTGTTAGCAAAATTCCTTCCCTCCCTAAAATTTCCTTCAGAGAGCTGAACGTCCCTTCCCATTACCCCACCAGAAGCCATAGCAAACCTCAGGGCATCGGTTCCATATTTCTCAATAGCTTCTAACGGGTCGATAACGTTCCCCATAGACTTACTCATCTTCCTTCCTTTGGCGTCTCGCACTATGCCATGAATGAATACATCAGAAAACGGGATATCATCCATTAATGTCAGTCCCATCATAACCATTCTGGCCACCCAGAGATAGAGAATCTCGTATCCCGTGACCAAAACGGAAGTAGGATAGTAGTAGTCAAGGTCATCAATTACCTGCCCACTTTTCGATTTACTGGAAGCTATGCCTTCTCCTTTTGGCCAACCAAAAGTGGAAAAGGGCCAGAGAGCCGAGGAGAACCAAGTATCCAATACATCGGGGTCTTGGATAAGATTGTTACTGCCACACTCTGGACATCTTTCCGGTCTTTCTCTCGCTGCAATAGGTGGACAACCCTTTTGGCAATGCCATACAGGAATCCTGTGCCCCCACCAGATCTGACGGCTAATACACCAATCATGCAGTTCTTCAAGCCAATTCAAATATGGTTTAGTCCAGCTTTCGAGAATGAGACGCACTCTCTTCTGTCTGGCAACTTCAATTGCTCTTTTTGCCATCTCCCCTGTCTTCAGATACCACTGTTCGGATACGAGTGGTTCGAGAATAGTCTGGCAGCGGTAGCAGTGGCCAATCGAGTAGTTGTAATCTTCGACCTTTTCTAGATACCCTTTCTCCTTCAGCTCCTCTACCAACTCTCTGCGACAGTTGAACCTATCTTTTCCTTGATACTTTCCAGAAGCCTCGGTCATCCTGGCCTGTTCATTAATAACCTTGACACTTGGTAGGCTATGTCTCTGGGCTATTCTAAAATCATTCGGGTCGTGTGCAGGGGTCACCTTGACCGCACCACTACCAAAGGCAGAATCTACAAATCCATCAGCAATGATGGGAATAGAGCGGTCCATAATTGGCAATATAACTTCGTTTCCAATTAACTTCCTATATCTCTTATCCTTCGGGTGAACAGCAACTGCTGTATCCCCCAACATAGTTTCAGGTCGCGTTGTAGCGACCACAACAAAAGCAGCGACTTTTGAACTTTTCAGTGGATACTTTATATACCATAACTTGCCCCTAATCTCCTCATGCTCCACTTCGATATCTGAAAGAGCAGTCTGGCACCTGGGACACCAGTTGACAATGTACTCCCCCCTATATATCAACCCCTTTCGATAGAGGTAAACAAAAGCCTCCAAGACCGCCCTTTCACAGACACTATCCATAGTGAACCGAGTGCGCTCCCAGTCACAAGAACAGCCCAGCCTTTTCAACTGTTCAAGAATCGTGTCCCCCACTTCGTTGCGCCATTCCCAGAGTTTTTCCAGGAATTTCTCTCTACCCAACTCCTCTCTGGTCAATCCTTTGGAGAGAAGCTCCTTCTCCACCACATTCTGAGTGGCAATTCCTCCATGGTCTGTTCCAGGCAGCCAGAGTGCATTATAACCCTGCATTCGCTTCAGTCGAATTAGAATGTCCTGCAAAATATTATTCAAGGCATGTCCCATATGGAGGGAGCCGGTGATATTCGGAGGTGGAATGACTATAGTATAAGGCCTCATATCGGGCCTGGGTTCGCTGTGAAAATATTTCCTCTGCAGCCAGAAATCATACCATCTCTTCTCTGTAACCTTTGGGTTATACCTTGTCGGAATATCCACTTTAAGGCCCCTGGAACAAGTTAGTTAAATTTTTTATTTTATTTTAATTTTACCACATTTACAAATGAAATGCAAACAAAAACTGAATTCGCTTAGTCTGAAGAACTTTCGGGAATCTTTTACCTCTACTAAAGCATAAGCTATGGAAACAAGCCGAAGCTCTTCGTTACAATCATGTCCTTGGGAGCGACTGGAAAGAGGGAAAATCTCATAACTTGTCGCGGGATTTCGATATCTCATATATGTCTACCTCTCTTTTCACCATTTAAAAATGGGCTATTTTTGGAAGTTAGTGAAAATTTAACATTTTTTAATACCACTCTAACAAAATTTGTGATATAATAATATAAGCTTGAATAGACCGAAGCCACTAAGAATCTTATTTTTCGGACGCCAATAAAAAATACTTGACAATATAGTTAACATTCTTGTATCCTAACTAAAAGATATAAAAATGAGGGAGGGCAGGCAATGAGAAAAGGAATCCGCAAGTGGTTCGCAAGAAGATTGACCGTTTTGTTAATTCCTCATGATAAGTCCCGCCCATTACGAACTAGCATCTCAGTAGGTCTTATTTTTTCTGTTCTAATTCTATGGATATCCTCAGTAACTTGGTCGGTCTTCATTATAAACCGAGAAATAGACTACAGGGAAACTGCCAGAGCTAACAGGGTCCTTCGAGAGAAAGCAGAATACTTCGCAAAGTCCCTGGCAAAAGACAGGGACCTCCTCTGTGAATTGAGGGAGATGGACACGCAACTCAGAGGGCTGCTACATATGAAGAATCCCAAAGACATAATCGAACTTGGTGCAATAGGTGGACCTTCGATTGATGATCAGCTTAGCATTGCATCAGTCTTGCAGAATGAAAATGGCCTCAGCAAAGAACTATTCCAAATGAACGTTAAGGAACTGAAGAGGGAAGCCTGGGAAAGAAAACAGAGCTTCCACGAAATAAGCGACTTCCTCACCTATGAGAGGAGTCTGTTACTGGCTACCCCAGCTATATGGCCGATTTTTGGTCGAGTTACTTCTGGTTATGGTTGGCGACGCCATCCTTTGACCGCGAAAAGAGAATTCCATCACGCAATTGATATTGCGAATTTAAAGGGGACCCCTGTGCGAGCAACTGCTGATGGGAGAGTCGTGCTGGCTGGCTGGCAAGGGACCTTTGGCAGGAGTGTAATGATTGACCACGGACACGGATTCTCTACACGTTATTCTCATAACTCAACCATACTGGTGAAGCCTAGAGAAAAAGTCAAGCGAGGACAGATCATAGCTCTCGTGGGTAGCACAGGGATAGTCACTGCGCCCCATCTCCATTACGAAGTTTGGTACAAAGGTAAACCTGTAAATCCCCTCCTCTATGTAAAAAGCAAGCCAATTTTTGCAAGCCGCTAATTGAATGAATGCGTAAGATTCTTATCTTCAGCAAATAGTCCTACTGCAGGTGAAACACTCTTTAGGGTGCCAGAAATGTTAATTTCTCTTGGGAGGCAGAAGCATGTTTGGCAAGAAAGAGGAAGTGGGAAAAGTCGGTAAAGTAGATACCCTGGTCGGCCCGGATTCAGAAATCAAAGGAACAATCTCCAGCAAGGGCACCGTCAGAATTGATGGTAGTGTTGATGGCGGAGTGGCAAATGCTGAGGCAATTGTTGTAGGCGCAGATGGAAAAGTGAAGGGAGATATAAATGCTCAAACTGTAGTTGTGGGAGGGAAAATTGATGGAAATATCATTGCTTCCGCCAGCATTGAGATGCTCCCCCACTCCCAGGTTAAAGGAGATATCAACGCACCACAACTCTATATAGCTGAAGGGGCCGTCTTTGAAGGAAATTGTGCAATGAGCAAATCCCAGGAAAAAGTAATCGAACCAGAACTTAAATCAAAGGAAATGAAGTAATTTATTTGTCCCCAAATTTTACCTTCTTTTTCCCAATTTTTCTATAATCTTTGTTATTTCCTCCCTCAAAGTACCACTTTGTACAATCTGTTTTGCTACTTCCAAATATTCAATAGTTTCTGGATTAGCCATTTCACCTATAGCCTGAAGAGCGCAAAACCTTATCTTCTCCTGTTCAGCAGGGTCTTCAATTACTGCAATGAGTGGAAGGATGTTTCTCTCATCCTCAATATAGCCAAGCAGTTCACAAGCCCAATACCTAAATTTCCAATGTTTAGTCTTATCCTGAACCACACCAACCAACATTGGTGAAGCTGCCTTACCTAAGTTGATTAGCCTTGCCGATTGCGTCATTGTAGATTGTCCGACAACATCCAGGCTTTCGCTATTCTGGCAAATTTCTTCCACCTCAATAAGATATTCATTTATCTTCTTCTGTGCCTCTTCATCAACACGATACTCAGGAACGGGAGGAGGTAACCTTCTTTTAACCCGCGGGTAACAACTATTTAAGAAAAGAATTAAAATAATAGAACAAATATAGAATTTTCTCATATCACGAAAGAAACTATTAGTGGAATGGTCACGATGCTCAGGAGAGTGCCCACCAGAATCATCCCTGCGGCAAAGTCTTCATCTGCCTCGTACTTTTTTGCAAATATATATGTGAGGACTGCCGAAGGCATTGCTGAAGATACTAAAACTACAGAGGCTCCTGGACCAGAGAAGTGAAGAAGTCTAACCAGAATTAAAGCTACCAGAAATCCCCCGCCCAGTCGAAGGAGAACACCAATATTTACAAGTTTAAAATGTCGCCTCTTGATAAGGTTTAGCTGATATCCCACAAGACCTACCATTGCCGGAAGGGCTACCTCTTTAAGGCCCTGCGAAATATTGAGAAAAACCACTGGAACACCGACTCTAGCCTGGTTGAGAATCACTCCCATTAAGGCAGCATAAATCAATGGCATTTTAATTATCTCCAGAAAGTGCTCCTTACGGCTAACCAGATAGATGCCTAGGGTAAAGTGGAGAATCCCTGCTGCCAAACTGTAAATCACACTATAAGTCATTCCCTCGTTGCCAAAGAAAAGGGTATTTATGGGAATCGGGAGGTATATGGCGTTCATAAACATTATGGGAAGGCAAATTTGACGAAATTCAACGCTATAAAGAATGGAAAAAAGATAGGCCATAAGACCGCAAGCAACAACAACTAAAGCTGCTATTAGGGCGACCTTTTTTGCTATAAGAAAGTCGGCTGAACCTTCCCACATAGACAGGAGAAAGAAAAAGGGAATAAGTAAATAGAGGGAACCATCAATTACCACAGCAATTAATGGCCTGACAAATCTTTTCTTTATCTTTCCTACAAAATAGCCAATAAATGCGAAAAGAAAAACCCTAGACACCAATTTAATAATCACTTGCATCACTATTTCCACGACAATTTCCTTGACCAACAAGTTGAATTTTTAATATAATAATTTTGGGTGATGAGAAATGATGAACTTTCTGAGAAAAAACGTAAAGACCTTTTTATGGTGTATTGCTGTTGCTTTTATCATCGGCATCTTCCTCTGGAATTTCTCCACTCGCCGCCTAATCGATTGTGCGGCTCAGGTCAACGGAACTAAAATTTCCTATTCTTCCTTTTTAGACGTAGTCCACAGAAGAATTCGCAACTGGTACGACGAAAACCCAGAAGGAGAACTCACCGATGCCCAAATAAGGGAAATTAAATCCGGAGTGTTAAGTTCCCTTATCCAGGAAGAGCTCCTGCATCAGGAAGCAAAAAGGTACGGAATTTATGTAAGCAAGAGCGAAGTAATAAATACAATACGTTCCCTGCCCCAATTCCAGAGAGATGGAAAGTTCGAGCCCGACTTATATTTTTACATTCTCCGCAACTATTTTCGGACCGAACCGTCTACATATGAAACCCAGATTAAAAGAGCAATTACCAATCAAAAATTGAGAAGCCTCATCCTTTCCAGTGTTAAAGTCACCGATCAAGAAGTGAAAGATGAATATGAACGAAGAAAAACAAAAGAGAAAGAAGAAGATTTCAAGAAAAATCTTCTTGAGGAAAAGAAGATACTTCTCTACAGACAATGGCTGATAAGCTTACACCAAAAAGCAAAGATAATTAACAACTTAGATAAAATTGAAAAAGGCTCCTAAAAAGAAATGTTAGAAAGGTACTTCTAACATTGAAACTTCACCTTCACACTAAATTTTTCAAGCAACTCCTTCAATAATTTCTGGGGCATACCCACCACATTATCCAGAGGCCCTTCCAGCAATTCTACAAAGCCATCCTTCTTCTCTTTAACCCCATAAGCTCCTGCTTTGTCCAAATGCATACGGCTTACCCTGGAGATCTCTCGATTCGTGAGCTTCTTCATCCTCACCCTGGAAACTTCATGTCCCAAAGCCTTTCTACCTGTTTTAGCATCAACAATTGCAACTCCTGTATAAACTTCATGGCTTGTGCCACCCAATCGTCTCAAAATCTCTTTTGCCTCTTCGACTGTCTCAGGCTTACCGATAATCTCAAATTTCAATCTCCCTCTCTCACTGGTCTTCAGAGCAACTATCGTGTCCGCACCAATGACCAGTCCCTCAGAAACCCTCTGGGAAACTTCTTTTGCTTTCCGCAACGCCAATTTCTCCACTATTCTCGATGGCACCAATCTCCCCCTGAAAGAAACTGGATGTTCCTCGAAAAGATGCGATGGCATCACTTGAAATTTTAAGCCCAGCTGAAAGAGGATCTGTTGTCTGCGAGAAGAACTGGAAGCTAGAATCAATCTCTTCATCGTCTGCCAAACCGTCACCCCGGTTAGATAGCAAGCATCCAACGGGGCAGGGATGGTGTAAGAAATCAATCGCTTGGAGTGTCCCGTTAGAGATAAATCCTTAACGGGGTTTACCGGCCTCTACCGTTATCTTCTCCACTTGCCTACTCAAGCTATTTGCTCCATACCCGGTTATAAAGCCAGTAATAACCGCTGCCACTATCAAAAATGGAAGAATTAAAAATACCCCTCTATGCCTTATCAGGAAAAAATAGGCAACAAAAAGTTGCGTAACATTATGAGTCACTGCTCCCAGAATGCTCACTCCTATAATGCTAAAACCAAACGGATAACGGCGAGAAGGATTACCCTTTGCCACCCTCCCCAGACTATAAATTCCACCCATTACCAGAGCACTCATCAGCGCACCAGAAAAACTCAAAAAGAAACCAGGCGTAAAGAATGTACCTAGAAGAAAAGAACTCAAAATCGTCCTCAACACAGCCACCTGAACTGCTATAGCATATCCGAAGATAACCAGACTGGTCAAAGTAATCATATTTGCCAACCCGAGCCGCAGCCAGGGAAGCGGATGGGGAAAGAGACTCTCCACTATCTGTAGCGTGGAAGCAAGAGCAATCAAAACTGAAATGTATAATATTCTCTTCTCCCCATTCATCTCACAAATTGCCTCCAAAGGCACAAGAAACCGATTTGATGAATCGAAACCCCTGCATTGACCATGCGGAGCAATTTGGTGTAGCGAGTACCATTGGCACAGGCATTAGAATTTTTAGCCAAAAAATCGAAGAAAAGATGTCATTCCGAGTGGCCATTGAAAATCGGGATTTCAGTCGCTCGTCCCGATTTTCAATCGGGAACAGGCAGTGGTCAAAGCAAAAAATGACTCTGACCCCTTTTCTACTAGACCACTTTTCTCTTTTTCTAATAACTTATTGCATCAATTTTAGGACTTTCTTTACCTTCTATAGTGACCAACACTTTATTTGGCAAACAGACAATATTCTGGCCTGGCTTACCTATCCATCCTGTATTTACACATATCTTTTGTAAACAGTCTGACTCCACCACTCTCACTCTTCCATCTTTAATCTCTATAACCACCTTTCCTTTTTCACCCTCAAGATCGATCCTCCTATCCATTCTCAAAGAGAACCTTTGAACGCGACTATTACCAACTTTGATTAAAGCTTCGCTCCCCTCACCTGAGATAAAAAAGAGCCTTACAAAAAGGAGAAAGGCAACAATAACCAATCCAAATATTAGGACCCTATCATTTCTGGTTAACATACTCAATCTTAGAAACCAATCCCGAAGAAACAGAGACTTCTCCTTCTTTATTAACAATAACTCCTTCTACTTCCTCTAAACTCTCAATCAAATCCATCCCTTCTCTCGGACCCAAAACGAATATTCCGGTTGCCAGTCCATCAGCAAAGGTAGCTTTTTTAGCCATAATAGTCACGCTCTGACACTCGTCTGCAGGATAGCCTGTCTTGGGATTGAGGATATGGTGGTACCTTTTCCCTTTAGAAAAAAAGAAACGTTCATAATCGCCAGAAGTAACGATTGCCCTATCCTCCACCTCGACAATTCCTAAAATTTCCCCTCCCCTCCGAGGGTGTCGAATACCGATCCGCCAGGGTTTCTCCTGCTTTCTTCCCAAAGCATATATATCTCCTCCTGCATTGACCATAGCACTTTCTACATTCTTCTCTTTCAAAGCCTTTATTGCAGCATCCACCGCATACCCTTTGGCTATACCTCCCAAATCTATGCCCATTCCTCTTTTAGCAAAATTGATTTTCCCGTTTTCTATGATTGTATTCTTGTAATCTACCAATTGTAATTTCCTTTCGATTTCTTCTTCATCTGGCACTTTAACACTCTCTCCCTCAAACTTCCAGATTTTCCACAAGGGATAGATGGTCACATCAAAACAACCTTTAGTGAGCTCTGACAGGTGAATTGATTCTTCCAGCAGAGAGAAAAGTTCATCGCTAACTGGTATCCAGCCTTCTGCCAATAAAGAGCCCTTTGCCCCCTTAAGGAGAGCCTCCTTATTAATCCTTGAAACCTCGCTCCCCGGAAGAAAACAAGACATCTTCTGTTCAACTCTTCTCATCTCTTCCATCGAACTATCAATAGCTTCCTGTGCCTCAGTCTTACTCCTGTGGTATACCTTGATTTCCACCACAGTATCCATCAAGAATTCGACTTTACTATATTCTTTCTCCCCACAACCAAAAATGAAAAATATAAGAAACAAAAAAATCAGAACTCTAAATTTTTCCATTTTCCCAAATCTCAAATCTTTATGTGTATTTTCTCTCCACAATTTCTGCAATTCTCTCCCTCAAGACCCACCAATCTGGTATGGTAACCCCGGCGCTCAATAAGTATTTCCTTGCAATTTGAACAATAGGTATTAGATTCGGGCTTTTCCCAGACATTGCCAAGGTAAACATACTTCAATTTCTTCTGAGCAATTCTTCTCACCCTTTCCAGAGTAGGTAGAGGTGTAGCTTTAATAGTCATCTTATAACATGGATAGTAACGGGAGAAATGTAAAGGAATTTCATCGGATAGAGAGTAGAGCCAATCGGTCAAGTCCTCAACTTCACTATCAGAGTCGTTGAGAGTTGGAATGACTAAATTTGTGACTTCTACATGCTTCTTCTGCCTGACCATAATTTCCACCGTACGCAGAACATCGCCCAACTTGCCTTTACAATAATCCTTATAAAAATCGTTCCGAAAGGATTTAACATCAATATTGGCTGCGTCAATGTAGGGTAAGAGATTGACAAGAGGCTCTTCATTAATATAGCCATTAGTGACCAAGACATTTTTCAAATCGTACTTATGTGCTTGATGGGCAGTTTCCAGGAGATACTCAAAGTTAATTAAGGGCTCATTGTAAGTGTAGGCTATGCCAATAGAATCGTACCCCTTTGCCAGTCTTATAGCTTCATCAGAAGTTACTGTTCTGGTGGGAACTTCGCCCATTGCAGCCTGGGAAATCTCATAATTTTGACAACCCTTACATCTAAAATTACATCCAACTGTCCCCAGGGATAGAATTTCTCTTCCTGGATAAAAGTGATAGAGAGGCTTTTTCTCAATAGGATCCAGATTTACCGAGGTAAACTGGTCGTAAACTAAAGCAAATAGTTTCCCTCCCACATTCTTTCGAGTACGGCAGATGCCAGTCTTTCCCTCATTGATAATACACTGATGTGGACACAAGAAACACTGCACTTTATTCTTTTCTTCCAGCGGTATGTAGTATATTGCTTCTTTCATTATTCCCTTTTCCTTTTTTGTGGAGCGAGCGCATCAGAAATCCATTGTAAATAATCTCTATTCCCTTCTACTATGGGAAGAGCTATTACCTCTGGAACCTTATAACTATGAATTTCTTTTACTCTTTTCACAACCCTCTTCACCATTTTCCCCTGAGTCTTAACGACCAGCATCCGCTCTTTGCTCAATTCAATCTTATCCTTCCACCAGTAAATGGACTCAACATCAGGGAGAATATTAACACAAGCCGCCAATTTCTCCTCCACCAAAACCTTAGCCAACCTCTTTGCCTCTTCCTGGCTGCCCGAAGTAATGAATAGCACCATCTGTTTCATGGATCTCCTCTTTGAAATTTTTATCCACTCGACTTAAATCTCTTCTTACCCAATGGGTCCCTTACATAATTATCCCGACATTTCTTACAGAGAACAAACTCAAATCTGACACAGATATCTTTCTCCAGGCTTTTGCCACGTTTCTTCTCAATCTTCTTCAATAAATCTTCTGTCTCTTTTTCAAAATCACGTGTTAAATCCAAAAGATTAATTTCTAAGCCATCATAGGCCGCATACGAAGCTATCCTCACCAGATAACGGTTCCTCGCGATTTTCTTACCACACAACTCACATCTATATTCCATACCCATTCCCCATATACAAGTGCACAAATTGAATTTGTGCCTACAAATCTTCTCGTTAATTACCTCCTGTTATAGGCACAGATTCAATCTGTGCAAATACTATCGAATTGGTTGGACATTTCTCAACACAAATTCCACAATTTGTGCACTTCTCGTAATCGATCCTCGCTAAATTATTCTCTATCCTAATCGCACCAGGCTCGCAAACCTTAACGCAGATACCGCAGGCAATACAACCCAATTTACATATCTTTCGAACTTTCGCTCCTTTATCAAGAGAGTTACATTTAATATAGACTTCCCCTTTTTTAGGAATGAGACTGATTACTTTTGTAGGGCAGACTTCAACACATTTTCCACAGGCGGTACATTTATCCATCAAAATTTCAGGCGTCTTCCCCATTTCCCAGCGAATCGCATCAAAAGGACAAACAGCCTTACATGTGCCAAGTCCTAAACACGCATAATCACAAGCCTTGTATCCACCAGCCAAAAGATGGGCTGCGCGACAATCTTCTACTCCGTTATACTCATACTTCACTTTACTCTCATCCCCCTGACACAAAACCCGGGCAACTTCTGCTTCTCTCACCTCAACTTTTTTCCCGAGAATTTCACCTATTCTATAAGCAGTCTCTTCACTAACGACTGGACAGGAAGTCGCTCCGGCTTCACCTCTAATTAATGCCTCTGCCATACCCCTACACCCGGCAAAACCGCAAGCGCCACAGTTAGTCCCTGGGAGGATTTTCAATATCTTCTCCTGCCCGGGGTCGACCTTTACAGCAAACTTTTTCCCAGCCAGAGCTAAAAGGAGACCGAAAAGAAGTCCCAGACTACCTAAAGTAATTACGGAAATTAGGACCATAAACACCTCGTAAATTATAAACCAAATAGACCTTTAAAACCTAAAAATGCTAAAGACATCAAAGCAGCTATGAAAAATGCTGTGGGATACCCTCTTAGCGGTTCTGGAATGGGTGCAATTTCCAATCTCATTCTAATTCCAGTAAACAGCATTATAGCTACTGTATACCCTAAAGAAACTCCCAGAGCATATATAACAGTCTGAATAAAATCGTAGTTATAATCGACATGAAGGAAGGCGACTGCCAGGATAGCACAATTGGTTGTAACCAGCGGAAGATATATTCCCAGCGCTCGATACAGGTGAGGAATATACCTCTTCAAGAAAAGTTCCTCCAACTGAACTAAAGAGGCGATGACCAATATGAAAGTTGAGATTTTCAGAAATTCCAGATTCAGTGGCAACAGGATGAACTTGTAGAGAATCCAGGTAACAGCTGAGGATATAGTCATTACGAAAATAACCGCCATGCTCATCCCTAAGGAAACTTCCATCTGGCGAGAAACGCCAAAGAATGAACAGAGTCCAAGAAAGCGCATAAGTATAATGTTATTTATTAAAAGGGCCGAAATGAAGATACCGAATAGACTTGCCTGTTCCATAAAATTCCTCCAATAAATTGAATTAAAGAATTTATTTTCTTCTACCCTTCCACCAGTTTAGGATTACCATTAGAAAGCCAATAGTTAAATATGCTCCGGGAGGGAAAACCATAATCAACCCAGGGTGAAAGATGAATCTACTTGAGCCAAATATTGTACCATTCCCTAAAATCTCTCTAATTATTCCAATCGTGACTATTACCAAAGTAAATCCCAATCCCATCCCGAGTGCATCTAAAACCGAATCTATCAGAGAGTTCCGATAGGCAAACGCCTCAGCCCGTTCCAAAATAATGCAATTCACCACAATCAAGGGAACAAAAACACCCAGAGCCTTATGGAGAGGGGGAAAATATGCAGCCATAAAATAATCAGCTATAGTAACAAAAGTAGATATAATAATAACGAAGACAGGAATACGAATATCTTCAGCAATCACTCTACGCCAAAGCGAAATCACCGTGCTGGAAAAAGTCAAGACAAAAATTGTGGCAATCCCCATGGCCAGAGCATTAATTGCAGTATTGGAAACTGCCAGGAGAGGACAGAGCCCAAGTACTAACACTAGAACCGGGTTCTCCCTCAGAAACCCATTAGTAAAACTCTTCAACTTACCCATACCGGCTCACCATCCGCTGCACGATTTGAAATCGCGCCTACAGAATCTCGTATTCGCCTCACTGTAGATATAAATTCAATTTGTGCATAATTCTCAAGGTAGAATATATTCCCGAACTAAACTATTAACTGCACAGTCACTCTATCTCCTGCCTTCAATGCTTTGGTATTTTCAGAGAGAATGGCAATGCCATTGCACTCTATCATCGATTTAAGAATTCCCGACCCCTGAGGACCAGTGAGAGAAGCAAAATATTTATGATTCCTGTAATCCAATTTCACCCGGAGGAAATGTCTCCTATTATCTTTTTTCACTATGGGAGTTCTTAGAAAAGCAGAAATTTCAGGCAAATCTAAGGGTCTTTCCATCAGCTTCATTATAAGCGGACGCACAAACTCCAGAAAGGACACCATCGAAGAGACAGGATTGCCCGGCAAACCAAAAACTGGCATCCGACCAATATAGCCAAAACTGAGCGGTTTCCCCGGTTTCACCGCAACCTTCCAGAACCTCTCTCTATATCCAAGAGAACCCAGAGCCTCTCGTGCAAAATCGAACCTCCCCATAGAAACTCCACCAGAAATAATCATTATATCGGAATTAAGTCCCTTTTTCATCTTTCTCACCAGATTAACTCTCTCATCGCCGGCTATTCCCAGAGGAAGTGGAACACCACCAAACTTTTCCACAAGACCGTATAAGGAGAAAGTATTGATATCTCTCACCTTGCCCGGACGCAACCTCTCGCCAGGTTCAATAATTTCATTACCGGTAATTAATATAGCCACTACTGGTTTCTGAAAAACCCTCACCCTGTTCCTCCCCACAGAAGCGAGCATCCCCAATTCAGCCGGACCCATGACTGTGCCTCTTTTTAAGACTAGTTCTCCCTTTCTCACATCTTCTCCCGAATAGCGCACATTTTCGCCGGGCCTAATCCTGCGAAATATTCTCACAATTCCTGCCCCAACTGCCTCTGTATCCTCTACAGGAATGACACTGTTGCAACCTTTTGGAATCGGAGCACCTGTCATTATAGCCATTGCTTGACCTGGCCTTAATCGCTTCTTAACAGATTTCCCACATGCCACAACCCCCACCACCTGCAACTCTCGGAGAATACTTTTCACATCATCTGTTTTTATTGCATAGCCATCCATTGCCGAATTATCGGTATAGGGAACATTATTCTGAGCAATTATATTTTCAGCAAGCACTCTTCTGTGTGCGCGAGAGAGAGCCACCCATTCCGATTCCATCGGTTTGGTATCTTCAAGTACTATATTTAAAGCCTGCCCAAACTTCAACATTTCATCTCTCCATCTTCCCAGTCACTTTTTCTCAACTGACATTTGAAAGATATGTTTGTGATATGGAGTCCTCCAATGAAATCGGAGGTTTTTTCCTCCCTTTCGGGAGGATTCCAAAATTCTGGAGTCCTTGCGAAAGCGAGGTGAAATACATCCCCCGATTTTATCGGGGACTCCAAACTTTTTGGCGTTAAGAAATTCCCGAGCGATGAACAAACTATCTTTCAAATATTTCACCTCTCCATCCCTTTCTCCAGAGCATTAGTTACCGCCTCAATCAATCCTTTACTGGAATAAGTCGCTCCACTAACCACATCCACATCAATATTCTGCTTTTCCAGTATTTCCTGAGGCATCTTCACTCTAACCTTAGACCAGTATTCTACTACCTCTTGTTGCTCCAAAATAATTATCTTTACTATTCGGTGATTTTGCACAGTAACTCCCACCCTGATCGGCCCACTAAAACCCCTCCCTTCGCCAGTGTAGTTCCCATCTCCGACATATTTGAGAATCTCTATTTTCTCTATGTATATCAAGAAGTCCCCATATAAACCGAACAGTTTCTTTGCTCCCTCGAGTACTGCACGGGAAGAAATAGTTGCTGCCGTAATTGCTTCTATTTTTCCTTTGGGATCTTCCTTTCTAAAATTCAAATCCTCCTCTTTCAGTTTAATAAATTGTTTACTAAACCAATCCTCCATAATCTTAGACCCCAATCCAGGGGTCTCAATCTGGTTCAATATTTTTAGCCCTGCTATCTCTCCCTTCATATTGAATCCCATGATCATTTCTATTGTTCCAGCATAACCCTGTATCTTGGTCTCTATAGTCACTCCAACACGCTCTCTTTTCTCATCATATCCAATAAAGCAGTCCTGTTCCCCAATACTTACAAGCTCGAACTCGACTGCCTCAGGTAGAACTTCTTTCCGAGCTTTCCTTGCCTGCTGTACAGCGTAAGCATCTATTCTTGGTTTTGTGTTCTTATAAGTGAGACTAAGCCCCCAGGCTGCTAAAGATGCCACAACTGTTAGTAGTAAACCCCTCATTATAATTTTTTTCATCGGAAATCCCGCAATAATTATGAATTACGTCAAAACCTTAGTTTGGTACTGTTTACAGTACCCTGTATCTGCTGCTTCAACTACCGAAGACTTTTGGTTCAGTAATTTTATCAATTATAGGAGTTAACATATTCATAATCAGAATAGAATAACAGACTCCTTCAGGAAACCCTCCGGTGAAGCGAATTAATACAGTTAGGAGCCCGCAACCTACACCGAATACCAGCTTACCCCTCCTAGTTAAAGGCGAGGTAACCATATCCGTAGCCATAAAGAAAGCCCCCAGAATAAGGCCGCCAGCCATGATGTTGAACAAGGGATCTCTCTTAAGGAGAAGACAGACTAAACCAACCGTTCCAATATAACTTACTGGAATGTGCCAGGTAATTTGCTTCCTATATAGAAGGTATGCTGCTCCAACTAACAAAGCTAAAACAGAAATTTCACCTAAACAGCCGGCTCTGTTACCTAAAAACATCTCTAAATATGATGGCAACTTCTGGTCTAACTCCATCTTCACTATTCCCAGAGGTGAAGCAGTTGTCACCCCATCAAAGGGTCTTGTCCACGTAGTCATATAGACCGGCCAAGAAGCTAATAAGACAGCCCGCGCCACCAGTGCCGGATTGAATGGATTGTATCCCAACCCTCCAAAAATCTGCTTTCCCAAAATAATTGCAACAAATGCACCTATTGCCACGATCCAGAGAGGAGAAGAGGGAGGTAAGACAAAAGCTAAAAGCATTCCAGTAACAACAGAGCTTAGGTCTACAACTGTAATCTTCTTTCTCCATAGCCTCTGCCAGAAAAGCTCGCTTGCTACAGAAAAGAAGATGCTTACTGAAACAATAAGAAGTGCCCGCCGTCCAAAAAATATAATGGAGGCAACTAAAGCCGGAGAAAGCGCAAGGACCACGTCAGACATTATCGTTCTGACATCTTCCCTTGCTCTGATATGTGGGGAAACAGAAACGACTAACCTCTGAGAGATAATTTCTTCCATTTTTCCTCTATAAAGCAGAGTTTCGCTCTGCCACTACCACCATTTAAAAGACAGTTTGTGAAAAGTTTTTGGAATTTTGGCCAAAAACAAGGGCAAAATATTCCCTAACGCGAGGGAATTTGGTGTAGCGCCCTGTAGAGTCCGAAGTTTTTGGCGTCAAGAGATTCCCTTGCGATGAACAAACTATCTTTTAATCCCTTACTTCTTCCTTCCCCCACTTAATATACTGAACCAGCGGAATCTTCCCCGGGCACACATAAGCACAAGACCCGCATTCCGTACAGTCGAACGGATTGTATTTTCTTACACTCGCCCAATCCTTGTGCTTCACGTGTTGGGCTATCACCGTAGGCATTAGGTTCACAGGACATGCATCAATACATTTGCCGCAACGTATACAGTCCCCTTCAGGAAAAGTTTCAGCTTCACTTAATATTAGTATGCCAGAAGTACTCTTAATTGATGGAACATCAAGAGTATACTGGGCTATCCCCATCATAGGACCACCAGCAATTATCTTCTCTGGATTTCCCTCCAGTCCCCCGCACTGGGAGACTACATCCGCAAATAGTGTCCCCAAACGAACCCACAAATTTTGTGGTTGTTTAATGCCTGAACCAGTGACTGTAATAGCCCTCTCAATTAGCGGAATCCCTCTTTTGACCGCTTGCCTTACGGCAAAGGCTGTCCCCACATTATCAACCACTACTCCAACATCGAGCGGCAGTTTACCTGGAGGAACTCTTCTCTTTAAAATAGCATCAATTAAATGTTTTTCCGCACCTTGAGGATATTTCACCTTGAGCACTGCTAAATCTATAGCGGGTTCTCGCCTTATCTCCTTTTCCAAAAGAGAAATGGCATCAGTTTTATTGGCTTCTACTCCCACAATTCCTCGATGGGCATCGACCGTTTGCATAATTATCTTGAGTCCTTCGAGTATTTCTGGAGGGTATTCGAGCATCAACCTATGGTCACAAGTCAGATACGGCTCACACTCACAACCATTCAATATCACCGTATCAATCTCGCAATTTTCCGGCGGGGTGAGCTTTACATGAGTAGGAAAAGCCGCTCCTCCCAATCCAGCTATTCCAGCTCTCTTAATAACTTCTCTTAGTTCCTCAGGAGAGAAGCGAAAATAATCTTCATGACCTGTTGAATCACTTATCCATTCATCTCTTCCATCAGATTCGACTATAACCGAAAGCTCGGTGTGACCCAATGGGTGAGGCCAGGGTCTGATATCAAGGACTTTCCCGGAGAGACTACAATGAACAGGCAAGGAGATGAACCCGTCACTTTCACCAATGAGTTGTCCTGTCTTGACTTCATCGCCGACTTTCACTACCGGTCTTGCCGGTTTACCCGTATGCTGAGAGAGGGGGATCACCACTTTCTTAGGCAGAGATACCCTTCTTAAGGGCTGGCCAGAAGTAACCTCTTTAAAGTATGGAGGGTGGACTCCTCCTTTAAAACTAAACAACCTTTTCACTTTTCCACCTTAACCGAGTTTCCTCTTTAGCAATTGCCATCTCTGTGCAGAGAACCAAAAAAATACTAAAATTGAAAATAAGGTGAACCTTCTCATCTCTCCAATCACCAAAACCGGATTACATCTTTATAGTCAAGGAGATGCGATGGGTATTTCCTAAATCTCCGTACGGAACCCAGACATAGTCTACTGCCATCCTCTTCCATACAAATCCCACTCCTGCCGAAAGTCCCGACAAGGCATTCAGGTCCTTAATGGTATTGGTCTTATATCCTATCCTTCCGGCAAGTTCAGTATCCTTCATCTTCCTGTAAACGAACTCAGCACCAAGATGTCCATTAGGAACATTATCTATGGGAGCATTCACATCAAGTGCTAAAGTGACCTTGGACTTAATTGAACTCAGTTCAAAAGTCTTAGCTATACCTGCTTTTATATTAAGAGGCAATGGGTCGCTTTCTTCAATAAACTTTATCTCTGGACCGATATTCTGCACTGCAAATCCCAACTGGAATCTTCCTCTCGAAAATCCTCGTCTCGGAGCAGGGGGTCTATAGAGTAGCCCAATATCTACTGCTCCACTCCACGCTTTCTCGTTTTCTATCTTCTGGTGGATTACTTTCACATTGACGCCGATGGAGACTACCTTGCTAACTTTCCAGGCATAAGCTCCTGCCACAGCAATATCGTATGCTCCAAAAGTTCCCTCCGGCTCTATGGTCTCACCGGTTCTCTCTTCAAGACCACTCGTATAAAGGCACATCACACCGACTCCAAATCCCCGGGCTCCTCTTTCCGATTTGATCGGCTGTACAAATCCCAAAAATTCGTACCTTATATCCTCTAGCCACTCATTGTGCATAGCAGTAATTTCCCTCTCCTCCAGCTGAGCCAGTCCAGCGGGATTCCAGTAAGTAGTATTGGCATCATCGGCTACAGCTACAAAGGCGCCTCCCATTGCTACAGGACGCGCACCTACCTCAATCTTCAAGAAAGTTGCTCCAGTTGTGCCTGCCCTCTCTCTGGAGAAGATTCCTGCTGAGCTTGGAGATACAAATAAGAGAAGGAAGATAGCAGATAGCGGGAATAAGCCAATTAGCTCGCTTTTTCTTTCCATTCTGTCCCTTTTTAATATTAAGTATAATGCGAATATTACAATATTCCAGTGACTGGAGCTACAATTTGTATATGGTTTTAGCCACAAAAAATTAGGGCGGATCTAAATTTACTCCACCACTTACCATATCCGCCCTTTATTATACCAAAAGAATTGAAATCTGTCAGTAACTAAAGTCACAAAAAGAGTCTAAACTCAAGCTCCGTAAGAACCTCAGTAGAGCATCATCTTCAATCCTGCTTTATGAGTTATCTTTGTATGGTGTTTTTCAATCTCGATGCAATTGGTCTTCCTGAAATCGTTCAATATCCTACTCACCACTTCCCTTGCAGTTCCCACCATTTCAGCAAGTTCCTGGTGAGTTAATTCCATATCAATCTTTATCCCTTTTCTCTGTCTGGACACAGCGCTTTTCAGCCAAATCCAATAGCGCAATCACTACCCTTCCGGAAACCTTCTGAAAACTAAATGATTCAATCTGCTTGTCAGCATCTCTCAGGCGAGCGTAGCGGGTCTCCATTATTTCCTTCAATCACTTCCCCTTTAGCAGAACCTAAGCTTTGCCTTCCTTTTAATTTGCATTATCGTCTCTTACAATTTCTTAGAAAAGAGATTAATCGCGGCTCTTACTGTGTTACAGTGAATAGCAACGGTATCGCTAATCTCATATGCATAACCGCCAGCCAAAACTATGCAGAGTGGGATATTTGAATCCTTTGCCCAGCCTATTACAAGTTCATCTCTCCTCTTCAATCCCTTCATAGTCAATGAAAGGCCTCCAATCTGGTCCCTCTCATACGGGTCGGCACCGGCCACAAAGAGAATCAGTTCTGGCTGAAAAGAACCTATTATCTCTGAAACATTCTCTCTTAGTTTTTCTAAATATTCCTCGTCGGCAGTGCCATCAGTCAGTCCTATGTCGAGATCGCTGGGAGGCTTGATAGCAGGATAATTATTCTCCTGATGAATAGAAAAGGTGAAGACGCTTCTATCCTGTCTGAAAATATAGGCTGTACCATTTCCATGATGGAGGTCGCAATCAACAATCAGAGCTTTCACTATTTTCTTAGCTCTCTGGAGATGCCTTATCCCGCAGGCTATATCATTCAACACGCAGAACCCTTCTCCGTGGTCGGGAAAGGCATGGTGGAATCCGCCGCCAATATGTATTCCCAAGCCACTCTCAATTGCATTTCTGCAAGCTTGGATGGTTCCACCAACGCAGAGAAGACAAGCCTCAAGGAGTTCTGGTGAGTAGGGAAGTTCCATGGTGAGTATCTCCATCATTGATAACTTTCCCTCTTTAAGCTTATTGAGATATCCCTCAGTATGGACTGATAAGATGTCTTTTTCATCAGGCATAGGTGGTGAAAGGAAATCCGACTCCTCAAATAGTCTCTCTTTAATTAATTTCTTTTTAATTAATCCATACTTTTCGGTAGGGAATACGTGCGCACCAATGTCTACTCTATATTTCTCTGAATATATCAGTTTAGCCTTTCCCATTTTTCCCTACCGCTTCCCTATTCCTTTCAATCTCGAGTTCGATGAATCGAATCTCACATTATGCCATGAGGAATTCCAATATTGCCTCTTGTACGTGGAGTCTGTTTTCTGCCTGGTCAAAAACAATAGAATTTGGTCCATCGAGCACTTCATCAGTTATCTCTTCTCCCCTGTGGGCAGGAAGACAGTGCATAACCAGGACATCCTTCTTTGCTTTACCAATGAGTCGTCCATTAACCTGGTAGGGCTTAAATACCTTGAGTCTCTCTTCTCTCTCTTTTTCCATTCCCATACTTACCCAGACATCAGTATAAATAACGTCAGCTTTCTTGACTGCCTCTTCTGTGGTATGTGAGACCTTAATATCTGCCCCGGTAGCTTTCGCCAATTTCACGCCTTCTCCGAGAATCTTCTTATCGGGCTCATATCCCGGTGGAGTGCAAATAACCAATTTCATTCCCAATCTTGCTGTCCCATTAATCCAAGAATTGGCTACGTTATTACCATCACCAACAAAAGCAACTTCTATCCCGGATAACCTTTTAGATGAGAGATGAGAAAGTCTTCCCTTTTTCTCAGCTATTGTGAATATGTCTGCCAATATCTGACAGGGATGCAACAGGTCACTTAGTCCATTTATTATAGGAATAGTGCTCTCCTTTACCAAGTCTACGACATCCCGATGGTCATATGCTCTTACCACTATCCCATCAAGGTATCGAGATAGAGTCTTTGCCGTATCTCGTATCGCTTCTCCACGACTCAACTGGAGGTCCTGCACATTCAAAAATAGGGTATATCCACCCAATTGGTACATTGCTACTTCAAAGGAGACTCTTGTTCTTGTAGAAGGTTTCTGGAAAACCATTGCCAGAACTTTCCCCTTTAGGGTGCTTTTAGGTTCCTTTCTCTCTTTGAGTTCTTTTGCAGAAAGAAGAATCTCTACTATCTCGTCTGAAGTCAAATCCAGGATTGAAATTAGGTCTCTTTTCTCCCTATGCCCTTTCAATTCCATCCTCCCAAAAAGTGAATTAACAAAAAAGCTCCCCTTCATTGAAAGGAGAGCTTAAATAGAACAGACCAATCGTTCAAATTCGCCATTTATCTAACAGAATTAACTCCCTTTAATTGGATATGTCCCCAGCTCCTTAGCTGCTTTATACATTGCCACAATGTTCTCTGGAGGCGTCTCTGGTTCTATGTTGTGGGAGGGTGCAAGAATGTAACCGCCACCAGGAGCAAGTATGCCAATGACTCTTTTAACTCCTTCCTTAACCTCCTGAGGCGTCCCGAAAGGCAGAAGCCGCTGAATATCTATCCCCCCCAGGAAGCTTATCCTGTCCCCAAAATCTCTCTTGAGCCTCTCTGGCTCCATCTGATAAGCTAAAGGCTGGATAGGATTCAATACGTCGAAGCCCACTTCGATAATATCATTTATGAGTGGGTAAATCGAGCCGCAACAGTGGAGGAGAATCTTTGCTTCTGTATATTTCTTTATCTCTCTAACCAGAGGGGCCCAGTATGGCTTAACGTATGTTCGGAAGTCATCAACAGACATAAATGGCTGGCTCTGTGTGCCCATATCATCGCCGATACAGACAATATCTATATACTTTCCAACTCTCCCCAGGAACTCCCGAGCAAAAGTCTTCGAAGCTTCGAGAATCTTGTTTGCCAGTGCTATAAAAAAGTCAAAATTTATTCTCATATCCAGCATAAGATTATTGAATCCTCGGACGAAAGCATACCTGTGAAAAATATTTGGAACCCAGGTAGATATCGCATAATCTGTATGCTCGTGAACATATCTTGCCTCTTCCTCTTTTCCCTTAAAATATACAGGATTTCGATAATTTGACCAGAATGGATACTCCTCTATATCTTTCTCTGAGGTTGCGTTCCTGAAGGGAGCAAGCGCATCGGGAATAGAAAAATATGGGCCAGCAGGTTTATATATAATCCCATGATTGTCTAAGTCTCTCAGAGTCCCATCCGGGAGCCTCTGCACTCCCAGTCCCCCGGCACCCAAATTTCTTATATCCGCATTAAATTTCCTCAATATCCTCTCATCAACATTACTCACAATGTTCATAAGATAGACAATTTTTGGTTCAGGATAATCGAAAATATCTAAATATTCACAGAGCCCCTTATATCCATAGGGAGGAGCGTTCACTATAGTCCAGCACCGGTTGCCGAAATCGACAGGAACTCTATCAGGTTCTCTATGTTCAATAGCTTCTAAAACCCTTTCCCTGGAAGTCATCTCAGCCATCTACCAATTCCACTGCCTTCCTGGCTGCATCCCTAGAACTACTCGCATATCTATCTGCACCAATTTTTCTAGCAAACTCCTCATCAAGAGGAGCACCACCCACCATCACCTTAACCTCTTTTCTGATGCCACTTTTCACCAACATTTCTATAACATCTTTCATACCAACCATAGTAGTTGTAATTAGAGCAGATATTGCTAATATGTTTGCCTTTTCCTCTTTTACAGCGTTTACGAACCTTTCGGGAGGAACGTCCACTCCCACGTCCACAACTCTAAAGCCAGAAGCCTCAAGAGTAGATGCAACTAAATTCTTCCCCAGGTCATGTATATCGCCACTTACAGTACCAATGACCACAGTGCCTCTTCCTTTTTCCCCTTTGAGATGAGGTTTTATAATCTCTGTGGCCCGTTTTACTGCCTCTGCTGCCACTAATAAGTCGGGCAAAAAATACTCCCTGTTCTCGAATTTATCGCCAACTAAATTCATCCCCTCCATCAAACCCTTTTCAATCACATCGTGCGGGGAAGCACCCTTCTTGAGAATATCCTGGGTTAAAGTTTTCGTTTTTTCAACTTCCCCAATTAGAATAGCTTCCACGATTCTTTTGAATTCTCCCATTTCCCTTTCAACCCTTTTTAAAAGTGCAACTTAAGATGTGCGATTGCCAGATTCTTTTCAGGCGATTGCCTTCTCCTCCTTTTCCATCTTTTCAATTCTTTCCAGAATCGGCTGGAATAATTTCTCGATTCTACTTTTTGTAGTCAGATAAATAAACTGTTCCGCATCCGATAAAGGCTGCTTGAATGGACCCATGGGAAATCCCCTCAATTCCATCGTCAGTTTAAAGCCGATAGGCATAGGAAGTGACCACATTGCCCTGAGAAGAATCAGTATCGAGAACTGAAGTTCTCTCGCCTCGTCGTATCTGGCCTGTTTAAAACATTTATGTAACCGTTTCAAAATTTCCGGCACGATGCATCCTGAAGCCACCATACATCCCGTCGCACCCATCATAAGGCCGGGAAAGAATATGTCCTCTCTTCCCAAGAGAAGGCTGAGGTCTTCACCAATTATCCTTATCTTATCCATAAAGTGGACTATGTCCACCATACTTCCACTTGAGTCTTTTAAGGCAACAACATTTTCCCGCCTGCTCAATCTCTTGACAACATCATAGGATATTTTGGTGGTAGTAAAAGGGATATTATACAGGACAACAGAGATATTAACAGCGTCAGCAATAATTTCAAAATGTCTTTCTACAATCTCCTGGGATACGGCGAAATAGTAAGGCGGGCATGCTACTACTCCCTTGCAGCCAATCTTTTCAGCATGCTTGGCCAAAATCACCGACTTTTCAGCGCAGGAGGCGCTCACTCCGGGAACCACAGGAACCCTTCCTTTTGCCTGGTCAATACAAATATCCATTATTTCCATATTTTCTTCAGGGCTCAAGTGTACGAACTCGCCGACACTGCTTACTGGATAAAGCCCATCTATCCCTTTATCTATCAGAAAGTCGACTATGTTCCTCAGGACAGGTTCGTTAACTTTTCCTTTCTCATCAAATGGCGTAAGCATCGCCGCATAAACGCCTTCTGGCCTGAAAATTTTGTTTGCCATTATATTCTACCCCCCTCCTAAGAATGGAACGAATGCTAAATTATCTCCTTCTTCCAATTTACCCTTATTTTCCAGAGCCCTCCTGTAATTTATTCCATTGATAAGAATCACAAACCTTTTATCCAGTTTCTCTTTTATTCCTATTCTTGTCCTGGAATCTATCTCTTCCAGAGCCTGCTGGAAGTCCTCACTTACTTCCATCTCCAGTTCTCTTTCGCCTTGATAATCTCTGGGCATAGCAAAAAATTTGGCTTTAATTTTGACTTTCATTTCTTTCATATTGACGCAGACTGAAGTCTGCTACTCCAGCACTCCCGGGAAAGGGATTAATTTGTGAGAAACATTGAAAATTTTAGCGAGAGAACGAGGCCGACCATCTCGCTTCCAAGCAGAATCCTGTTCGACCCGAAGGGGAGTTTGATTCTGCGCCCTCAAGAGGCCGAAGTTCTCAAGCGTGAAAAAATTTCCCAGTAGCGAACAAATTAAGCCTTTCCATATCTCACTCTTTTGGCGTTAAAAAATCCCCAAAGACCCTCTCTAAACCGCGTATTTCTCGAGTCCGAGTTCGGCAAGTTTCTCCTTGATAGGTCTACCTTCTTCATCCCAGTGCCTCACCAGATAATACTCATTTAACATAGTATCGAGGTCAACCACAACGCCTTTTGTTGGTCCCTCATTCACAGGCTCCTTAAGCAATCTTTCGGGAAGAGTGTCATCTTTTCGGGAAATTCCTTCCCTCATGGAGAATAATCTTGTGAGATTGTATATTCTCTCTCCCATTTTCAAAATGTCCTCTGTAGTTCTCCACTCTTTTATTCCAGTGAGGCTCTGGAGGAATTGAGTTATATGGCGAGGAGTTAGGGCAAAGGTTAGGAACAGACAGACCACTGCAGAATCCATTACAGCAAAGAGGTCCTGTTGATTCTTTACGAACTCTGCTTTAAATTCTGTGGCAAAGGGATCCATCCTCTCTTCCCTGCTCAATATTTCAGCTCCCACTGTCCACGACCTCAAATGGCATGCGCCCCGGTCGCTGGTGGCATAGGCGAGTCCCATGCCGAACGTTCCTCGAGGGTCGTAGGCAGGAATCTCCAGTCCCTTAACATGCATGGCAAATTTCTCTGTGCTCTTACCCAACTCTTTAGCCATCTGGCGAACACCCTGGCTCATCAATTCTCCTATACCCTCTCCCTTAGCCATCATTTCAATAAATTTTATTATTGCATCATCGTTCCCAAAATTTGCTTTAAATCCAATCTGTTTTTCTGACAGAATTCCTTTTTCGAAGCATTCCATTGTGAACCCAATTACATTTCCTGCCGTTATAGCATCTATCCCATACTTGTCACAGAGATACTCCCCATAGATTATTGCTCCTATGTTGCTATTGCCACATTGGGCACCCAGGCTCCACATATTTTCATATTCAGGACCTTCCGTAAATTTGCCTTTATACTTACCCTCATCAACTCGAGATGCTTTGCTGCAATTTATAGGGCAGGAGAAACAGGCTAAATGTCTCTTATAATACTTCCTGTCCAGAACATCTTCGTTACACTCTTTTAAGCCTTCAAAAACACCTGACTGGAAATTCTTTACCGGGTGGACCCCTGCTTCGTTAATAAAGGAGTAGATTACGTTAGTCCCGTACTTTGGTCTGCCCGCGCTAGTATCTGGATTGACTGAGAGTTCATTATATGCTTCTTTGATCATTCTCATAAAGTAGTCGAAATTCGATATTAAAATACTCTTTGTTCCTCTAACTGTAACGGCTTTCAGGTTCTTTGAGCCCATAACAGCCCCTGAACCGCCCCGTCCAAAACCCCGGTCTCCCGAAACTATGCAGGCAAATCTCGCTTTCCTTTCCCCGGCTGGACCAATAAGGGAAATCTGGTAACTCTCACCATATTTCTTCCTTATCAATTCTTGAGCTTCAAAAGTATCTTTGCCCCATAAGTCTTTTGCATCTTCAATGGTTACTTTTTCATCGTCAATAACTAAGATAACAGGATTCTTTGCTTTCCCTTTCAAAATTATGGCATCATAACCTGCCATTTTTAGCTCAGGTCCAAAGAACCCTCCCGATAGAGTATCTAGCCATATTCCAGTCAACGGGCTCTTAGTACACACTGTAGCTCTGCCACTGGCAGGTATAAGAGTGCCAGTTAAAGGTCCTGTGGCAAATATCAGGATATTCTCTTCAGAGAGTGGGTCACATCCAGCCCTAAGATTCTCATAGAGAATCTTTGCCCCAAATCCCTTGCCTCCCATGAAGTCTACCGTCAGGTCGAACGGGGTATCTTGAACGACATAGTCAGAGGAACTCAAGTCCACGGTGAGAATCTTTCCAGCATAACCAAAAAATTTCTCCTTAGCCATCTAAATTCTTCTCCTTACTACACACACAAAAAGCAAAAAGAAAAAGGGGGTCAGAGTGATTTTTTAGAATGTGTGCAAACCATTATAGGCACAGATTCAATCTGTGCATAATCTTAAATTGTTTTATTATTACTCTCTCAAATACTCAGCACTTTATGGGGACACCAATTGACGCAAAGATATTCACCATTACAAGTATCGCAGAGGACAGGTTTTTGAGTTATTTCACTGACCACCACGCCCTCAAAAGGACAGGCTTTCACACACTCAAGACAGGCAGTGCATTTATCCTGGTCAATTCTCAAATAGCCGTCCACCCTTTCAATAGCTTCATACTCGCACGCCTCAACGCACTTTGGCTTTTTACACTGCCTGCAGATTGTTACCCTGTCTTCCCAGGGCCAATTGCTGTTTATTTTCACCATAGCCAATTTGGGATTCATTACCTTATGATGTTGAACTGAGCAAATTATCTCGCAGATACGGCAGCCTGTGCATTTTTTATGGTCTGCAATAGGCATTGAAGTGGTCCTTTTCAGACGACATTTCGGTTAATTTTATCAACGATAGAGTCATTTTGTCAAGTAATTTGTTGGTCGGTTTATAGCTACGCCGCTAACCAGCCCTCATAATCGAGTAAAAAACAAGGCAAGCCGCGCCCAAACGAGCCTGCTTGCCTCAAGGTTCCTTCTCTAAACAACAAATACAGGACAGGTTTTATCTGAGTAGGCACAAATGACACAGCAACTACCCGGGCTAGGGCTAATCATTTTATGGCATGTTTTGCATTCGTAGAAATGGAGGCAGGAATTTTGAGGAATAACTACTTGTCGAATATAGCCACAATGAGGGCATTTCAACTTTGCTATATCTTTAGACAAATTTAAGAATTTCAGGATATTCTCCTTAATCTGATTTCTTACCTTTCTAAAGATCAGAAGTTTTCCATCTTCTGTTCCTTGAGCTTCAGCAGGGTCTTCTAAATTCCAGTGTATCTTCTCATATTTACCTGGAAATACTGGGCAGGTTTGCTTGGCATAGTCACAAACAGTAACCACATAATCAAATTGCTGACTTAAAAATTCTTTAACAGATTTTGACCTTTGTTTTGAAATATCAATACCTATCTCGTCCATTACCTTTATAGCCAATGGATTTACCCGTGTTGGGTTGATACCTGCATTAAACACATCAAACTTATCCCCTGCCAGATGTGTTAACAATCCCTCTGCCATCTGACTTCTACAAGAATTACCTGTGCATATGAATAAAACTTGGCTCTTTTTCATCTTTATCCGCAACAGCCGGGAGTTGGGTTTGGACCACAGCCGCCGCCAAAGTCAGCTCCACCCCTTTTAGAGAAAGTAAAGAAATTTCCTATGAGTTGAACTGTTTTATTACTGCCACACTCCGGACAGCTCACCTTTAGCCCTTTTTCCTTTTCCCGAATAGTCGCTTCTATATCGAATTTTTTCTCGCAATCCTGACAAAAGTATTCATATGTTGGCATAATGACTTCCCCCTTTTATAACTTGCCTTTTATGGCTGATATAATTTCATTAGTTTCAGACTGCCCCATACAGGCAACTTCATCGCCCACGGTTATTACTGGAATTGCCTGCGGGCCGAATGTGCGAAATAGTTTAAACACTTGTGGATTTTCCTGTAGATTCTTCATTTTCCGGATATCGCAAATTTCCACGTCAATTCCGATTTTTTCTATAGCATTTTTTAAAGACATTATCTCTTCTTCACTTTGCCCTATTGGCCCACAGCAGCTCGATTGCGGCCCACAGGGAAACTGTTGCTCCATGGTAAAGATTTTTACTGTTTTTTGACCTAACATAACTAATCACCCCTTTTCGCCTCTTATGGTTTCACTCAATACCTTAACCCCGCTTACTACCATAGTACTTTTTTTAAGAATGTTTACGTTTTTAAAACCGGATCTTTTAATTGCCCCAATATAACCCTTTTCAGTAAGCGCTCCACCAACGCAAGCAACTAATTTCTCTGAATTGTTTCTTATAGACTCATCCAACTCTTTCTCAGTCACCAGGTCAGAAATGACAAATTTTCCGTTCGGCCTTAAGATTCTATATATTTCTTGATATGCCTTTTCTTTATCTGGGACAAGGTTAATAACACAATTACTCATAACTAAATCTACTGAATTATCCTTTACTGGAATATCTTCTGCTTCTCCTAACTTAAATTCAACATTGTTATAATTCCCCTTTTTAGCATTCTGTTTGGCTTTTTCAACCATTTGCTCGGTCATATCTAAGCCTATAACTTTGCCTTTAGGACCAACCTTTTTGGAAGCAAGAAATACATCTAATCCTCCCCCTGAACCAATATCAAGAACAATTTCACCTTCTCTGATATCCGCCAGAGCAACAGGATTGCCGCAGCCCAGCGAAAACTCCGATATATCAGAGGGCAAATCTTTAACTTCATCAATGCTATAGCCGATATCGCAACAACTGTAATTAGGACAGCAAGAAGACCCTTGCTCTGCAAATTGCCCATATCTTTTCTTTACCTCATTTTTAATCTCAGTTCTTTTCATTAGAGTATACCTAGTTTAAATTTTAAAATAAATTAAATAGATACCCGGCAACCACACAGCCAATGAAACTTAAACCCACGTATAAAGCTAAGAGCTTCTTGCGAAACGCAGCTGAGAGCATCATTATCGAGGGAAGGCTTAATCCCGGCCCCCCTAACAGATAAGCCAGGGTTGCCCCTGGTCCCATTCCTTTAGCGATTAGAGCCATTGCTGTGGGAACTTCAACATAAGTGCAAACATAGGCCAAGACAGCAATAAATGAGGCAATAAGCACTGAATTAAGTGCCTTTCCTCCCACAAAATTGACAATTAAACTTGTCGGAACTAAAACTCTAATTGCACCGGCAATCAACACAGCCATAATTAGATAGTAGTTTAACTGCAGGAATAAATCCCAAGAGACACTAAATGTCTTTTTGACTTTTTCTCTAAGAGATAATTTTTCATCTCCCGTAGGCAAAACAAAACAGGCATTCTGGTGCGCTGACATATCCCGATTAACAAGCTTCCATTTGCCTTCTTTAGATTGCTCTATAAGACCCGCCTCTTCTAATTCCTTTAGTTTATTTAAGTTTTCTGTCCCTACTTCTTCTAAGGTAATTCCTTCTGGCTTAGCAGCTAATTTTATACCTATCTGATAAGAAAATTTCTGCACCTCAGGTGAAAGATTGGGCTTAATGTATATCTTTATCAGGTGCTTCAATCCGCCTCTTTTCTGCCACCAGGCAACTATTGTGCCCACAATCATAGCAATAGCAAATACACCGATGATACGCGCCAGGGCAAGTTTCCTACCTAATAACCCCGCGGTCAGAAATACAGTGGGAATATTAAGCATTGGAGCAGCGATCAAAAAGGCAAGGCTTGGGCCTAAAGGCACTCCCGCCTCAAGCATGCCCACTAAAACCGGAACTATCCCACAGGAACAGATAGGGATTATGCTACCGGCACCGGTAGCCATAAGATTTGCCTTAAAACCACCATAGCCCATTTTCTTTCTTACCGTCTCCCAGGAAACAAATACTACTAAGCCTCCAGCGATAAGCATACCTATAAGCCAATAAGGCAAAAGTTCTACCAGAAGGGCTGCACCCTTCAAAATAATATACCAGATAACAAGAGGGATATTCCATAATGGGGGGTTGTCTATCTCTTTCACCCTTGTCTCAAGCCCAGTTATACCTTTAGGCTGAAGTAATCCTGCCTTAAACATCCCCGTCCAAGATAAATCATTAACTGCCACATAGGAAACAGCCAAAGCATAAAGCGCAATTACTACTACTAAAAAGAATATCTGTTTTTTCCTATTTGTAGCTGCTGCCATTTAAGTTTTCTCCTTTTTAAAATTCTAAATCAAAACGGCGGCTTACAATGACTTTGATCTTGGGCTTTAACTTTATCGTAGATACATTCCTTCAAGAATCTGAGAGCCTCGTGTTTATCTTCATCTAAGATAATTTGCTCAAGCCACATCTTCTCTTTATCATTCAGGGTTAAACTAACAATAGCCATCTATTTTCCCTCCTTAAAAATAGTCTATTGTGCCTGTCACAAAACTATTTTCTCGTCGGAAAATCAATAAACTGAAAATAC
>JBHIBS010000003.1:0-58932 GCA_046759165.1 bacterium | reverse complement strand
CCAAATGTCCGGTGGACATTTGGTGAACGCCAGAGGGGTGAAACCCCTATGGAAGTATTCCCGAAGGGAATATCTTCTTCGAGCACCGCCTGTCATTGCCAGCGACTGAAAAGGCTTGTCAAGGGATATCTTTTCTTCGTTTTTTGGCTGGGATTCCAAAAGCTCTTCACAAACTACCTTTTAAACATCTGTGGTGGTAGAGCGGACCTCTGCTTTATAAAGGGAATTTGCTTAAGTTTAGTTTGCGTTTATTAGAATTGAATTTTTGCCTGCAATCTGGTGATGAAGCATCAAGAATTGATTGCAAATTTGAATAGGGGAAGAATTGCCAATTGCTACTTTTTCTGTGGCGAGGAGGATTATCTAAAACAGGAAGCAATCCTTCTGTTGAAGGAAATGCTAATCGAGCCCGGTGCAGAGGACTTTGACTTCGGGCTTCTTTATGCTGAAGATACTTCTGCCAGAGAGGCCATTTCCCTTGCCGAGACTTATCCTTCTATGTCGAAGAGGAGATTAATTGTGGTTAAAGATATAGATAGATTTGTAGAAAGTGAGTTGAAAGAAATTATTGAGTACCTGAAGAAATCCGCTTCCTTTACATGTCTTGTTCTGGTGAGTGAAAAGGTTAAAAGGGAGGCGTTAGATAGAGCAATATATAAAACCATTTCTTCTCTTTGTGAAACAGTAATTTTCTGGAGGCTTTTCGATTCAGAGATTCCTGGTTGGATTGAAAATAGAATATCCAGAGAGGGAAAAATTATTTCCCGAGAAGCTGCCCATTATCTGTTTGTAGAAGTCGGAAATAACTTATTAGACTTGTCTGGAGAGATCGAAAAATTGTTAATCTATACCATAGATAGAAATGAGGTTACGCTGGACGATGTTGAGCAGTTGATAGGTCGTTCTAGGTCCGACTCTATTTTTGACCTCTTGAGGGCGATTACCCGGAGGAACTTGAGATACTCTCTGGAAATCCTATCAAAGTTGACAGAAGCTGGAGAAAAGCCTGTGGGCATTTTAGTAAGAATAGCAAAGAGGATTCGACAAATAATTCGCGCCAAAGAACTTCTAGACCAGAGAGTGGTACGATCGAGAATAATTGAGGAAGTGGGCTTACATCCTTTTTTCGATAAGGATTTCACGTCCGAGATTCAAGATTTCGATCGGAAAGAGCTCTTGGATAATTTCGACCACCTGCTTCGGGCAGACTGGGAAATTAAGGTAGGCAAGAAACCAGCTCAGCTTGTGCTGGAACTTCTAATTTTGAATTTATGCGGTGAGAAAAGACATCAACTTATCTAGGTTGATTTACTTTTTTGCTTTTAAGGCATTGATTTTTTTTGCCAATCTTGACTTTTTTCTCGAGGCTCTTCTTTTAGGTATGATCTTCTTGCTGGCAGCCTTATTTAGTCCTTTCATTGCTTGTAAGAAGATTTTTTTTGCTTCTTCGGGTTTGCCCTGAGCGACTGCCAACTCTACTTTTTTAGCTATTGTCCTGATTTTTGTCTTGACGGCGACATTCCTTAGATGCCGTTTATTATTCTGTCTTTGCGATTTAAGTGCCTGAGTATGTCGGCCAAATTTTAATTTAGCCATTAGCGAAATCTCCTTGAGATCAAAGAAATCCCGCATTTAAAGTACCATATTGAGAAGCGAAAGTCAAGAACAATCTTTATTTCGGAGAAGAATATTGGAGAAGGAAGGAAAAATCACCGGGTCGGTTGCTGGTGTTAGCGCTTCTACCTTGGTATCTCGGATTCTCGGCTATCTGAGAGACATGCTTATTGCCAACTTCTTTGGTGCCGGTTTGGTAGCTGATGCGTTTTTCATTGCCTATCGCATTCCCAACCTTCTCCGTCGACTTCTTGGAGAGGGGGCACTCTCCGCATCCTTTATTCCTGTGTTTACCGAATATTTAACTACCAAGCCTAAAGAAGAAGCACAGAGACTGGTAAGAATTTCGGGCTTACTACTCTTGACCATCCTGTCTATTTTGACAATTCTGGGAATCATGTTTTCTCCTATAATTGTCCGCGTGATTGCTCCGGGTTTCATTAAGGATCCTGAAAAGCTCTCCTTAACCATTACTCTCACCCGTATCCTTTTTCCTTTCATGATTATAATAGGTATGGCGGCTTTAGCTTTGGGAATATTGAACTCTCTCCACAGGTTTATTATTCCTGCCCTGGCTCCCTGTCTGCTCAGTATTTCTGAAATTTTCTTTATTTTGCTTATATGTCCATTAATGGAACGACCAATAATTGGCCTTGCTTTGGGGGTCTTGGCTGGGGGGTTTGCCCAGTTCTTCTTTCAGATACCCTCTTTAGTAAAAAGAGGTTTTGTTATACCAGCCGGGAAGGGTTACAGTAATCCACGTCTAAAGCCGATAAACTATCCCCAAAATCTCCTGAAGAACTGGATTGTACTCTGGAAGAGATGGACTTCCATCTTAGATCATCCGGGGGTGAAGAGGATAGGGCTATTGATGCTCCCAGCAACTCTGGGATTATCTGTATCGCAGGTGAATACCGTTGTGGACGCAATATGCGCCTCAATGCTTAGAGAAGGAAGTGTTACGGCTCTATATTATGCAAATCGCATAATGCAACTTCCTCTGGCTCTGTTCGGGACAGCAATAGCAACTGTTGCCTTGCCAATGATGTCCAGGTCAGTGGCAGCCCGTAACATGCAAGAACTAAAGGATACACTATCATTAGCATTCAGAATGATACTATTCACTATTGTTCCTGCCTCCGTGGGACTCATTATTTTAGGAAATCCCATAATCTCTCTTCTATTTGAAAGGGGAAGATTTACATCTCAAGCTACTCAGTCAACAAGCTGGGCACTCCTATTCTATTCAACTGGAATAGTGGCTTATGCGGGAGTAAAGGTGGTAGCATCTGCATTCTATTCCATGCAGGACACTAGGACCCCAGTTAGAGTAGCCTCCATCGCTATGGTAGCAAACATAGTTCTGAATCTGATCCTAATGCGCATTTTGGATGTAGGTGGACTTGCTTTTGCAACCGCCATCGCTGCCTTTATTAATTTGTTAATTCTTCTATTCTATCTCTGGAAGAGGATTGGCAGGTTGGTATCAAAGAAAGTGGTACTTTCGCTTGCTAAGATTCTACTTGCCTCTTCAGCTATGGGCTTAGCCTGCATATATTCCTCCCGATTCCTAGGCCAGATCAACAAGTTGATACAGGTGGTGGGCACTATCCTGATTTGTTTAGGTATCTACATTTTGGTCACGCATCTTTTGCGCTGTGAAGAGATTAAATACGTATGGAAGATAACCACACGGAAGGAATCGACAGATGAAGTTTGAGGAAAAACTCGCTTCTCTACCCGAGGCACCAGGGGTATATATGATGAAGGACATCACTGGCAGAGTTATTTATGTGGGCAAAGCAAAATCGATCAGAAAAAGAGTCCCTTCATATTTTCAATCGCCGGGCACTTACTCTCCAAGAACTTTTGCTCTAATTTCGAATGTGCGAGACCTAGAATACATTGTAACACGAAACGAAAAAGAGGCCCTGATCTTGGAGAACGAGTTAATAAAATACTTCCATCCAAAATATAATGTAGCCTTAAGGGACGATAAAACCTATCCCCACCTTAAGTTGACCATTGATGAGGATTTTCCTAGATTGGTGATGGCGCGGATCTCCAAAAGGGAGAGGGTGAAGCACAGAACGCCCGGGGTAAAGTATTTCGGTCCTTATCCGGATGTCTCTTCCCTCAAGAGGACACTTAAAACAATCCAGAGGATATTTCCTCTAGTTAAATGTGGCAAGAGCTTCTTTCTGGCTCGACGAAAGGAGGGTAACCCCAGTAGTTGTTTAGATGTCCATCTGGGACAGTGCCTGGCACCCTGCGCAGGGTGGATAAGTGGGGAAGATTATAGGAAAATTGTGGAGAAAGTTGTCCTGTTTCTCTCGGGAAAGGGAGAGAGTCTTTTGAAAAAGCTGGAAGAAGAGATGGAAAGGGCATCCAGACGACTCGACTTTGAGAAGGCAAAAATCTTGAGAGACCAGATATGGGCAATAGAGAGCATTTCGGAAAGGGTTAATCTGCGACAAGTAGAGAAGCAGAAATTGAAGGCTGCTGGAATGGGGGAAGTTTTGATTGAACTTCAAAAAGCAATAGAGTTGGAAAGCTTACCAGAACGGATAGAGGCTTTCGATATATCTGAGATTTATGGAGACTCGGCTGCGGGATCTATGGTTGTTTTTTCTGGTGGAAAATCGGAAAGTAAGTATTATAGGAAATTTAAGATAAAAATGGTCTCAGGAATTGATGATGTGGGTATGATGAAAGAGGTGATTCGCCGAAGATATACAAGGTTGATAAGAGAGAAAGGATTGTTGCCAGATTTGGTTCTGGTTGATGGAGGGAAAGGGCAAGTGAACGGGGCCAAAGGAGTTCTTAAGCAACTGGGCCTGGACAGTATTCCGGTAGTTGGACTTGCAAAAGGAGAAGAATTGATATTTCTGCCTCAACGTTCTCGCCCGATTCGCCTCCCTTCCAGCTCACCGTCTTTACAGCTGATCCAACGTATACGAGATGAAGCTCACCGCTTTGCTATCAGGTACCACAGGTTGCTCCTGAAGAAAAAACTCATCGGAAAGTAAAGGCTCAGGACTTTCTCCATTATTACCTGTTTTTCATTGACAAAATATGGTTTCTGTGCTAATTTAATAAAAGTTGATACAAAGAGGGAGGTTTATTTTGGGACTCTTAGAAGTCTTGATAGGTCTTTTCTTTCTCATCATTAGTCTGGGTTACCTCTACCGGCCAACAATTATAATAAGGTTTAATGCCTGGGGTCGAAAGTATCTCTTTAACGATCAATTATTGATAACCCACCGCAAGAAGATAGGCGTGATCTTTCTAATCATTTCGATTATTTTCCTCTATGGGGGATTTGTAGGAAAAAATATTTTAATTTTTAAGTAAAAAGGTCTAAATGTGGACTATTCAAAGATAGGCGAAGAGATAATCGAGCGAGTTTGCGGTTCAAAGGAAGAAGAAGCCGAAGTTTATATAAAGACATTACGGGCAGTCCATGTCGATGTCTCCGGGCAGAAACTGGAAAATTTCAATACCCCCTATTGTTCTGGGATTGGCTTAAGAATCTTTTCCAAAAACAGGATGGGTTTTGCATATACTACGCGTTTTGACCGAGAGGGTATTGAGAGGTTAGTTCAGCAGGCTAAAGATAATGCCTTAAATGGTACTCCGGATGAGTGCCACTGTTTGCCACAACTCAGCCAGCATCAAAGGTCAAGTGGTCTGTTGCATGAACATTTATATGACGAAGACTTGACTAGAATTCCGGTAGGGATAAAGATTGACAAAATTAGAGAGATGGAAGAGAAGACTCTTGCTTATGATAATAGGGTAAGGAGAGTGCTTAGGGCTTCCTATGGTGATAGCCAGTACGAAATATTCATCTTCAATTCAAGAAAACTGAAAGCAAGTTACAGAGGTACTCACTGTGCTGCTGGCCTGATTGCTGTGGCTGAGGCTAAAGTGTTTCCAGGAAAGGAAAGTAAAGAGATTCAACTTGGATCCGATTTTGTCGTAAGAAGAAGGTTTCAAGAACTCCATTTCAACCAGGTTGCTGAAAATGCAGCCCATCGGGCTGTTTCTCTTTTGGGAGCAAGGAGGCTAAGAACTCAGAGGGCATCTGTCGTTCTTGAACCGCTTGTGGTCTCAAGTTTTCTCAAGCTCATTGCCAGAGGTTTTGGTGCCGACTTTGTACAAAAGACGAAGTCTCCGTTTGCGAAAAAGAGGGGAAAGAGAATTGCCAACAAGATTGTCAACATCATTGATGATGGGACCTTGCTACGGGGAGTAGCTACCTCTCCCTTCGATGATGAAGGTATACCGAGGGGGAAGACGGTTCTGGTTAAGGATGGCATACTTTCCACCTTTCTTTATGATTCCTATACTGCGAGGAAGGATAAGGTCGAGTCATCTGGCAATGCTTGCAGGAGCTCTTTTAAGGCTCTGCCCTCTGTGGGGTTCACCAACTTCTTTCTGGAGAAAGGAAGGACCAGAAGGGAGGAATTGATTGCAAGTACAGATAAGGGGCTCTATGTAATGGAGACTATGGGAATGCACACAGCCGACCCTGTTTCTGGAGACTTTTCAGTGGGAGTTAGTGGATTATGGATAGAGAGAGGAAAATTATCCTTTCCTGTCCACGGGGTCACCATAGCAGGCAATGTTCTCGACCTTTTGAATTCCATCGATGCCATTGGCGATGATTTAGAATTTTATGGAAGTTTGGGTTCTCCTACCATAAGAATCTCCGATATTCTTATTAGTGGTGAGTAGAGATGAAACCATCTGGTTCTACGAAAATTGTGGGACTGATTGGCTATCCTGTAGAGCATTCGAAAAGCCCGCTTATGCACAATGCTGCTTTCGAATCTCTCGGGCTCGATTTTATATATTTCCTCTTTTCGGTAAGGCCCCATTATCTAAAGGAAGCAGTAATGGGTTTAAGGGCATTGAATGTCGTGGGGGCAAATGTTACCATTCCGTATAAGGAAGAGGTCATCAAATACTTGGATGAAATCACTCCTGAAGCTAAATTCATTGGTGCTGTGAACACGATTCATAATCGGGAAGGAAAACTCATAGGTTATAACACCGATGGTCAGGGTTTCATCACATCTTTACTCACTGATGGCAGAGTAAAGCTTGAAGGTCAGAAGGTTCTTCTGATCGGTGCAGGAGGGGCAGGGAAGCCAGTAGCTGTAAAATTGGCTGAGAGGGGAGTGGAGAGACTCGTTATTACCGATAAGATAGTCGAAAGGGCGGAGGCTCTGGTAAGGAAACTTCGAGAAAACATTCCCGACTGTCCAGTCTATGCCATCCTTCCTAGCGACAAGGAATTTGCAAGAGCCCTCTTTGGAAGCACACTTCTTATCAATGCCACGCCAGTAGGCATGAAAGAGGGAGATCCCTGTGTGATTGATCCCGAGCATCTCCATAAAGACCTTTTCATTTATGATGTGATTTATAATAGAGAAACCCCATTAATTGAAGCGGCAAAAAAAAGAGGGTTGAGAGCTCTGGGCGGAATCGGAATGTTGATACACCAGGGAGCAGCGTCATTTGAAATCTGGACAGGTCAGAAGGCGCCTATAGAAGTGATGAGAAATAGAATTCTTAAGGATTTGTAGTTGCTCCATTTTGAGCAGTCTCTAAAAGGGGGTTTTGAAATGCTCGATCTCTCTTTATTAGCAATTGTTTTGGGAGCTATGATTATAGTAATCAGGCTACCCGGCATCTTTTTTCCTCGAAGATTGACGACAGCCTTTAATAACTTTGTTGTTGCTTCTCCCGGATGCGCTTCAGCGTTTGGTCTTTCCCTTTTCCTTTATGCGGTGGTGGTACTGGTAACCCTCTGTAAGACCGATAGGCCCCTGGAAGTGTTCATGGCAATTGCAGGTTACCTAATGGCTGGGGGTGGGGTGATATTTCTATATTTTCCTTCTTCACTTCAGAGAATCGCAGCTAAAGCTACCCAGATTCCCAGTTGGTTTATAAGTTCTGCCTGCGTTGTCGGGATAATAATTGGAGGAGCTTTAATCTATTTGGGATCGAAAGTATACTAGAACCATATAGGGATTCAGATAAAAAGCTTTGCACGCTCGTGAAAATGTTGGATGGGTTGTCCGATTTCGGCGAAGGGATATTTTAAACCAGATGTTAAAAGTAAAATGTTATTCCGGCTATAGAATTAACGAAAGGCCTATCAGTTTTACGATTAACAACAGAGAATTTCTTATCAAGGAAATACTCGATCAATGGTATAGCCCGGGTTGTCTCTATTTCAAAGTAAGAGACGAAAATAACCAGACTTATATTTTGAAATACGATCAGAACCAGGATTTATGGAAACTTGAATTCTTTAGGAAAGGAAAGGAATAGATAGAAATTTTCAACGGAGGGCACCTATGCTTCGTTATATTACCTCTGGTGAATCTCATGGAAAATGCTTGCATTCGATACTTGAGGGCATACCTTCAGGGTTAAAATTGAGAGAGGAAGACATTAATGGAGAACTTGTCCGGCGACAGAGAGGCTTTGGCCGGGGAGAAAGAATGCAGAAAATTGAGAAAGACAGAGTGGAAATTACTTCTGGCATACGTTGGGGAGAAACTATAGGTAGTCCCATTACTATGACCATAATTAACAAAGACTGGGAAAACTGGAAAAAATTGATGTCTATTTATGCCTCAGATAAAGAAATGGAAACCAGGATGGTTCGTCCCCGACCAGGTCATGCCGACCTGGCTGGTGCTCTCAAGTATGGCCGTGAGGATTTAAGAGATATCCTGGAAAGAGCATCTGCTCGCGAAACTGCTGCTAGGGTAGCAGTAGGAGCTGTGTGCAAGAGGCTCTTGGCCGAGTTTGCCATCAAGGTGGTGAGCATGACTGAGGAAATTGGTGGTATCCAAGCCGAAGTTTCAAAGTTAAGACCAGAAGGGATAGAGAAAGCAAGTGAGTCATCTTCAGTTCGGTGCCCGGATAAAAGTGCGGAGAAGAAGATGTCAAAGGTAATTAAAGAAGCAGAGAAATCAGGAGATACGCTGGGCGGAGTCTTCACGGTGTTAGCTATTAATCCTCCAGCAGGACTGGGGAGCCACACGCAGTGGGATCTAAGGCTTGATGGCAGGCTGGCTCAGGCATTGATGTCCATTCCAGCAGTGAAGGGAGTGGAAATTGGTGGAGGATTTGGCATGGCGAGAAAGCCCGGCTCTAAGGTACACGATGAGATTTTCTATGAAGCTGGCAAGGGTTACTACCGAAAGACTAATAATTCTGGTGGAATTGAGGGCGGAATAAGTAATGGAGAAAATATTATCGCACGGGTGGCAATGAAACCACTGTCTTCATTGAAGAAACCCCTCCAGTCAGTGGACATGATTACAAAAAAAGAGGTTCCAGCTGAGGTCGTCAGATCCGATATCTGCGCTGTTCCTTCAGCCTGCGTGATTGGAGAGGCAGTGGTTGCTTTTGAGATAGCCCGCGCGATGAGAGAGAAGTTTGGTGGCGACTCTCTTAAAGAGATGAAATTGAACTTCGGGCATTATATAGAAGAGCTCAAAAATTGTTAATCTTTTAAACTAAAATGGCTCATAAATATTATCATCAACCTTTGTTCTCCCATCAGTGGGGCAAGGCAATAAAATGGCTAATAATTGCCAATGTTTCTGTATATCTAGTTAAGATGTTTGCAGGGAGAAATTTCCTGTACACTTTTGGTTTGGTTCCTCACCAGGTGATAGGGAATTTATGGCTCTGGCAAATATTCACCCACATGTTTCTTCATGGGGGACTATTCCACCTCTTAATAAATCTATTTGTGCTCTGGATGTTTGGAAAACCGATAGAGAGAGCATGGGGAACCAGTTCCTTCCTTAAGTACTATTTTACCTGCGGTTTAGGAGCTGGTATTTTTATCCTCATCACTTCTATAAATTCGAGAATACCTGTTATAGGAGCCTCAGGGGCAATTTACGGAATTCTGGTCGCATTTGCAATGGTATATCCTGATTCCATAATCTATCTATACTTCCTTTTTCCCATCAAGGCGAAACATTTTGCTATTCTGATTGGAGCTATTGCCTTCTTGAGTGGGATTTCGGGTGGAAGGTCTAACATTGCCCATTTTGGCCATCTCGGAGGTTTATTGGTAGGTTATGTGTATTTGAAGTTCCCCGTTTGGAAATATTATCTCCATCCAACAAGAGTATTTGCATTCTTAAGGTTGCCAAAATTTGATTCAAAAAGAGGGAAAAAATACAATACCGAATCTTATGAGATTGAAAAAAGAGTTAATCAGATCCTCGACAAAATTTTGATCCAGGGTGTGGATAGTTTAACGAGAGAAGAGCGAAGAATTATGGATGAATACTCCCGAAGGGAAAAGCACTGAATCGACATCTTTTGGCGCTTCTATTAACCCCACCAAAATTCCCGCACTAAAAACGGAACTCTTCAAAAGACAATCCCCTAGAATCTAATGATTTCCTGTGTGCAGTTGCCGAGCCAAACTCGTCTATGCCATAGAAGATGTGTCTGAAAAGAATTTGCTTTTGGTCTGTCTTTGCGAGCCCAAAGGGCGTGGCAATCCCGAGATTGCGGAGTCTATTCCGAGTTTACTTCGGCTTCGCCTCGCAACCCCTTTGCTCATCGCAAAGACACTCAGGGGGCTTTTTCAGAGACGTCAAGAAAGTAGAGTTACTACATTTTTCTTGACTTTTTAATTAAAAAAACATTAATATACATATCTGAATATTAATTACAATTATGGGTGAACCGATGAATAACCGAAGTGCCTTAGCTTGATGCTCAATTCAGTTTTGGAGGAGAGGGTGGAGAGAGATTTCCAGTCTTTCTGTAAATTTGCCAAAAAATGGGGGGCGATTAAGGCCAAAGTAATTTCCGTTGATACTGTTGTTACTGCTCCCTGGGTAAGGTTGAAGTGCCATTATGGGTGCGATGCTTATGGAGAATATTTGACCTGCCCTCCATATTCGCCTACGCCAGAAAAGACCCGGGAAGTGTTGAAGCACTATAGAAAAGCCGTCCTAGTGCATGGAGACGATTATACAGACATTAGCAGGATAGTTGCCAGGCTGGAAAGAGAGGCATTTCTCTCAGGCTATTATAAAGCCTATGGCATGGGTTCAGGGCCATGCGATCTCTGTAATAGATGCGACGTCAATAAACCCTGCAAAAAGCCATATGAAGCAAGACCTTCAATGGAAGCGTCGGGGATAGATGTTTTCAAAACCGCCAGAAAGAATGGTTTTGAGATAGAGGTGCTCAAAAGCCCCGACTGTAGAGGGAACTATTTTGGACTTGTTTTGATAATTTAAGCGAAAGCCTGGAGCAGACGGACAATTTGACAAATCTGGTGTAAAAAGGAGGCATAAATTTCAAACATTCCAAAATTAGCTTTGATTGGAGCATTAATGCTCTGTTCTAATTTGGGTTACGCCTTTGAGCCTATTCTCAGGGGATTCGTTGAGGCGGGAAACAGGACTACGATAGAAGCAATTGAGGGAAGAAACACCTTAGACTATGATTATGCTAAGTATTATCTAAGATACAAGTACCCAATCAGAAAACGGTTGAATCTGACCCTTGTCTACAATTCCTATCGCAAAAAATATGAGGATGAAAAAGAATTAAATAATAATACAATATTGGTTAAAAGTTATCTGGACTACTTTCTTTTCATTACAAAGGATTCCAGCCTAAAATTCGATGTCGATTTGGGGCGGCGGGAGAAGAGATATAAAGATAAAGACACATATACCAATAGTCAGTGGATGTTAAAGCTAAAGTCCACCTACAAGATAAGAGAATTATGGAGTGTCTCAGGAGAGCTGGGTTATAAGGACTATGACTACTTCCTGACCGAAGGGAAGGACAGGAGGGAGTTCTCCGAAAAAGTGGAGGGGAAGAGATATTTCTCCAATAAGAGAATTCAGTTTCTGGCGCTTCTTAATTTCCGTCAGACAGACTTCGACTCCAAACCAGATACAAATCAATTTATCTACAGGCTTGGAGTTAAGGTGAGACCGGAATTTAGCTTCCTTTCAGAGATGGCAGGAAGGATGGAACAGGGGAAGAAGTATACGGATGAGGATATAGAAGAAGAACAGGAAGGTGACTACTATTTTAGATACCGCAGGTGGTGGTTGAAGACTGAGCATCCTGTTTTTGAAAGAGTGTATACAGGTGTTAAATATATCAATTATAATAAAGATTATACAACCGCCAATTATGACTACGGGTGGTATGAGATAGAGAATCAGTGGAGGTATATATTTTTGGAAAACCATATGAAGAGGTTCTCCCTTACCTTAAGCTACATCCATCGAGAAACAGACTATTCCCAAATGAAGATTTCAAGCTATGACAAAGATTCAGTGGAAATGGCAGTCCACTTCTCTTGGAAGAATAACTGGAGGACTTTGCTTAAACTCGGTTTAGGTATTTACGATTATACTATTGGGAGGGAAAAAGATAAAGAGACTTATTCTATGGGTATTCAATTTGAGAAAGAGATTATCCTTCATAAGTTAGCTTTGGCGACGGAATATAAGTGGAAATTGAAGGACTATGAAGTAACGTCGGATGAGACCCAAAACGCAGGGAGAGTTTCCATAGATTATAAGTTTTAGGTGAGGGTTCGATTCATGAACCCTTTACAAAAAGGGATGAATTTTTGAAAGGAGGGCCAAAGTGAAAGCAGTTGTTGATCAGGAATTGTGTACTGGCTGTGGAGTCTGTGCTGATACTTGTCCAGAAGTCTTTGTGCTGGATAATGATACGGCTCGGGTCATTGTGAACGAAGTTCCCGGGGAAGCAAAAGAATCCTGTAAAGAGGCTTCTGAAACCTGTCCTGTTGATGCCATAACTATTCAAGAATAGATAGACTGTTTTAGGCTTCGCAAACATAGTTTGCACAGATTAAATCTCTACCTACAACGATTATGGTGTCATTGCGAACGAAGTCAAGCAATCTCGCGCGGAATTACGAGATTGCCGCGGGCTTCGCCCTCGCAATGGCATCTGTAGGCGCGGCTTTAACCGTGCAAAATAGGAGGTATAATTCTTATGAAATCCTATACGGAATACCTTTGGTTTAATACAGGGAATAGGCGAGAGTTCATAAATATAACTCCGCAGGTTGAGGAAGTTGTGAAAAAAAGCCGTGTGAAAGAGGGATTTTGCCTTGTTAATGCCATGCACATTACGGCAAGCGTATTTATTAATGATGATGAAAACGGGTTACATGAGGATTTCAACGGATGGCTTGAAAAAATTGCCCCTTATGCTAAAGAAAAGTATAAGCACAATTTGACCGGTGAAGATAATGCAGATGCTCACCTGAAACGTACTATTATGGGCAGGGAGGTAGTGGTCGCCATAACTAAGGGGAAATTGGACTTTGGACCATGGGAACAGATCTTTTATGGTGAATTTGATGGTCGAAGAAGGAAAAGGGTTCTAATCAAGGTTATAGGTGAGTAAAATTGAACAGAGTTTAAGTAAACAGATGACTTAAGGTGCCGTAAATAGAATTGCATTGCCGGTATCTTTTTGGGGAAAAGGAAGACATATGGAAATTGAGGTTACCTGTCCAAATTGCAAGGAGAAGATATTAGTGTCGGATAATAAGAAATATGTAGAATGCCCGTATTGTAGCGAGGGATTCAGCCTACCCGTTGAGGGGCAATGAAGATTATGAAAGATAGAATTCGAGACATCAGGACAGAATATTACAAGAGCAGGGGACCAGGCGGTCAAAGGAAGAACAAGAAGGAGACAGCGGTTCGAATCCGACACATTCCAACAGGAATAACAGTGATTGCCACTGAGTTTCGTTCCCAGGCGAGAAATCGGCAGCTTGCCTTGGAAAGACTCAGGGAGAGATTGGAGCGACTAAAGAAGAAAAAGAAGCCAAGAATTCCTACCAAAATATCAGCTTCAGCAAAGGAACGAATCCTCAAAGAGAAGCGTTTAAGGTCTGAAAAAAAGAAACTGCGACAGAAGATAGTAGAGCGGTGAATTGATAAACCATCTTAATTCTGGTCGGAAAAATATGACACAGGGGGAAGCGTGTGGCTTGTTGTCTGGGTTGGGTTGGCAGTGCTGATTGGTTATTATTATAAACAGAAGGGGCTAAATAGCGTTCTCGGCTTTTTGCTGAGTCTTTTTGCAAGTCCTCTTATTGCCTTTTTTGTCGGAGCATTGCTTTCTCCAGAGTCGAGGGTCTTTGAGAAGTTGAAGAAGAGCCCATAGTGTGCAGAGTTTGTCAAAGCTGGAGCGAAGATCTGCCGGTTCTGTAATTATGACTTTAAAGAAGAAGAGAAAAAACCTGAGAAGGTAATGACTGAAGAGGAATGGCTCGAACAGGAGATGAGGAAGAAGAAGCATAGGAAATTGAATCTGCTTTTCTTTGGTATTTCCTTTTTGGGAACTATAATTGTATTTCTATTGATATTGGCTTTTATTAACCGTCAGATAGAGAGCACTAAAAGAACTGATATGATGAGAGGAAGAATCGAGGAGAGAAGGTGAAGGTGAACATCGATGATGGCTTATATTTTGACCTTTATCCCTATATTCGTTGCGGTTGATGTTTTGGGAATTCTACCAATCTTTATTTCTCTTGTAGGGTCCTTAGAATTTTCGGAGAGAAAAAGAGTTATCTTTCAGTCTGTGGTAACAGCTTCAGCTGTGGGGCTTGGCTTTCTGTTCCTGGGAAAGGCTATCTTTCTTATTATCGGGCTTCTAGTAGCAGATTTTAAGATTGCTGGCGGGCTTGTCCTCTTGGTTCTCTCCTTGATGGATCTATTGAGCCCGGAGAAGAGCAGGCGTCAGCCTACCTCCACTATGGGCGTCGTTCCACTCGGCACCCCGCTGATTGTGGGACCAGCGGTTCTGACCACTATTATTATGTTGATCGATATTTATGGGATTGTTCCCACGATTACTTCCTTTATACTAAATATGCTGATTGTCTGGTTTGTCTTTGTTAATTCCGATCACATACTAAGGATTCTGGGTGAGGCTGGTTCTAAGGCTATTTCAAAAGTGGCGAGTTTGATTCTGGCATCGATTGGTGTGATGATGATCAGAAGAGGTATAATGGATATAATAAAGCTGGAAATAAGATAATAATGAATTAAGAATAACTCTCATTATTAATGAGCGGAGCCACCTGTAGGGTTCCTATTTATTTCTCAAAGGAAATTGTATGCAAATTCCTCTTTTTGCGTTAATAATCGTTTTGATTTTCCTCTTTCTCCTCCTTCCTGCTTTCAGATTGGGGGGGAGAATAATAAACGAAAAGAATGAGACTTTTCTAGTAATTGATGGAAGTACTTTTTGGTCTTCTCGCTGGGGAAAAGTAAAGCTTTATGGAGTAGAATCACTTCAGGAGGGAGAGCCAGAATATGAGGAGGCAAAAGGATTTCTATCTGATATGCTCAACTCAGGGCCGATAAAGATAGTGCCGATTGGGAAAGACAGGGAAGGAGGAATAGTTGCAAAAGTTCTTGTAGGCGGAGAGGACCTGGGAGAGAAAATAAGAGAAAGGTTCAAGGATAGGTGAAGAAGGCCTTTCATGATTTAAGGACAGTCAGGATAAGTAAGGAAGAATGTGTCGATTTTCAAATAGCGCTAGCGAAAGAAATGAGTATCCGTTATGATCAACTTTGATGAATTTTGGGCTGAAAATGGTAAGAAATTACTTGTATCGGCGAGCAAAAAAGAACCCGAAGATAAAAATCCACAATGTCCTTAATGATAACCTCAAGATACACTGCTATACACTCGCAAATTACAAGCGCATAAGACTCGTGTTGCTGACTACCTAATTGAATTTTTCACTCCAGAAGTATTACTTTCCTCGAAAAAGTAATGCTTTAGCTACAGAAAATAATTATCTTAAAGCCATAATGGGAATTTTTAAACTTGTTTTATTACTTAAAAAAATGTACACTTAATTCGTACTTTATATTGAGGTTAATTAATGAACATTGTTTTGACAGGAATGATGGGCACTGGCAAGACGGTTGTAGGGAAAAAGTTAGCCCAAAGATTGAATATGAAATATATTAGTACTGATGACGTCATTGAGAAAGATGTGGGCATGCATGTACATAAAATTTTCAAGAAGAGAGGTGAATCGTACTTCCGGGATGCAGAAACAAAAGTTGTTAAGTGTGTGGCAATGCTGGATAACTTTGTTGTAGATACCGGCGGTGGGGTGGTTCAGAAAAGTGAGAACATGGAAGAGCTGGAAAGAAATGGGGTGATTATATGTTTGACCGCTTCACCTGAAGTGATTCTGAGGCGCACAAGTAAGACGGATTATCGACCACTACTAAATGTGGACGACGCAGAAAGTGAGATAAAGAAGCTTTTGAACAAGAGAGAAGGATTTTATAAGAGATGTAGTAGGATGATCGATACTTCCAATAAAGGGATAGAAGAAGTTGCGGATGAGATTATCAAATTCTTATCTGAGAGAAAGAGAAGATGAAGAAAGTGAGAGTGGGACTTGGTGAGAAGAGTTACGATATTCTTATAGGGTACCCCTTGGATGAGATTGGTAGAATGCTTAAGAAGTACACAAAAGGGATTAAGAGTCTTATTATTACTAATCCCACAATTGCAGAATACTACTTGGAGACGGTTGAGAGGGGCTTGCAGAAGGCTGGATTTAAAGTGTTTGTGGCTCAAGTTCCCGATGGCGAGGAGCATAAGTCCCTGGCTGAGGGGAGTAAACTTTATGCAAGGTGCGTGGAATACAGGCTGGAGAGAGAATCTATTATTGTTGGATTGGGAGGTGGGGTGATCGGCGATCTGGCTGGATATGTGGCTGCAACTTTTATGCGAGGTCTCCCAATAGTTCAGGTCCCCACTACTTTTCTGGCCCAGGTGGATAGTTCTGTGGGCGGCAAAGTGGCGGTCAATCTTCCGGAAGGTAAGAATTTGGTGGGCTCTTTCTATCAGCCACTTCTGGTCTATATCGACCTTGCTGTTTTGAAAACACTGCCGGTTGAGGAGATGGAGGCGGGGATGGCTGAGGTGATTAAATATGGCGTTATTCTGGATAAGAACTTCTTTGAATATCTGGAAGAGAAGATTGGAAAGTTGAGAGAACTCGATGCGGAGGTGTTGGAGACCGTTGTGGCTCGGTGTTGCAGGCTTAAGGCAAGAGTTGTAGAAAAGGATGAGAGAGAAATAGGACTGAGGTCTATTCTCAATTTCGGTCATACTCTGGGCCACGCACTCGAGGCTCTTACTGAATATAAGAAGTACAAGCATGGTGAGGCTGTGGCAATCGGTATGGTTGGTGCGTGTAGAATTGCCGAGGAGATGGGGATGTTGAGAAAGGAGGCAAGAGATAGAATTGAGCATTTGATTGGAAAAGCTGGTTTGCCGGGGAGAATTGGAGTGGAGTTGAGTGTGGATGGTATCATACAAGTCCTCTCTCTTGATAAGAAGGTGCGGGCAGGGAAGGTCAGGTTCGTTTTGCCAGAGAGGATTGGAAGGGTTGTAGTGCGGAATGATGTCCCAGAGTACATAGTGAAAGATGTAATTAGAGGCCTTATAAAGTAGTTTTTTGCAATTATTGGGAGGGGAAATGAAGCTTTTAGTGATTAACGGTCCCAATCTTGACCTTTTGGGTAAGAGGCAACCTGAGGTATATGGCAGGCTGACTCTAAGGGAAATTAACGAGAAAATGGGTGAATTAGCTAAAGAATTGCAATGTGAAGTCGAGTTCTTCCAGTCTAACCATGAAGGCGACATTGTGGAAACTATTGGAAAAGCCAAGGGTAAATTCGATTTTCTAATCATTAATCCTGCTGCTTACACCCATACAAGTGTGGCTGTCAGGGACGCTATTGTAGCTACAGGGATTCCCACTATCGAGGTTCATCTGTCAAATATCTACGCCCGGGAGGAGTTTCGTCGGAAGTCTTTAATTGCGCCGGTTGCTGTTGGCCAGATTTGCGGTTTCGGTCCGGATAGTTATGTTTTGGCATTGACAGCCGCGGTTAATAAGATTAAAGATAGGATGAAGGGATAGTTTTCGGAGTCGCTCGGTTAGAACCTCGCTCTAATTCCGCCAGCGCTGGGCGAAACCTGGCGGAATTGAAGCTCCTGTAACTATCCTTTCATCCTCAGGATGTTAAGAGGTGGTATAGTTTTCGGAGTCGCATCGGATAGAACCTCGCTCTAATTCCGCCAGCGCTGGGGGAAAACCTGGCGGAATTGAAGCTCCTTTAACTATCCCTTCATCGTTAGAGTATTAACAGGTGGGCTAGTTTTCTCCATCTAATGTAGGGGTTCGATTCATCGAACCCGTGATTGAATGTAGTGGTGCCGATGAATCGGCACTAAAAGGGAGATGAAGCTTAAGCTTCGCCGCTATCCATTACCGTGTGCAAGAGAAATGGTTGATAGACTAGGAAGATTGAGAGAGATTCTTAAAGAGAAGAGAATTGGGGGATTCCTAATTACTAGCCCTTCTAACCTTTTCTATTTGGGTGGTTTTCGAGCGGAAGGGAGCTTTGGTCTGGTGACTCAAAAAGAGGCAAGAATTTTTGTTCCTGAGTTATTATACGCGCAAGCCAATGAGATAGTGAGAAACTTCGAAGTGACGGGCTGCAGGAATAAACTTTTGGGGAAGGTCAGGAATTTTCTGGCTTGTGAGAAAATAAGGAGGCTGGGTTTTGAAGCAGGAGGGGTTTCACTCAAAAGATATATGGAGATGGAGAGGGCCTTTAGGCGAGTCAGGTTGGTGCCTTTAGATGGGCTGGTGGAAGAGATGCGAATAGTTAAAACAGAAGAGGAGGTGCGCCTTATCAGAAAGAGCGCCCAGATGTGTGTGGCGGCTTTTCGATTCATAAAAAGGAGAATTAGAATAGGAATGAGGGAAAGAATCATCGCTTGCCAACTTGAATATTTTATCAAGAAGAGGGGAGCTCAGAAGCCGTCCTTTGAGATTGTAGTCGCTTCTGGGGAAAATACTGTCTATCCACACTATCAGACGGGAGAGCGAGAGATAAGGCCGGGCGACTGTCTGGTTATTGATATGGGATGTGTCTACAAAGGTTACTGTTCCGACTTGACAAGACCTCTATTCTTGGATATAATAGGAGTTACCCATCGAGAAGATCCCCGGGCCACATTGTCCCTTCAATTCAAAGGCAAATATAAGAAGATTTACCAGACGGTGCGGAAGGCCCAGAGAGCTGCTATAGAAAAGATAAGACCGGGGGTTAAGTGTTCAAGTATCGATTCTGCAGCCCGGAAAGTGATTTCCCGAGCCAGGCTGGGTGACTATTTTATCCACAGGACTGGTCATGGAATTGGGCTGGAAGTCCACGAGCTCCCTTGGGTGGAAGAGAGTAGTAAGCAGGTTTTGAGACCCGGGATGGTTTTGACTGTTGAGCCGGGAGTCTATATTCCAGGCTTTGGCGGAGTGAGAATCGAAGATATGGTTTTAGTTACGAAAAGAGACTGTGAAGTCTTAACGGAGACAAAATAGATTTAGTATATGATTTTAGCTACTGACCTTAGGAACGGGATTAATATTGAACTTAACGGTGAGGTGTTCAGTGTTATCTGGTTCCAGCACCATAAGCCCGGCAAGGGCGGAGCTATGGTGAGGACAAAATTGAAGAACATCGCCACAGGACGGATTATGGAAAAGACTTTTCGTCCTGAGGATAGGTTTGAAAAGGCTGTCCTGGAAAGAACAAAAAACCAATATTTATATAGGGATGGGAAGAATTACTACTTTATGGACATGGAAACTTTTGAACAGATTCCCTTTACGGAAAAAGAGTTAGGTGAGGGTACACAGTTTCTAAAAGAGAATATGGAGGTGGGGGTTCTTATACATAAAGGTGCGATAATTGGGGTAGAAATGCCAAACTCTGTAGAACTTAGGGTTGCGTATACGGAGCCAGGAAAGAAAGGCGATACTGTTACTAATGTGACCAAGCCGGCTGTAGTGGAGACAGGTGCAAAGGTGCAGGTGCCTCTATTTATCAATACCGGTGATACAATTAAAGTGGACACACAAACTGGGAAATACATCGAGAGAGTATAAATTCAAACAGAATTTTTCTGGCCACTGGCTAGAGTGGCTATTTATTTGTTAACAGTTTGATGGGTAAGGCATCAAAAAGTTTCTGAGGGGGGATTATGCGAAAGAAGAAGAGCAAAAATAGCAGTAATAAGAAGACAAAAGAGCTATTGGAGATAAGAGAATTTGTCAACCTTATAAAAGATGCCGATATTACAGAGCTTCTATGGGAAAAGAACGGAACGAAGATAAGTTTTAAAAGAGGGGTTCCTAATTTAGATGAAGAAAAAGAATTAGCAGAAAAGAAAGTAAGTGCTTCTGAAAACTCCGGTGAAACTCCTCCTCCCAGCCTCAAGACCTCAGAAGAGATTTCCCAGAAAATTAAAGAAGAAACCTTACCCTTTTTAGAAAAGTATACCACAATTAAATCTCGCATGGTGGGAACTTTTTATAATTCACTTTCTGAAGGTCAACCTCCTCTGGTTAAGGTTAAAGATGTCATCAAGCCCGGACAAAAGATATGCGTTATTGAGGCTATGAAGATTATGAGGGAGATCTCTGCTGATAAAGGGGGAAAAGTAGTTAAAATTTTGGTCGAGAACGGCCACCCGGTTGAGTATGGTCAGGATATGTTCTTGATAGACCCTTATTATGAAGAAGAGGAGGTATCTAAGAGCCCAAAGAAAAAGCATAAATAAAACCCGTTAGAAATTTTGCTATATCCTTTGCGTGGGCCCCTTTAGAAATGGAATTTCTAACGAGAGTAAACCCTGTTAGAATGCTTACCACATTTAGAAATTCTTGATTTCTAACGGATTTTGGACATGCTCCGTGAGATAAAATGAATCTAACGGGGTAAATCTTCAACTGGAGGAAGGTTTAATGTTCAAAAAGATTTTAATAGCTAACCGGGGTGAGATTGCATTGAGGATAATTCGCGCTTGTCGGGAAATGGGGATAAAGACAGTAGCGGTCCACTCAGAGGCAGATACTGACTCCTTGCATGCGAGGTTTTCTGATGAGAGCGTCTGCATTGGACCTGGACCTTCGGACGAGAGTTATCTTAATATCCCTAATATCATTAGTGCTGCAGAAATTACTGGCGCTGATGCTATCCATCCTGGATATGGATTTTTGGCAGAGAACACCTATTTTGCAGAGGTTTGCAAATCCTGTAATATTACTTTTATTGGACCATCCAAGGAAGTAATCTTGAAGATGGGAGATAAGTGCAAAGCGAGAAAGGCAATGGAAAAAGCAGGGGTGCCTATTATTCCCGGTAGTCGGGGGACTATTTCCAAGATAGACGATGCTCTGAAATTGGCAAAAAAGATTAAATACCCCATAGTAATAAAAGCGTCTGCTGGCGGTGGTGGCAAAGGAATGCGCATTGTCCAGAACGAAGAAGGTTTAAAGAATGCAGTGATGACCTGCCAGAGTGAGGCTAAAGCATCTTTTGGCAAGGAAGAAGTATATCTGGAGAAGTATATTCCCGAACCAAGGCATGTTGAGTTCCAGATTCTGGGGGACGAGAAAGGCAATATTATTTACTTGCCAGAGAGGGATTGTTCAATACAGCGTCGCCATCAAAAGTTGATCGAAGAATCGCCCTCTCCTGCGGTTAACTCGAAATTGCGACGCAAGATGGGACACGCGGCTGTTAAGGCTGCTAAAGCGGTAAATTATACTACTGTGGGCACGGTGGAATTCTTGTTGGAAAACAACGGGAACTTCTATTTTATGGAGATGAACACAAGGATTCAGGTAGAACATCCCGTGACCGAACTTGTTTCCGGGGTGGACTTGGTTAAGATGCAGATCAGGTTGGCTGCGGGAGAGAAGTTAAATCTCGAGCCGGATGACATTAAAATTTATGGAAAGGCTATTGAATGTCGGATAAATGCTGAGGACCCTGATAAAGATTTCTTGCCCTCTTCAGGTGTGATTTCTAATTATATTCTGCCGGGCGGACCCGGGGTGAGAGTAGATACGGGCATTTATCCAGGTTACAACATCCTGCCCTTCTACGATTCAATGATTGCGAAGTTAATCGTGATTGGAGGCAACAGGCAGGAGGCCATCGCTCGCATGGAGAGGGCTCTCGGTGAATTTGTTATTGAGGGAGTAAAGACTACTATTCCTTTCCATACCATAGTCATGTCTGATGAGTTTTACAGAAGGGGGGAAGTCAACACCAGTTTTATTCAGGAAAGAATATTTAAACAGGGATAAGGTGCACATGCTAAAAGGTAAGGATAGCTTTCTGATTCGTGCGGAAAAATTCTCTTACTTTGAAGATGCAAAATAAATATAGACTTTTGGACGCTAATTTAAACAGAGCAAGAGAGGGGTTACGTGTCATTGAGGACGTGGCCCGTTTTTTATATAACGATAGGGAGTTATCTAAAAAGCTAAAAAATATTAGGCATAATTTGAGTAAAATCACTAGCAATGTCTACCCTCAATTAGTAAAGTCTAGGGAGCCTGAAAAGGATGTGGGACTGACCGTTAAAGAAGGAAGGAGGAGTAATCTCAAGAATATCATTTTTGCAAATTTCAGGAGGGTAGAAGAGGGAATAAGAGTTCTGGAAGAGTTCTCTAGACTTATTTCAACGGATGCGGGAGACAGGTTAAAGAAAATCAGATTTAAGATTTACGGGGCAGAAAAGGAGATATTTACTCGCATTTCTTAGAGGGTTGGCTTGAGCCTCGAAAGGGGAGAATTGAAGAAGAATTGGGCCAGTATAGTTCTTTCAATTTTTGTTCTTTCCTTTTTCTCCCGAGCCGGGCCTGTCTTTGCTTCCGAGGAAAGAAATATATTTTCTCGATTTGGCAGGGATTTCAAATATATCTTTACCAGTCCTCTCAGATTAGGCAAGTCTGATATTCTTCCACTCTCAGCAATTCTTATCGGCACTTGTGGATTGATGGCCCTGGATGAAGAGATCAGGTGTTCAGTCCAGGATTTCAACACTAATGGTTGGGATGAAATATTCGCCTTCTCAAAACAGTTTGGGGATGGAAGAGCAACTGTTTCTATCGCTGCGACGTTCTATTTGGTTGGTAAAATTTTCAATGATGAGAAATCTCAAGAGACAGCGGTTTCAGCTTTGGAATCTTTTATTTTTTCAGGACTTATATGTTCAAGCCTTAAAGTTCTTGTGGGAAGGAGTAGACCATATCGTGAGGAAGGTAGCGGGAAATTCTACGGACCAACATTTGACAATTCCAAGTTATCCCTTCCTTCCGGCCATGCGACCGTAGCTTTTTCTTTAGCTTCGGTTATAGCTTCAGAGTATGATAATCTCCTGGTCGATATAAGTGCTTATACAATTGCCAGCCTTACGGCACTCTCGCGAGTTTACCATAATAAACATTGGACTTCGGATGTAGCTCTGGGTGCTATTATTGGTACTCTGGTGGGAAGGGCAGTAGTCAGTCAAAATAAAAAGGAAAAAACAGGGATATCTCCTTTGGTGAAAGTAAAGGAGAGAGGTTTTGAGGTGGGTTTCTTGCAGAAATTTTAGAGTAGTGAGAGGGTAGCTCGCCTATGGTCAAGAATTTGCAGGATGTGGAATTATACGTTATCCTTTATGCTAGGTCGGATATGGATTACCTGGAGATGGCTGAGGAAGCCATCTCGGGTGGAGCCGATATGGTTCAGCTCAGGGTAAAAGACTGGATGGATAGGAAGACAATCGAGATTGGACAAAAATTGAGAGAAATTGCCAGTAGCCACCACTTGCCCATGGTAGTTAATGATCGGCCAGATGTTGCTCTAGCTCTGGGGGCTGATGGAGTCCATCTTGGCCAGCAAGATATGCCTTTAACATTAGTCAGGAGACTCTTGAGGTGGGAGGTAGCAGGAGCTTCAATATATGAAAGAGGCCAGAAGCGGAAGCTACAAAAAGGTGGTCCTCTTCCCAAGGGGCGTCCTGTCACTCGTTTCATAGGTGTTTCTACCCACAGTTTAAAGGAAGCTATTAAAGCAGAGAAAGAAGGTGCCGATTATATTAGTATCGGGCCGATCTTCCACACATCTTCCAAGCCTGACTTAAAGCCAATAGGGCTCAACTCGATTCGTCAAGTAAGAAAGAAGGTGAAGATACCCTTTTTTGCCATTGGTGGGATTGACCAAGAGAATGTCGGAGAAGTTATCCGTGCAGGTGCCGAAAGAGTGGCTGTTATCCATGCTGTATTCAGTGCTAAAAATGTGAGAAAAGCTGCAACAGAGATGCGCAGAAGAATTAAACAGGCAAAGGGTTAAATTGATGACACAATTAGAATGGGCTAAAAAGAAAAAAATTACACGTGAAATGAGAAAAGTTGCTGCTGATGAGCGCTTAACTCCAGAATATCTCCGTTCCTGTATTGCTGAAGGGACAGTGGTTATTCCCTGTAATGTAAACCGCCGCCAAGGGAATAAATTACGAATAATAGGAATAGGAAAAGGATTAAGGACAAAGGTGAACGCCAACATCGGTTCTTCTCCGGATAGAGTCAGCGTGGTGGAAGAGAAGAGCAAGTTGGATGCAGCCATTGAAGCTGGAGCAGATAGCGTAATGGACCTCTCCACAGGAGGGAATATTGGAAAGATGAGAAGTATGGTGCTCGAACGCTCCATTTTGCCTGTAGGGACTGTGCCAATCTATCAAGCTGCATGCGAGACTGTTTACAAAGGTGAGAAAATTGGCAAAATGGATGTAAAAGTTATCTTTCGTATAATTGAACAACAGGCTAAAGAGGGAGTCGACTTTATGACAGTTCACTGCGGGGTTACCCAGAGAATTGTCGAGACTTTAAGGAGAAGCGGAAGGATTACGGGGATCGTTAGTAGGGGTGGAGTGTTTCTGGCACAGTGGATAATGGACAATAATGGAGAGAATCCCCTATACGAACAATTCGACAGGCTCCTGGATATCGCCTATAAGTATGATGTGACTTTGAGCCTGGGAGACGGGCTCAGGCCGGGATGCCTTGCTGATGCCACAGATGAAGTGCAGATTGCAGAGCTTTCTGTTCTCGGAGAACTGGCAAGAATGGCAAGGGAGAGGAATGTTCAGGTGATGATAGAAGGACCTGGACATGTTCCTTTAAATCAGATTGAAGCCAATGTTTTATTGGAAAAGAGTCTGTGTGGAGGCGCGCCCTTTTATCTTTTGGGTCCTTTGGTGACCGATGTTGCACCAGGATACGACCATATTGCTTGTGCTATCGGTGGGGCGGTTGCTGCTGCCTCAGGGGCCGATTTCCTGTGTTATGTTACTCCTGCAGAGCACATTCGCCTCCCTGATGTGAACGATGTAACCGAAGGGGTAATTGCTACCAGGATTGCTGCCCATGCGGCCGATGTGGCCAAGGGAGTAAAGGGAGCATTAAATTGGGATATTCAAATATCCAAAGCAAGAAAGTCACTTAATTGGAAAAGACAAGAAAGATTTTCCATAAATCCTAAGAAATTCAGGCAGGAGAGAAAGAAATCGAAGCCAAAAGATGCCCGAGTTTGCACGATGTGCGGTGAGTTCTGCGCAATGAGACAGAGCAGTTTATATTTGAAAAAATAAAATCTTAAAGAAAAGGAGAAAAAAATGCCTTACGACATCAGTGAAATTCTCAAGACGTGGGAATATGACCCGCTAAATAATATAAGAAAAATAAAAGGAAATCACAATAAAGAGAAAATTCAGATTAGATTGCCCTTGGGAATTGAGCAGTTCGAGGTAGACGGAAGGCCTGACGGCAAAAGACCCTATGGCAAAGAGTCGCTTTTGGAGTATTATAGGGCAAAAGTTGAAGTTTATAAGAGGAGGAATGGAACCGATGAGGGGTTTGGTCTCACAAGAGAGGACTGCTCAACATTATATGAAGAAGGGCTATTATATTACTTTCGTTACGTTCTATTTTTTCAGTTAAAGGATTATGAAAGAGTGGCCAGAGATACTCAGCGGAATATTGAATATTTCGATTTTGTGAAGAAATATGCAATCGATGAGGAAGACAAACTGGCTCTTGAGCAGTATCGACCGTACATAATAAGAATGAACGCACTGGGGAAGGGACTTGCCCATCTGGAAAGAAAGGAATATGGGGAGGCCTTGAGAAAGATCGAAGAGGGAATTAGAGCGATCGATTCTCTTCCGGATATGGAGAACGCAACTTTTACTGATGAAAAGGGAAGGTCTTTAGGTCTTTTAAGAGGGATGGCAAAGGAGATTCTCGGGGAGAGGCCCATTTCCGAAAAGGAGAAACTTCAGAAAAAGCTTCAGGAGGCTATTGAAGAGGAAAATTATGAGAGGGCAGCTCAGCTGCGAGATAGAATACAGGAATTAGAAGAACAAAACGTGTAAATTATGAAAGGAAACATAAGAGCAAATAGATTTTTGATTAGAAGTAGGGAAGATTGGCATTTGCCAGGCTAAAGGAGGCAAATGGTGAAGATTGGCGTTATGGCAGATACACATGGTGATTTGGTGGGTTGGCGGAAAGTAATGGAAGAAATTTTTCCTGATGTGGATATGATTATTCACGCCGGAGATCTATTCAATTACGGTCCCAGGAATCCCATGCCTGAGGGTTTCGCTCCCGGGGAATTAGTCCAGGAGATGAATGGGTTGGAAATTCCCCTGGTAGTGGTGCGGGGAAATTGTGATTCAGACGTTGATGATTCTGTGGTGAATTTTCCCTTGCAGAGCCCGTTTGCTTTACTTCAGCTGGGCTCCCTCCGGATTGTAGTGAACCATGGCGATAAACTGACTGATGAGGAAAAGGTTGACCTTGCTAAGAGATGGGGCGCCAATATTTTTGTCTCGGGTCATACACACCGACCGAAATTAGCAAGAGAGGGGGACGTGGTATTTTTAAATCCGGGCAGTCCCTCTTTGCCCAAGGAGAATCCCACAGTGGCGTTAGTTGAAGAGACCGATGGTGAAGTGGAGATAAAGATTATTGATGTGGAAACAGGCAAAGTGATGATGGAATAGAAGACGGCTTAATTTGAAGCTCGCAATTTCCAAATTCTAAAATGGCACGCCTGGGACTAGTAGGAACCCAAAGAAGCTCGGGTTTAAAGACAGTTTGTTCATCGCTGAGGAGGATATGGTCGGGATTTGGTTCACTCGCTGAGAATTTTTTGGTCTTCGACCACCGCGAAAGTCTCAGGAATTTACCGAAATTCCGTGCGATCAGTTTCGGCTAAACTCTCTTCTTCAATTTTTGGCTAAGAATTCTAATGGTTGCTACACCAATTTCCTCGCATTATGGGAATGTGTTGTCCTCATTTTTTGGCTAAAATTCCAAAAGCTCTTGACAAACTATTTTTTGAATCCGTTCTACTACTCAAATTGGAGTGTCAAGCGTGCGGTACAGGTTCCGTCTTGAGTTTCTATCTATAAAGTGGCAGCGTTAATTGACCATTTTCTATAAGGGGATGGGTGATGAAAGTGGAACTGGTCTCCGTTGGTACGGAGCTATTGAAAGGGAAGATTAATACTGATATTGCTTTCTTGGGTGAGAAGCTAGACAGCATCGGATTAACCATAGAGAGGGAGACTACGGTTGGTGATGATCGAGAAAAGATTGAGAGCGTCCTTCGCGAGGCTTTAAATAGGTCTGATATTATAATCACCACTGGTGGGTTGGGTCCAACATTTGACGATTTGACCCGAGAGGCTATGGCTAGGGTCTTAAAGAAGAAACTGATCTTTGATCGGCAAGTGATGCACCAGATTGCTGGCCATTTTGCAAAGAGGGATCTGGAGATGCCGAAAGAGAACGAAAGGCAGGCTTATATCATTGAAAGTGCTAGAGTCATTCCCAATAAGGTTGGCACCGCTCCCGGAATGGTCGTGGAAAGGAGAACTAAGACCCGTTCGAAATCGAAAGTTCAAAAAGTGAGCATAATTATGTTACCCGGACCTCCTCGGGAGATGAGACCGATGGTTGAGGAGGTTGTGTTGCCATATCTCAAGGAGAGGTATGAGCGAAAAATATTGAAGAAATGTGTTCTCCATATTTGCGGGCTCACGGAGTCTTCCGTTTATGAGAAGATTAAAGGAGTGGTAGAAATTGAACAGAGGATGGAAGGTGGAATTTTGAGGTTTTCTATATTAGCCCATCTTACAACTATAGATGTAGAGATTTCAGGGGAAGGGGAGAACGGGTTACTTGTTGATGAAATGCTTCACAAGGCGAGGCAGGAAATCTACGACTGTTTGGGAGACTATATTTACGGGCAAGATGAAGATACTTTAGAAAGTGTGGTGGGTGGTTTACTTCTTAGGAACAGATTGACCCTGGCAGTGGCTGAATCTTGTACTGGTGGATTAATTGGCGATCGAATTACTGATGTTGCTGGGAGTTCGCTATATTTTAAAGAGGGAATCGTGGCCTACAATAACGAAGCGAAAGTGAGAATTTTGGGGGTTAAAGACGAAACTCTAAACGAATTTGGCGCTGTTTCCAGAGAGACAGCATTGGAAATGGCAAGAGGAGCACAGAGAATTAGTGGAACGGATATAGGCTTGGGTACTACTGGGATTGCCGGACCCACCGGGGGGACTGCTAAGAAACCGGTGGGCTTGATCTACATAGCTCTGGTGTGGCCTGAAAGGGGTGTTGAGATATGTAGGGAATTTCGCTTTAGTGGTCAAAGGAGAGAAGTCAAGGAAAGCACGGTGGCAAGTGCACTTGACTTTTTGAGAACGGCGTTAAAGGGAAAGGATTAGATTTTGTAGGGAAATGTTACCTGGTAAGGATCGAATTGAAAGAGTAAGAAAAATACTGGCTCCTGAGGAATTTATGTTTCTTATTACTTCTTGTTTGACTCCTCAAGAGATATCCTCCATTTCCAGGAAAATTGGCATTAGTCATAATGGGTACAGGAGTGGCTCAATTCCTCCCGAGGTCCTTGCTATACGCTTAACTGAGGAATTCTTCAGCGATTTTGATTCCGCAAAATCGATGGTAGATTTATTGGATGAAAAGTGCAATTTTGAGAAAGGGATATCCGAGGGAAATGTAGAGAAGGAGGTGCTCGGTCTTTCTGACCAGGAGATAGGTTGGGTTCTGTGGGGATTACTGGGCAAATCGGAAGAACAATGGGAGGATTTTATAGATTCAATATTCGATAATCTTCAGGATAGAGTTATGGATAGATACTGGCAGATGGTCAAGGAGAAGAAAGGGCTTTACGAGAGCGCTCTTGAGGAGAGCGAAAAAGTGAAGAGAAAATTAAAAGAGATGGAAAGTAGAGCAGACAAATTTAAACATCAAAAAGAGAAGCTGGAAAGGAGAATTGAGGAGCTCCTGCCAAGACTCTCCCAAAAGCAGAGCTCTCTTGAGGAGTTGTCTTCTAAGTGCTACAGTCTGGAAAAGGAGAACCGGCAACTTAAATCCGAACTCGCTTCCATTAAAGCGAGGTTGAGTGATGCTGAGAGATTAAAGGAAAAATCAGAAGAAGAGATCCAAGAGGTGGAGCTCCTTAAATTGAAAATCGCCTCACTGGAGAAAGAACTTACTTTGAGGGAAGAGAAACTCAAGAACCTTAAGAATCTGAAGCGGGTAGGGGTTTTCGTTGACGCCCAGAATTTGTATTATGCTGCTAAAGAAGAGTTTAGAGGAAAGCTGGATTACAAAGCACTTCTGGATAAGATTGTAAAAGGAAGCGGAAAAGAAGAGAGGTTTCTGGCTGGCGCTTACGCTTATCTGGTAGAAAATCCTGAGAAGGATCAGACTAAATTTAAAAAGCTTCTAGAGCGTTTGGGTTTTCAAGTAAAATTCAGGGAGCTTCTGGAGAGGCCAGATGGCTCGAGAAAGGGGAACTGGGATTTAGGACTTACTATAGATATCCTCCAAACTATTCCCAGGTTCGATGTGGTTACCATTGTTAGTGGCGATGGCGATTTCGTAGACCTTATTAAGTATTTGAAGAGACAACACGATGAAGTTAAGGTCGAAGTTGCAGCCTTTCCTTCGAGACAGAGGACATCTAAGAGGTTGATAAAAGAGGCCGACTATTTTCATGAATTGGGTGAAGATGTTGTCATCAAGGAGGATTAATAACTTGAAAACAGTAGCTAAAAAGCCTTCGCGAAAATCGAAAAGAAGAGATAGATCTTACAGCAAGCAGATAGAAGCGCTTTCCAGAATAAGCAAGGCAATCTCTTCTGAACTTTACTTGGAAAATATTTTGAAATTGATTGTAACTGTGACAGCTGAGGTAATGGGTTCTAAAATATGCTCCTTAATGCTATTGCATGAGGATAAGAAGGAGCTAATTGTTCGAGCGACTCAGTCGATCAGTGAGGAGTATAACAGGAAACCGAATCTGAAATTGGGAGAAGGTATCGCGGGAAGGGTTGCTAGGGAGAATAGAGCCATTAGGGTTCTGGACGTAAAAAAGGATGCTCGCTATATAAATATGGAGATAGCAAAAAAAGAGAAGTTATGTTCTCTCTTGAGCGTTCCCCTAAATGTGAGGGGAAGGGTGATTGGAGTTATTAATTGCTATACCTCCTCACCTCGCCGATTTACCAAATCGGAAATAGATATGCTTACCACAGTAGCCAATCAGGCTGCAGTTGCTATTGAGAATATGGAACTTATGGTGAGGTCTAAAGTTATTCAAGAAGAGCTTGAAACTCGCAAACTCGTAGAGAGGGCAAAGGATATATTAATGGACGAGCTGGCGATATCTGGGGAAGAGGCTTTCCGAAGAATACAGAAGCAAAGTATGGACACTCGCAAGCCCATGCGGGAGATTGCAGAGGCTATAATTTTAAGCAAGGAGATAAGAAAATAATAAAAAATTGCTTGATAAAACAAAAAGAATTCAGTACCCTACAACAAAAAGCATATTGAAATGTTCTAATGAAGGACGTTGATGTCTTTTGCTCTGATGATTTGGGCAGAAGACATTTTTTTGGAAGTAGGATTGGAATTGCGGAGCGAAGATAGTTTATGGCAGGGTTGGAACCTAGAGATAGAGAATATAAGGTTATTGTAGTGGGCGGCGGCCACGCTGGCTGTGAGGCTGCTCTTGCGGCATCTCGGCTTGGTTGCCGAACTCTGCTTTTGAGTATGAATTTGGATACTATTGCCTTTATGTCTTGTAACCCGGCAGTTGGTGGTTTAGCGAAGGGTCAGTTGGTTAAAGAGATCGATGCCTTAGGTGGAGAGATGGGCAAGAATACGGATGCAACAGCTATTCAATTTCGACGATTGAACATGGCGAAAGGTCCAGCTGTCCGCGGCTCACGAGCACAGGTAGATAGGCAAGCCTACCGGCTGGGGATGAAAGAGGTCTTAGAGAGGCAGGAAAATTTGGAATTAAAGCAAGCCTTGGTTGAAGAAATTCTGGTAGAGGAAAGCGCTGTAGTGGGAGTAAAAACAAGCATTGGTGAGAAGTTTTATGCACAAGCGGTGATTATTACTCCCGGAACTTTCTTAAATGGATTAATTCATATTGGTTTGATGAATTTCCCGGCTGGCAGGATGGGTGACTTCCCGGCAGTAAAACTTTCTCAGAATCTGAAGGAACTCGGTTTTCAAATAGGCAGATTCAAGACTGGAACCTGTCCTCGCCTGGATGGGAAAACTATCGATTTTTCTAAACTTAAATCACAAAAAGGCGATGAAGTTCCCGTTCCTTTCTCTTTTACTACTAAAAAGGTAACTCAGCCTCAACTACCCTGTTATATTACTTACACGAATCCTAAAACGCACCAGCTAATCAGAGAAGGTCTGAACCGTTCCCCTCTTTATACGGGTGTTATTAAAGGGACAGGGGTACGCTACTGTCCCTCCATTGAAGATAAGGTAATGAAATTCCCGGAAAGAGAACGACATCAGATTTTTTTGGAACCAGAAGGTCTTAATACATCCGAATTTTATCCCAATGGCTTAGCGACCAGTTTGCCTATAGATATCCAGTTCAGGATGTTGCGAACTATCGAGGGTTTGGAAGGTATAGAGATAATGCGACCTGGGTATGGTATTGAGCATGATTATGTCGAACCCACACAGCTAAGACCAACACTGGAGACCAAATCAATTGACAATCTCTACTTCTGCGGCCAAATTAATGGGACCACTGGTTATGAAGAGGCAGCAGCACAAGGATTAATTGGTGGAATTAACGCTGCCCTGAAAATACAGAATAAGACACCATTTATCCTCGACCGTTCGGAAGGTTATATTGGTGTTTTGATTGATGATCTAGTAACTAAGGGAACTAAGGAACCTTATCGTATGTTCACTTCCCGAGCTGAGTACCGACTAATTTTGAGAGAAGATAATGCCGACTTGAGACTAACCGAGAAGGCATATAGCATCGGGCTGGCTGGAGAAGCGAGATACCAAGAGGTCGAAGCTAAAAAGAGAGCTATTGAAAAAGAGCTGGCTCGATTAAAAGAGGTCAAGATTTTTCCCAATTCCAGGACAAATAAGAAATTTTCCGAATCGGGATGGGTAACTCTGAGAAGTCCAATCAGTTTAGCTGAACTATTGAGGAGACCTGAAATTTCTCACTCTGATTTGAAACTTTTTGATAAGAAAAGTGGTGAGGTTCCATTGGAGGTAGCCGAGCAGGTGGAAATCCAAATTAAATATGAAGGATATATCAAACACCAAAAGCAAGAGATAGAAAAGTTTAAGAAACTGGAGAATAGAAAAATTCCTGCGGGAATTAATTATGAGGAAATTGTTGGTTTATCGAACGAGGTGAGAGAAAAATTGTCTAAGATAAGACCAGGCTCTTTAGGTCAGGCTTCACGCATTTCAGGAGTTACTCCAGCTGCTATTGCTATCTTAATGGTTCACATGAAGAGGATGGGAAGTTAAAAGGATGTGAAATATGGATCAGGAGAGAGAAAACTATTCTAAACTAAAAGAGTTTGCCTTGGAATCGGGAGCTTCGTTATTTGGAGTTGCTGACCTTCCCAAGTTGAAAGGTGAATTTTTAAATTTATCTCCCGGAGTCATTAAAGGATTGAATAAGGGTATTTCTTTAGCAGTGAGGTTGTCTGAGAAGATAATTGAGAGTATTGAGGATAGACCAACTAAACTCTACTATTACCATTACCGCCAAGTGAATTATTTTTTGGACCGTGTGGCTCTGGGAGTCACGCAATTTATTCAAAATAGGGGCGGGAATGCTTTGCCAATACCGTCTTCCCAGACCATTGATTGGGAGAAGCAGAGAGGCCATCTTTCACATAAGGAGGTGTCACAACAGGCGGGCCTGGGCTGGATTGGTAGAAACAATCTATTGGTTAATCCAGATTTCGGTTCTCGGATTAGACTGGTTACTGTTTTAACCGATTTTCCTCTTCCCTGTGACAAACCGATAGAAAATGGGTGTGATGACTGCGAGGACTGCTTGGGAGTCTGCCCAGCAGGAGCTATCAAAGAGAAGCTTGAAGATTTTGATTGGCTTGCCTGTTACAGGAAATTAGATGAATTTAGAAAGACTTGTAACATAGGGCATCATATTTGTGGAATCTGCGTTAAAGTTTGCAGGGGACGAAGAAAAATGAGCTGAGGCGAAAAAAAGCTTGACATGTCTAAGGCCTTGTGATAGGATTTGTTTTGTAAAATAGAGCACAAGGATAGTGCTTGAAAAATGGACAAAGGTGTTCGTTAGAAGAACTGGATAAAGACGTCCTTTTAGTAACAAAGTTTGCTAAGAGAAGTACGTTTTTTAGAACAATGGCGTTCAATGTCATACGTTTTGGCAAAAGAACGCTTTTTTATTCTTCCGTTGACTCCGGATTCAAAGATATTGTGAATTACCGTAGGACCATGCGCAAAGTGCCCGAAGCAATTATTTTAGCGGCGGACATGAAAGTGAATATGAAGAAAAAACTAATGTGCAGAAAGGAGGTAAAAAATGTCTTTTAGTAAACCAAATGCAAGTCCTGCAACAAATACCAGAAATAGGGTAAATCCAGCGCCAATTTCTGGACTCTGTGTTACATGTCTTGATGGTTGCGTAGGCTTTTGTGAGGTTGCAAAATCAGGTATTAGAGGAAGAGAACTTATTTACCCTCAGCCTTTTGGAAAGATTGTTGCTGGTTGTGAAAAGGATTACCCAATAGATTTTTCTCATTTCAATATTCACGGGACATGTGTTGGTGCAGTTGGTGTAGAAGCGGATCCGGATAAAGCTACATTTCCCAATGTTAATGTGGCCACAGAAGTGGGAGGGGAAAATAAGCTTAGGTTAGATGTGCCATTCTTTACAGGTGCTCTAGGCTCAACTGAGATAGCGAGGATCAATTGGGAAGAGAACGCTGTAGGCGCAGCTATATGTGGAACAATAGTGGTTGTAGGAGAGAATGTCTGTGGGATGGATCACCGAGCTGAGATTAAGAACGGAAGGATAGTAAAATCGGCAGAAATGGAACGCAGAATCAAGAGTTACAGGAAATGGCATACAGGAAATGGAACGATAGTAGTTCAATATAATGTTGAAGATGGAAGGCTTGGTGTTCCCGAATATGTCCTGGAGCTTGGCGTGGAGGCTATTGAGCCTAAGTGGGGTCAAGGAGCTAAAGATATAGGAGGAGAAGTTAAATTGCCATCGATAGAAAGAGCCCTTGAACTTAAGAAGAGGGGTTATATCGTCTATCCTGACCCAGAAGACCCTGTGACAAAGAAGGCCTACAAAGAGGGGGCTATTAAAGAATTTGAAAGACATTCAAGACTTGGCATGGTTGAAGAAGAAGCGTTTTACAAAGAAGTGGAGCGCTTAAGAAAGCTCGGATTTAAATATGTAACCCTAAAAACAGGTGCTTATCGACCAGTCGATTTGGCTAGAGCGGTCAAGTATGCTTCCAATGCTAAAATTGATCTGATTACAGTAGATGGAGCAGGTGGAGGAACTGGGATGAGTCCCTGGAGAATGATGAACGAGTGGGGCATCCCCACCGTTGAGTTAGAATGCCTTCTCTATCAAATGTTAAAGAGAATAGACGAGCAGGGTAAATATATTCCGCCAGTAGCAATAGCTGGAGGCCTTGCGTTAGAAGACCACATTTTCAAGGCTATAGCATTGGCTGCACCTTATGTGAAGGCTATATGTATGGGTAGAGCAACGTTTGCTGCGGCGATGGCCGCCAAGACAGTGGGTAACCTTATAAAAGAAGGTAAGGTGCCTGCTGAATATAAGAAATATGGGCATACAATAGAACAGATTTTCGTTGCGGCTGAAACGTTAAAGGGAAAATATGGAAAGGACTTCAAAGATATCCCCACAGGTGCTATTGGGATGTATACCTACTACGATCGATTAGCAACAGGTCTAAGACAGCTTATGGCTGGCGAAAGAAAATTCGCTCTAAAGTATATCAACCGAGATGATATCTTTGCTATAACCAGGTCAGCTTCAGAAATCTCTGGCATTGCCTATGTAATGGATTACGATAAGGAAAAAGTGGACCAAATCCTGGGTTAAAATTTGATGAAGAACCAAGGCTATGGGAATAAACAAAGGAAGGCAAGGATTGCTCTTGAAGATGGCAGAGCCTTTGAAGGTTTCTCCTTCGGTGCAAGTGGAACCAGATTCGGTGAAGTAGTCTTTAGTACCAGCATGACTGGTTATCAAGAAGTCCTCACCGATCCTTCCTATAAAGGTCAGATCGTCACCATGACCTATCCACTCATCGGTAACTATGGTATAAATTCCGAAGATGTTGAGTCAAGAAAGCCATTTGTGGAAGGTTTTGTGGTTAAGGAATGTAGCCGCATTGCCAGTAATTGGCGCTCACAAAAAAGCCTAGACGAATACCTTAAAGAAAATGGTATAATAGGGATAGAGGGTATAGATACACGCGCACTTACCCGACATATTAGATTACAAGGCGCGATGAAGGCTGTTATTTCCACTGAGAATTTAGATGAAAAAAGCTTAATTGAAAAGGCTAAGTCTTCACCTGGGCTGATTGGCAGGGATTTGGTTAAGGAAGTTACAGCTGATAGAGTCCAAAATTGGAATGAACGAGGCAAGTACAAAGTAGTAGTTGTAGATTGCGGAGTTAAGTTTAATATTTTGAGGGAATTAGTCAATAATGAGTGCCAGGTGATTATTGTCCCAGCAAAGACAGAAGCCGAGCAAATTCTAACGATGGAACCAGATGGCATATTACTTTCCAATGGCCCAGGAGACCCGGCAGGCGTTCCTTATGTAGTTGAAACTGTTAAAAAATTAATCGGCAAATTACCAGTTTTCGGCATCTGTTTAGGGCACCAGATGTTGGGATTGGCCCTGGACGGAAAGACTTACAAGCTTAAATTTGGTCATCATGGAGCAAACCATCCTGTCAAGGACTTGAACACAGGTAAGGTTTATATAACTGTACAAAATCATGGATTCTGTGTGGATATGGATTCTTTGAATAAGGAAGATATCGAGATAACCCATATTAACCTCAATGACAACACCTTAGAAGGAATCAAGCATAAAAAACTTCCTATATTTTCAGTGCAATTTCATCCTGAAGCATCTCCCGGACCTCATGATGCACAATACTTGTTCGATGAATTTGTTAAGATGATGGAGCTAAATCGTGCCTAAGAGAACTGATATTAACAAAATTCTCATTATTGGCTCGGGTCCTATAATTATTAGCCAGGCCTGTGAATTTGACTATTCAGGCACGCAAGCTTGTAAGGTTTTAAAAACCGAAGGGTTTAAGGTGATTTTGCTGAATAGCAATCCTGCTACTATTATGACTGATCCGGTGATGGCTGATAGAACTTATATTGAACCGATTACCCCAGAAGTGGTTGAAAAAGTAATTGAAAGAGAAAGACCCGATGCTATTTTGCCAACATTAGGTGGTCAAACCGCGTTAAATGTTACTGTAGCCGTAGCAAAAAGAGGTATTTTAAGTAAATATAAAGTAGAGATAATTGGGGCAGATGTCGAGGCAATCAAAAAAGCAGAGGACAGAGAACTATTTAAGGAGGCAATGCAAAAGATTGGATTGGATTTGCCCAAAAGCGGAAAGGCTTACGACATAAAAGAGGCTCTTGATGTAGTTGAGAGTGTAGGTTTTCCTGTGATCGTTCGTCCAAGTTTTACTTTAGGTGGGACAGGGGGAGGTGTAGCATACAATAGAGAAGAATTTAAAGAGGTGGCTGAAAGGGGCCTTGAGTCAAGTATGATTAGCGAGATATTAATTGAGGAGTCTCTTATTGGCTGGAAGGAGTTTGAATTAGAGGTAATGAGAGACTTAAAGGATAACGTCGTCATTATATGTTCAATAGAAAATTTTGATCCTATGGGAATTCATACAGGAGATTCAATTACTGTTGCTCCAGCGCAAACATTGACCGATAAAGAATATCAAAAAATGCGCGATGCAGCAATTGCCTGCATTAGAGAGATAGGTGTTGAGACAGGAGGGTCAAATATTCAGTTTGCCATAAATGCTGAAAATGGTAAAATGGTTATTATTGAGATGAATCCTAGGGTATCAAGAAGTTCGGCTTTAGCTTCTAAAGCTACAGGTTTTCCTATTGCAAAGATCGCGGCAAAATTAGCCATTGGTTACACATTAGAGGAAATCCCAAATGACATCACCAAAGAGACCCAGGCTTGTTTTGAGCCAACTATTGATTATTGTGTAGTGAAGATTCCTCGCTTTACATTTGAGAAATTTCCTGAAGCAGACCCTTCATTAACCGTCTCTATGAAATCTGTAGGTGAGGTGATGGCTATTGGCCGAACGTTTAAAGAAGCACTGCAAAAAGGGCTGCGCTCTTTAGAAATAGGGATTTTTGGATTGGAGGATTTAAAAGATGGGGTTTCAGATGAAAGACTGGAAGAGAAATTAAGGGTGCCCAATGCAGAGAGGGTATTTTATATAAAATACGCGTTAAAGAAAGGTATGAATATAGATGAGGTGTATGAGTTGAGTAAGATTGACAGATGGTTTTTGTATAATATAAAAGAGATTGTAGACCTGGAAAAAGAGCTCAACTCCTATAAAGGGAGAAGTAAATCTAAAATTCCTACATACCTTATCTACAAGGCCAAGGAATATGGTTTTTCTGATAAACAATTGTCCAAACTTTTTGGAATGGATGAAAGTTTAATTTATAAATTGCGCAAAGAAAGAGGCATTTTGCCTACTTTTAAACTTGTTGATACATGTGGCGCAGAATTTGAGGCCTATACTCCTTATTATTACTCCACTTATGAAACAGAAGATGAATCTCGAACATAAAGATAAAAAACAAAATTGGGTTGCTATTTTAGATTTCGGCTCCCAATACACCCATCTCATTGCGCGGAGAGTAAGAGAGTGCGGTGTTTATTCCGAAATAGTCCCTTACAACATCGACTCCCGCCAACTTTTAGAAAGAGTGCCAAAGGCTATTATTTTCTCAGGCGGGCCTGGCACCGTTACTTCAAGAAAAAGCCCTATATGCGATAGAGATATATTCAATATAGGTATTCCCATCCTTGGGATTTGTTACGGAGCACAACTTATTGCTAAAGTTTTTAGGGGCAGAGTTGTAAAAGCCAAGGCAAGCGAATATGGAAAGGTTACTCTTCAAGTGAAATCTAAAGAGAGCTTATTCAAAGGATTATCATCAAAGGAAACTATCTGGATGAGTCATGGAGATAAGATTTCGCGATTACCCAAAGGTTTTCGGACAATCGGGTCAACCGAGAATTCTCCTATTGCTTCAATGGAGAATAAGGCCAGAAGATTCTACGGACTCCAATTTCATCCCGAAGTAGTTCACACGCCAAAAGGAAAAAAGATATTGAAGAATTTTCTTTATTATTTAGCAAATTGCAGACCTTCCTGGAGTATGCATTCGTTTGTCAAAAATTCGATTAATGAACTGAAACAAAGGATAGGCAATGAAAAAGTTTTGTGTGGATTGAGCGGAGGTGTAGATTCGTCTGTTTTGGCAGTATTACTTCATAAAGCCATAGGAAGGAATTTAACAGCCATCTTTATTGATAACGGGCTTTTGCGCAAAGATGAAGTAGCACTTGTTAAAACAAGATTTAAGAATTACTATCGGATTAACCTAATAGTTGTAAATGCACAAGATACTTTCTTAAGGGCCCTAAGAGGGGTCAAAAATCCTGAAACCAAACGCAAAACCATCGGAAGATTATTTATAGATGTTTTTGAAAGAGAGGCAAAAAAGTTAGGAAAGATTAAGTTTTTGGCTCAAGGCACATTATATCCAGATGTAATTGAATCAAGATCTCCAATTGGGGGACCTTCGGCAACTATCAAGAGCCATCATAATGTTGGAGGATTACCACCCCATTTAAGGTTTGAGTTAATCGAGCCACTCAAAGATATATTTAAAGACGAGGTAAGGCTCGTTGGTAAAGAACTAGGATTGCCCGAGGATATTATTTACAGGCAGCCTTTTCCGGGTCCGGGACTGGCAGTGCGCGTTATAGGCGCTATTACTAAAGAAAGACTGGATATCTTGCGCGAGGCAGACTGGATATTAATGGATGAGATAAAACGTGGAAAATTATATCGGAAATTATGGCAGTCATTTTGCGTTCTTTTACCCATAAAGACAGTGGGAGTAATGGGAGATAAGAGGTCATATGAGAATGTGGTAGCTATAAGGGCAGTAACAAGTGAGGATGCAATGACTGCTCATTGGGCGAAGCTCCCCTATGAGATACTGGAGAGAATTTCTAATCGTATTATAAATGAAGTCAAAGGGTTAAACCGTGTCGTATATGATATTTCCTCCAAACCACCAAGCACAATTGAATGGGAGTAAAGAATGGTAAAAGCAGAAATCTATATCACTCTAAAAAAGACAGTGTCTGATCCTCAAGGCTTAACTATTAAACGTGCTTTGGATTCTCTAAATTATAAGGAAGTAGAAGAGGTTCGTGTGGGGAAGTTAATTACTATAAAATTAAATCTAAAAGATAAAAGAGAGACTGAAACAAAAGTTAACCAAATGTGTCACAAGTTATTAGCCAATCCTATCATAGAAGATTATAGCTTTAAGATAGAAGAGGTGTAGATGAGATTTGGTGTAGTTGTCTTCCCTGGTTCTAACTGCGACCAGGATTGTTTTTATGTAATTGAGGACATTCTGAATCAACCGGTTAAATATATCTGGCATAAGGATACAAAATTGGACAACTTTGATTGTATTGTATTACCGGGAGGTTTTAGTTATGGAGATTATCTAAGAACCGGAGCAATAGCCAGATTTTCTCCCATAATGAAGCGAATTTCTGAATTTGCCAGGAAGGGAAAAGCAGTAATTGGAATCTGCAATGGTTTCCAAATCCTGCTAGAGACAGCACTTTTGCCTGGTGCGATGTTGAGGAATAAAAATCTCCATTTTATCTGTAAGTATGTGTATATAAAGGCAGAAAATAATGAGACACCTTTTACAAATCTTTGTCAAAAGAATCAAATTTTAAAAATACCAATAGCCCATAATGAGGGTAACTACTATATTGATGAAAAAGGACTTAAACAGATTAAGAGAAATAAACAGATTGTATTTCGTTATTGTAATAAGGAAGCCAACACTACGAGCGAATTTAATCCGAATGGAGCATTAGACAATATTGCTGGAATTATAAATGAGGGAAGAAATATATTAGGAATGATGCCCCACCCTGAGAGGAGTTCTGAGGAAGCACTTGGCTCAAAAGATGGACTTTTAATTTTCAAGTCGATTGTCAAATGGTTGGAGAGTAGATAAGATGGCAAAACCAGAAGTTTATCGATCATTAGGTCTAAGCGATAAGGAATATCAAAGGATTATAGACATTTTGAAGCGGGAGCCAACGCCTACAGAATTGGCGATGTTTTCTATTGAGTGGTCTGAGCACTGCGGATATCCACGTTCTCGTAGCTGGCTTAAACTTTTACCCAAGAAAGGCAAATCCCCAGCTTTAATAGCCGAGGATTCAGGAGGAATTATTATTGATGATTTAGCCATTATTTTTAAGATGGAGAGCCACAACCATCCTTCGCAGGTAGAGCCGAAACAAGGTGCTGCTACTGGAGTGGGAGGCATCATTAGAGACATTTTTACCACTGGAGCAAGACCAATAGCATCGTTGAATTCTTTACGTTTTGGACCTTTACATGATCCGTATAATAGGTATCTTTTGACAGGCGTAGTAGATGGAATCCAATTCTATGGAAATTGTTTGGGGGTACCAACTGTGGGTGGTGACATATATTTTGACGAAAGCTATAGCGGCAATTGTTTAGTTAATGCCATGAGTATTGGCATCGCCAAGAAGGATAAATTAGCTAGGGCCCGGGTTTCTGGAGTGAGCAATTCCATTATGTATGTGGGAGCAAGTACTGGAAGAGATGGCATTGGAGGTTGTAGTGTTTTAGCTTCACATGAATTTAAAGAAGATGAGGAGAAAAGACCGACAGTTCAAATTGGAGACCCTTTCACTGAAAAATGTTTAATTGAAGCTACATTAGAAACTTTAGCCACAGGCGATATTGTAGGAATTAAGGATATGGGGGCAGCAGGTCTTACCTGTTCCACGAGTGAGATGGCTTCAGCTGGTGACTCAGGAGTGGAGATAGAATTGGAGCTTGTTCCCAAAAGAGAAGCCAACATGGAACCTTGGGAAGTGATGATGTCTGAATCTCAAGAAAGAATGCTTGTCTGTGTTAAGAAAGGACGAGAGGAAGAAGTAAAAAAGATATTTGCCAAGTGGGATTTGAATGCTGTGGTTATTGGTAGAGTTACTGAGAACGGGATTGTTCAGATTAAAGATAAAGGTAAAGTAGTGGCTGAGATAGGAGCTCATGCATTAACTAAAGCTCCTGTTTATGATATGCCGTATAAGAAGCCAGACTATTTAGATAAGTTGAATAAATTGAATATGAACACAATACCTGAGCCCAAAGATTATAACGAGGTTTTGCTTAAACTTTTATGTTCTCCTTCTATCTCAAGTAAAGAATGGGTTTATGAACAGTATGATCATATGGTTCAGACTAATACCATAGTTTTACCTGGTTCGGATGGAGCTGTACTCGGGTTAAAGGGAACAGATAAAGCCATTGCTGCCACTACTGATTGCAATAGCCGTTATTGTTACTTAAATCCCTACAGAGGTGCTCAAATTGCAGTTGCAGAGGCGGCAAGAAATTTAGTATGTTCAGGTGCGGAGCCGGCAGCCCTTACAGATTGTCTTAATTTTGGCAATCCTGAAAAACCAGATAGGTTTTGGCAATTTAAAAATTGTGTGGAAGGAATTGCTCATGCCTGTAACTTTCTTAAAATACCTGTAGTTAGCGGCAATGTCTCCTTTTATAATGAGAGCCCTAAAAGAGCAATTTATCCTACTCCTACAATTGGTATGATTGGAATTATTGATGATGTCAGAAAAATCTGTACACAATATTTTAAGAAAGAGAAAGAGATAATCGTTCTTTTAGGAACTTGCAAGGAAGAATTGGGAGGCAGTGAGTATTTAAAAGAAGTTCGTAAGTTAATAAAAGGCGATGCTCCAGATTTAGATTTGCAATTGGAACAGGCGGTTCAGCAGACAGCATTAGAAGCAATAAGAAGGGGATTGACTAGTTCAGCACACGATTGTTCTGAAGGTGGGTTGGCAGTTGCATTAGCTGAATGTTGTGTTTCCAATAAGGAAAATATGATAGGGGCCGTTATCGATAGTCTAATTTTTGATATAAGAAGAGATGCGTTACTGTTTGGTGAATCTCAATCAAGAATTATTCTTTCTTGTAGGAATGAATTCATCAATGAAATTAGAGATATAGCCGGAAGAAATAGTGTACCTTTTCAAATAATTGGTCGAACCGGTGGCAAAGAATTCAACATATTGAATGGCCGAAGAGAATTAATCAATTTACCTATTAGAAAAATATCCGAAAAATGGGCAAACTCATTGCAGTCACTGATTTCAGCTTAGGAAACTTAGTACATTCCATCTTTAAGACTATCGTCTTGTCTATTTTCTCGCCCAAAATACTGAGTAAATCCTATCGGTGATAAATATTGCTTCCACTAATTCTCTTGCTCTCCGGTCAAATTATAAGTATAATTTGTGAGTGGCCAATAAAGGAGGAACTATTTGTTCGTAGTTGTAATTGACTATGGCATGGGAAATTTACGAAGTGTTAGCAAAGCACTGGAAAAGGTAGGAATAAGAGTTAAAATAAGTTCTGAGAAAAAGGGGATTCGTAATGCTGATGGTATTGTTCTACCCGGCGTGGGTGCTTTCTCTCAGGCTATGGAGAATCTCAAAAGGCTCGATCTCATTCCTGCTATTTATGAATTTGTTGAAAGAGGTAGACCTCTTCTGGGTATCTGTCTCGGATTCCAACTACTATTCAGCGAAAGCGAAGAAGGCGGTGCTCCAAGAGGGTTAGACATTTTAAAGGGGAAAGTAAAACGTTTTAAAAATAAAATGAAAGTACCCCACATGGGGTGGAACGAGCTAAAACCAAAAGGCGAGGTGACTTTGCTTTCAAATTTGGATTTTCCATGCTTTGTGTATTTCGCCCATTCTTATTATGTTGAGCCAGAAGATAGAGGGGTGGTTGCTACAATAACCGAATACGGAGAAGAATTTATGTCGATGGTTGAAAAAGACAATATTTATGGGATGCAGTTTCACCCTGAGAAGAGCGGGGAGAAAGGATTGAAAATTTTGAGAAATTTTTGTAATTTAGCTTAAACCATGGAGGAAAATTTACTGTGTTAACCAAAAGGATTATCCCTTGTTTAGATGTAAAGAACGGACGCGTGGTAAAGGGGGTTCACTTTGTAAATTTGAAAGATGCGGGAGACCCAGTGGAAATCGGCGCCTTTTACAGTGGAGAGGGAGCCGATGAGCTTGTCTTTTTAGATATTACGGCCACTGTCGAAGGACGCAAAACCACAGTAGAAGTGGTTAAGAAGACTGCCGAAGAAGTCTTTATTCCTTTTACAGTCGGGGGAGGTATCGGCGGAATAAAAGATATCAATGTGCTACTTAAATCTGGCGCTGATAAAGTTTCCATAAATACAGCAGCAGTAAAAAATCCTCTCTTGATTAGAGATGCTTCGGAAAGGTTCGGAAGTCAATGTATTGTTGTAGCAATAGATGCTAAAAGGAAAACAGAAGGGAAGTGGGAAGTCTATATTGATGGAGGTAGAACTCCTACTGGTAGGGATACCATAGAATGGGCAAAAAAGGTAGAAAGCATGGGCGCTGGAGAAATCCTTCTCACTAGTATGGATGCAGATGGAACTAAGGCTGGATACGATATTGAGTTGACTCGTCTTGTTTCAGAATCGGTGAGCATTCCAGTGATTGCCTCTGGTGGAGCAGGAAAGCTTGAGCATTTCTATGAAGTTTTTACCGAAGGAAAAGCTGATGCAGCTCTGGCTGCCTCTATCTTTCACTACGGAGAATATAGAATAAAAGAAGTAAAAGATTATCTCTTTGCTAAAGAAATCAGTGTAAGAACCTAAAAGAGCTCTCTAAAAATTTCTGGACAAAAGAGGGAAAGAATAGGTAAAATATGAATCAAATACAGCAAAGCATTCTACAAAATTCAATGGGTCTTCTGGCAAAAGTGGCTGGAGGGCTTTTTTGTTTGACTGATTGCTTGATTGAGTTCACTCCTTTTTGCTGATTTAAGAGAGGGATACGGTAATGTGGAAGAGATTACCGAAGGAAGCATGTGGAGTATTTGGTATCTTTGGACACACGGATGCAACCCGGCTTACTTATTTAGGTCTTTACGCACTTCAGCACCGAGGCCAGGAGAGTGCAGGAATCGTTGTCTCTGACGGCAAACAGACCGCTGCCCACAGAGGGATGGGACTTGTAGCTGATGTTTTTAGCCGTGAGATACTAGAGAAACTTTCCGGGCACCTTGCAATAGGACATGTTCGGTATTCTACTACTGGCTCTTCTACTATTAAAAATGTTCAGCCCTTTTTTGTTAACTACTTCCAAGGTTCTATTGCCATTGCCCATAATGGTAACCTGGTCAATACTCTTCGCCTGAAAAATGAATTGGAGAGTTCGGGCTCTATTTTACAGTCCACCATGGATAGTGAAGTGGTAATTCACCTCATAGCGAGGTCAAAAGAGCCCGATTTGGAGAAGAGGCTAATCGATTCTTTGACTCAAATAAAAGGAGCCTATTCTTTAGTCTTATTAACCGAAGATAAATTAATTGCAATAAGAGATCCAAAAGGGTTCCGACCACTTTGTCTGGGCAAGCTCGATAATGCTTATTGTGTTGCTTCAGAGACTTGCGCTCTGGACCTCATTCAAGCTGAATACCTTAGAGATATTGAGCCAGGAGAGATACTTTTTATAGATAAGAATGGGCTCCGTTCTGTCAAGCCATTTTCAGGTGGAAAACATTCTTTTTGCATTTTCGAATTTATCTATTTTGCCCGACCTGATAGTAACATTTTTGGAAAGAGTGTTTACCTGGCCAGAAAGAGATTAGGCATGCAGCTCGCTAGGGAATGTCCGGTAAAGGCAGATTTAGTTATGCCCATTCCAGATTCTGGAAACTATGCAGCTTTGGGCTATGCTGAAGAGTCTGGAGTTCCCTTTGAAATGGGTATGGTAAGAAACCACTATGTAGGGAGAACCTTTATTGAGCCTTCACAATATGTACGGGATTTGGGTGTGAAGGTAAAACTTAATCCAGTGAGAGAAGTCTTAAAAGACAAGCGCATAGTAATTGTGGAAGACTCCATTGTCCGGGGGACTACATCGAGGACCAGAATGAGGACTCTTCGGGATGCTGGTGCTAAGGAGGTCCATATGAGGGTCAGTTGCCCTCCTCATAGATTTCCCTGCTTCTATGGGATAGATTTTCCTACGAAGAGCGAATTGATAGCTTCTTCGCATACCTTGAAGGAGATAAAAGATTATATCGGTCTGGACAGTATAGGTTATCTAAGCTTGGAAGGAATGCTCAACTCAATGTATCTGGACAGAGAAGAGTTCTGTACAGCTTGCTTTGATGGAAATTATCCTGTTCCAGTTGAGGAAGAAGTCTCTAAATATAGATTAGAGCAGAAAACTGGTAAAAAGAGCAAGCAAGTAGAGTTATTTTAGTGCTAAGGAAGGAAAGCTAGAATGGCGACTAAATACATTTTCATTACGGGTGGAGTAGTCTCTTCGTTAGGTAAAGGGATAACCGCAGCCTCTATTGGATGTTTATTAAAAAGTTGCGGATTGAAAGTAAATATCCTGAAGATAGACCCTTATCTTAATGTAGACCCTGGAACGATGAGCCCTTTTCAACACGGAGAAGTTTTCGTAACCGAAGATGGAGCGGAGACCGATTTAGATTTGGGCCATTATGAAAGGTTTCTGGATATCAATTTGAAACAGACCAATAATATCACCAGTGGTGTGATCTACGACGCAGTGATCAGTAAAGAAAGGAAAGGAGATTTCTTGGGCAAAACGGTCCAAGTCATTCCCCATGTCACTGATGAGATTAAGTCTCGTATCAAGGTGTTATCGAAAAATTCCGATGTAGTAATTACTGAAATTGGCGGAACCACAGGCGATATAGAAGGACTGCCTTTTCTGGAAGCAGCGAGACAGTTCAAGCAGGACGTAGGAGGAGATAACGTTTGTTATATTCACGTGACCCTGGTGCCTTACATCCGAGCTGCTGAGGAGATGAAGACAAAGCCCACACAACAGAGTGTAGCCAAGTTAAGGGAAATTGGAATTGAGCCTCAAATAATTATTTGCCGTACTGAAAGACCATTGCCAAAGGAGTTAAGGAGAAAGATAGCATTATTCTGTAACGTTCAAGGAAAAGCAGTAGTCGAAGAAAGGGACGTCTCCACCAGTATCTACGAGGTCCCCTTAATGCTGAAAGGACAAAACCTCGATACTATTTTATTGGAAATGTTACGTTTTAGGAGAAAGAGTAGTGACCTATCTAAATGGAAAGAAATTCTTAAGAAAATAAGAAGCTTAAGAAAAAATGTGATAATTGGTATTGCAGGAAAGTACACCGAGCTAAAAGATGCCTACAAGAGCATATGGGAAGCATTAGTTCACGGAGGACTAACCACTAATGTAAATGTCAGGATAAAATATATTGACGTAGAAGATACAAAATTGGAGAAAGAATTAGAAACTGTAGATGGAATACTTGTTCCAGGAGGATTTGGAGAGAGAGGGATCGACGGGAAAATAAGGGTTTGCAGATTTGCTCGGGAGAGTAAAGTTCCTTTCCTGGGTATCTGTTTAGGAATGCAGTGCGCAGTAATCGATTTCGCTCAAAGCGTCTGTGGAATGAAAGGAGCACACAGCACAGAATTCAATCCACATACTCCCTACCCAGTTATCGATTTGCTTCCTGAGCAGAAGAAGATATTTCAAAAAGGCGGAACGATGAGGCTGGGGAATTATCCATGCAGAATCAAAGAAGGCTCCCTTGCTTTTTGTGCCTATAAAAAAGGATTTGTGTTTGAGAGACATCGACACAGGTATGAATTGAACAATAAGTTTCGAGCCAGGTTGAAAGCAAAGGGGCTCCTGGTGACTGGCGAGTATGAGAAAAAACATCTGGCAGAAATTGTTGAACTTAAAGGCCACCCCTGGTTTGTAGCAGTGCAGTTCCACCCCGAATTCAAGTCCAGACCCGGGAAACCCCACCCCCTGTTCAGAGATTTTATCAAAGCCTCCCTAAATAGGGAAAAAAATATACAGCTTAAAATTTGACCTAATAAGAGATTCCCAGAGAATTTAAGACCCGCCCGATAGCGGATTGCGGCCATAGGAAATGGAAGGCTACAAGAAAAAGAAAATGGAATGGGAGACAATGAAAGAAGACAAAAAAGCAGTAGTATTATTAAGCGGTGGACTTGATTCATCTACTTGCTTGTACAAGGCGATTGAAGATGGGTATGTCCCTTATGCATTATGTTTTGACTACGGACAGAGGCATCTCAAGGAGGTCGAATCTTCAAGAAGAATAGCTGAGAAAGCTGGTGCAATTTTTAAAAAGATTAAGATTGATTTAAGACAAATAGGAGGTTCAGCTTTAACGGATAACATAGAAGTTCCTATGGGAAGAGAGATAGAAGAAATAGTCAGCGATGTCCCACCGACTTATGTACCGGCAAGGAATACAATTTTTCTTGGCGTAGCTTTGAGTTTTGCCGAGGTGATAGACGCAGATGCAATTTATATAGGTGCAAATATGATAGATAATCCAGGTTATCCAGATACAACACTGAGATATATGGAAACATATCAGAATCTGATTAATGTAGCTATAAAAAAGACAATAGAAGGCGGTAAAATAGAGATAAAAACCCCTTTAATTCGAATGACAAAGAAAGAGATAGTACAAGAAGCAGTAAGGCTAAAAGTGCCTTTAGAACTTACCTGGAGTTGTTATCAGGGGAAAGAAGAACCTTGTGGTGAGTGTGATGCGTGCAGATTGAGAGCTAAAGGCTTCGAAGAAGCAGGTTTGATCGATAGTTTATGTCAAAAAAGTGATACTGGTATTTAGAAATATATAATATCATTTAGATAAATTACTTTACTCAATTTTTGAAATTCATGTCTAAATTCTTCTCCTCGCATTAAATCTTTCTCTCATTATTATGGTGAGAGGTCGGTATAGTGATATGCTCCTCCCCTGAAAATTTCTCTTTCGTAGAAAAACTTGTCAAAAAACAGTTGACAAAAATAATTTTATTACGTATAATTACTTGAGGCACATCGTAAGTGTTTTTCTGGAAGCGACATTGATGTCTTCTGGCAATGATAGCTGGAGGACATTTTTTTTGGAATGAACCCCGTTAGAAATCTCATAAGTTTCTAGATTAAACTTGATTAATCTTTATCTGGCGAAATACTATTTGCTAAAATTTCTAACAGAATTAAAAGAACAATGACGTTCTAAGATAGAAATATAAGGTTTGATAAAATGAAGTTTAGATTAAAACCAGAAGAGGAAATACAGATATTACGAAGGATTACCGAAACCATAAGTTGTACGTTGAATCTGGAAGAAGTATTAAAACGAAGCGTTGAAATAGTTATACAGATTACAGAAGGAGACGCTTGTCTATTATATCTTTTCGATGATAGGAAGGAAGAACTAATCTTGCGGGCATCTAAGAATCCTCATCCGAAAATATTAGGTAAAATAAGACTTAAATTAGGTGAAGGAATTACTGGTTGGGTAGCGAAAGAGAAAAAGTCGGTGGCGATATCTAAGAATGCGAGTGATGATCCGCGATTCAAATTTTTCCACAACCTCCCTGAAGATAAATACCAGGCTTTTCTCTCAGTTCCCATTATCAGCAAAAACGAAGTTATTGGGGTAATCAATGTACAGCATAAGCAAGCTCACCAGCATAGCCGTGATGAGATAGCTCTTCTTTCTACTATTGCTCAACAGGTTGGTGGAGCAATTGAAAATGCTCGACTTTATGAGGAAACGAAAAAAAGAGCCATGCAGTTGGAGACTCTTGCTCAGGTAAGTAAGACAATTGCTTCAAACCGGTATTTAAAAGAGATTCTTCAATTAATCGTTACCATGACTGCTGAAATGATGAACTCGAAAATATGTTCGATAATGTTTTTAAATGAAAAGAAACAGGAATTGACTATTGAAGCGACACAAAGTTTAAGTGAGGAATATATTAAGAAACCACCGTTAAGAGTAGGTGAGAGTATCAGTGGCAAAGCAGTCAAAGAGAAAAAACCAATTACTGTTTTAGATGTGACAGAAGAACCCGGCTACAAATATCCTCAAATAGCAAGGAAAGAAGGGATTTGTTCGATGCTTGCTGTCCCAATGATGGTAAAGAATAAAGTAGTTGGAGTGATTAACAGTTATACTGCTAATGAACATAAATTTACTGAAGATGAGATAAACATCTTACAATCTGTAGCTAACCAAGCCGCAGTAGCTATTGAGAATACAAAACTAATGGAAGAAATTTTGGCTGCCCGAGAGGCTTTAGAGGTGAGGAAATTAGTCGAAAGAGCTAAAGGCATTTTAATGAAAGAAACCGGGATGGGGGAAGACGAAGCATATAGGACCATTCATCGCAAGAGTATGGATATGCGAAGGTCAATGCGTGAAATAGCCGAAGCGATTATTTTGACTTCGGAAATGAAGAAATAAATTTCTTGAGAAAATATTAACAAAAATAAAGGTTTTGCTATAATTAATTTAAAAAATATTTAGGTTTTTGAAGTAAGACATTGATGTCTTTTGGCGATGCAGGGCTGGAAGACATTTTTATTTTGGACCCAGACGTCCTCTTCTTCCAATGAAGGGGATTGAGGGCGTTTTTTCAAGGAGGATGAGATGCAAAAGGTTCTAAGAATAGGTCTGGCTCAAATTAATTGCACGGTGGGGGATTTAAAAGGGAATGTTCAGAAAATCTGCCAATTCATCGAGGAAGCAAAGTCAATGGGTATTAATATAGTGACCTTTCCGGAGCTGGCTATTACTGGTTATCCACCTGAAGACCTTTTACTTAAACCTAAATTCATTGAAGATAATTTAGAAAAGTTAAAAGAATTAATTAAATCTGTTAATGATATTGTAGCTGTTGTTGGTTTTGTAGATAGACAAGAGAAAGACATCTATAATGCTTGTGCTATAATTTACAATGGCGAGATTAAAGAAATATACCGCAAGATGCTTTTACCTAATTATGGTGTTTTTGATGAGAAGCGCTATTTCAAATCTGGGATTAACCCCTTAGTTTTTAAATTTGGCGAATTCGTCTTGGGCGTAAACATTTGCGAAGATATTTGGTATCAAGATGGGCCGATAAGATCACAGGTTTTATCTGGAGCAAAACTAATTCTTAACATTAGTGCCTCGCCTTATCATGCAGGCAAAATTAAAGAAAGGGAAGAAATTATTTGTAATCAAGCAAAGGATAATGGCGTATTTATTGCATATACCAATTTAGTCGGTGGACAAGACGAATTAGTTTTTGATGGTCAGAGTATGGTCGTGGATAGTAATGGCAAGGTAATCGCTACAGTAGAAGCATTTAAGGAAGATTTATTAATAGTAGACTTAGATATTCCGACAAGTAGGGCCGAACCAGCAAAAAGAGTAATTATGATTACAGATGAAGTATTATCTAAAAATAGAACTCCGCTACCTAAAAAAGAAACTAAACCATTAGAGCCAATTGTAGAGATTTATCAGGCTTTGATTTTAGGCCTTAAAGATTATGTAACTAAAAATGGCTTTCAGAAAGCAGTTATTGGCTTAAGCGGAGGGATTGATTCTTCAGTTGTTGCAACTTTAGCGGTTGATGCTTTAGGCAAGGAAAATGTTATCGGTGTATTTATGCCTTCACGATATTCTTCGCAAGAATCCGGAATTGATGCCAGGCAATTGGCACAAAATTTAGGTATAAAATTAATAAATATTTCAATTGAGCAGATATATAAAATTTACCTAATGATTCTTGAACCGCACTTTTTGGGATTAGAAAGGGATGTAACGGAGGAGAACTTACAAGCACGCATCAGGGGCAATATTTTGATGGCGCTTTCTAATAAATTTGGCTGGCTGGTTTTAACCACGGGTAATAAATCGGAAATGAGTACAGGTTATGCCACTCTATACGGAGATATGGCCGGAGGTTTTGCTGTAATTAAAGATGTACCTAAAACATTAGTTTATAAGTTGGCTCGATACAGGAATTCTCTTGGTTTGGTTATTCCTGAGCATGTGCTAACAAAAGAGCCCTCTGCCGAACTTAAACCCGAGCAGAAAGACAGAGATACATTGCCTACTTATGAAACTTTAGACCCAATTTTGAAGGCTTATATTGAAGAGGATAAAGATTTAAATGAGATTATCTCTTTGGGTTTCGATAAAGAGACCACCTATAAAGTCTTGACTATGGTTGATAAGAGTGAGTATAAACGCCGGCAGTCGCCGCCGGGAATAAAGATTACACCTAAAGCATTTGGCAAGGACAGGAGAATGCCAATCACCAATAGATTCACCCCGTAAGAGACCAAAGGTCTTACGGGGTAAAAAATGCAATGAAAAATCTCTGCCTTCTAGGAAAGCAGGCAGGGAATGGACATGGAAGTCCTCCATCACGATGGTGTGCAAATCCGTTTTCAGGAGGTGATGGAGGTGAATTTTGAAAGGTCCTTAGAAGGACTTTTCCCTCGACTTAAGGGAATAGCCAAACGAGTTAATGGACACTTACGATTTACCCACGCCCATCAACGATGGGCAGGGTTTATTGATGAAGATGATTTAATGCAAGAAATGTCCCTTCATTTATGGAAGAAATGGAAACAAGGCGAACTTGAAGGAAAGACTGAGAGTTATCTGCTTCAGAGTTGCTGGTTTCATCTTCAGAATTATCTAAGGACAGTTGATGATAAAGGTGAAATTATCAGTTTTGATGAACCAATTGATAGTGAGGAAACAACGCTCGGTGAAATAATACCAGATAATTCTCAACATCTTCCCGAGTTGATTAATTGGAAAATAATCATTGAAAAGATGAGGACAAATGGCCTCACGAAAAGAGAGAAGGAAGTCTTTGCTCTTTGTTTAGAAGGCTATACGCTGAGAGAAATTGGGAAAAGATTGGATATTTCTTTCGTGAGGGTATCCAAAATCCAGAAGCATATTTGTAAGAAATGGAACAATAAAATAGATGAATAAGGAAAATAGGAGTTAACAAAATTGCCCTTTTTTTACTTGTATAAGTAGAGAGATAGAGACGGATCAGACCCGTTGAGGGGTCAGTATAGCAAAAGGACTTAGGCGTTCTATTTACCTACGCCCATCGTTAATGGGTGGGGTTAACCACTGATGGATAGAACGCTTTTTTATTTTATGGGCAATGAATCCACTAATAGGTATCACCTCACGAACAAAGATGGAAAATGAAGAAATATACGATGGTGTCCCTCGTGCTTACGCAGGAGCTATCGAGACTGCTGGAGGGCTTCCTTTGCTTTTACCATTGATCAGGAACGATGGAATGTACCAAGTAATGTGTTCTATTCTTGATGGACTTCTTGTGAATGGGGATGCAGACGTTGACCCTAAGTTGTACGGAGAAAAACCTGAGCATTCTTGTGGTAAGCCGGATAAGGAAAAAGATAAAATGGAGATGAAGTTGATTAAGTGGGCTTTAGAGAAAAATGTTCCAATATTAGGCATCTGTCGAGGACATCAGCTACTGACTGTAGCTTGTGGAGGCACACTCTATCAGGACATTCCTAACCAGAAAGTTCAACATAGGCCAGATAAGCAGGATTCAGAATCGTTACATCTTATCTTTTTTGAAAATCATACTAAGTTAATGGATATATTTGATATGGAATTATTGGCTGTAAATAGCCACCATCACCAAGCAATCAAGGATTTGCCCTCTGATTTTAAGATTTCTGCCTGGGCAGAAGATGGAGCAATTGAGGGGATTGAGAAGAAAGACGATCATTTTGTTGTGGGAGTTCAGTTCCATCCTGAAGAGATGTGGGAAGAACACCCAGAGATAAAACCTCTGTTCACCGCTTTTGTAAGTGCAGCGAGAGAATATCGTTTGCTTAAATCCCAAAGGGAATAAACGAGGAAATAGTCAATGTCTGAGAGCGACAAAAATGAGTGGCTTAAAAAAGTAATTGATGAGGCTCTTAACAATGTAGCGGAGGAGAAAAAGAAGAAATCAAAGATGAGTGAATTAGATATGTTCAAAGCAGTGGCGAGGAGTCTCGTTGTAAGCGCACTGAAGACTTTAGGGGAAATGGAAGGACTGTGTGAGATTTGTGGTGAGTCACCCGAATTGATGGAAAAGTACGATATCTTATATCACAATTTAGATTACTTAAGACGATTTTGCGAGGGCAAAGTATAGAAAATATGGAAGACATTGGTCAATTAGCAAATTTAGCGAAGGGATTAAATACTGTCTGGGTTCTGATTGCAGCGTTTTTAGTCTTTTTAATGCAAGCTGGTTTTGGAATGCTTGAAGCAGGGCTTATTCGAGCCAAGAACACATGTAATATCCTCATGAAGAACTTGATGGATTTCTGTACGGCGTCTCTTGGTTTCTTTATGTTTGGTTATGCCATTATGTTCGGTTCAGGAAATGCACTTTTTGGCACTAAAGGCTGGTTTCTTTCTGGCGCAGAATCAGGAGCTGGACTTCCTCTTTATGCTTACTGGTTATTTCAGGCTGTTTTCTGTGGCACAGCTGCTACAATCGTTGCTGGTGGGATGGCCGAAAGAATGAAATTCCAGGCTTATCTCCTTTATTCTTTCCTCATCTCTGCTCTTGTGTATCCAATAGTGGGGCACTGGATTTGGGGTGGCGGCTGGTTAGCAGGGTTAGATTTTGCTGATTTTGCTGGATCAACTGTTGTTCATGCTGTGGGTGGCTGGGCTGCTTTTATTGGCACTGTTATCCTTGGGCCCAGGATAGGCAAGTATAATCCAGACGGCTCAGCTAAAGCAATTGCTGGACATTCTATGCCTCTCGCCTCGTTAGGAATTTTCCTCTTGTGGTTTGGCTGGTTTGGTTTTAACCCCGGGTCTACCCTCGGAGTTAGTGATGGAAGTCTGATTGCTCGTGTGGCTATAAATACAAATCTTGCTGCTGCAAGCGGTGCAATAACTGCTATGTTCTTTGCCTGGTCTAAATTTAGAAAACCTGATCTTTCTATGACTATGAATGGAGCATTAGCAGGATTAGTTGCTATCACAGCACCTTGTGCCTTTGTCTTCCCTGGAGAGGCTATTCTTATCGGAGCGGTAGGAGGAATTATTGTGGTTAGCGGAATTATGTTCCTCGATAGGATTCACGTGGATGATCCGGTGGGTGCTGTCCCGGTGCACGGGATAAATGGAATCTGGGGTACTTTGTCTGTTGGTATTTTTGGACAAAAGGCTTTAGGTCTTGCTCGTGACGGATTGCTACACGGTGGAGGAATGACTCAAGTTGGTGTTCAGGCTTTGGGTACATTCACGGTCACCTTGTTTGTCATCAGCGCTATGTATCTTATGTTTAAATTCATCGAGAGTATTATCGGCTTAAGAGTAGCCAGAGACGAAGAATTAAAAGGGTTGGATGTTGGGGAGCATGGAATGGAATCCTATGCTGGATTCCAGATATTTACGACGCAATAGATGCGAGGCTTGTCCCGAGCGTGGGCGAGGGATCTCGACCGCGGTCCCGATAAATCGGGACTTCCACTACCCTTGCAATGACACGAGGAGGTAACATGAAATTAATTATGGCAATGATACAACCTTACAAACTCCCTGATGTAAAGCGTGCCCTGTTTGAGGCCCAGGTTTACAAAATGACGGTTACGAATGCTTTAGGATGTGGCGAACAGAAAGGATATACTGAGACTTACCGAGGAGTGATAGAGGAAGTAAACTTACTCAAAAAGGTAAGGCTTGAGATTGCGGTTAATGAAGATTTTGTTGAGCCTACCATAAAGGCTATTATGAACGGTGCTAAAACTGGGAATATCGGCGACGGGAAGATATTCATATTAGATTTACCAGAATGTATCAGAATCAGAACCGAAGAAAGAGGAGGTAAAGCAATAGGATAGATGAACAGAAAAAGAAAAGGAGGAAGCAATGAAGGCAGAAGAAGTTTTGAAGTTCATTAAGGAAAATAAGATTAAGATTGTGGATTTGAAGTTTAATGACCTACCGGGTTTGTGGCAGCATTTTTCTATGCCGGTTTCGGAGTTGACCGAAATCGATGACCCTACAAAAGGCATCTGGGAAGAAGGGGTGGGTTTTGATGGGTCAAGTATCAGGGGGTTCCAGAAAATTCAGGAAAGCGATATGATTTTAATTCCCCATCCAGAGACCGCAGTCATAGACCCTGCATGTGAAATTCCTACTTTGAGTATGATTTGTAATATCTATAATCCGCTTGCCAAAAAACCTTATACGCGTGACCCCCGCTATATTGCTGAAAAGGCAGAAGAATATCTAAAGTCTACTGGAATTGCTGATAAAAGCTACTGGGGACCGGAAATGGAATTCTTTATCTTTGATGATATAAGATTCAACCAAACCGAAAATGCTGGGTACTATTTTATTGATTCAATAGAAGGAGAGTGGAATTCAGGGAGAGATGAGAAACCTAATTTAGGATACAAACCGCGTTATAAAGAAGGGTATTTTCCAGTTCCTCCGCATGATTCTCAACAGGACTTGAGGAGTGAAATAATCTTGACAATGATTAAGTCGGGTATACCAATTGAAGTTCATCATCATGAAGTAGCTACTGCTGGACAAGGTGAGATTGATATGAAATTTGATACTCTTACTAGAATGGGGGATAAATGTTTGATGTATAAGTATATTGTGAAAAATATTGCTCGCAAACATGCTAAGGTAGCTACTTTTATGCCCAAGCCTATCTTCAAAGATAATGGTTCAGGGATGCATACTCATATAAGTTTATGGAAAGAGGGAAAGAATATATTTTTTGATGCAAAAGGATATGCCTTGATTTCCCAGATGGCAAAATATTTTATTGGTGGTTTGATAAAGCATGGACAGGCTTTGATGGCTTTCTGTGCACCGACAACGAATTCCTATAAACGGTTAGTTCCTGGTTTTGAGGCACCGGTGAATCTTATCTATTCTCAGAGAAACCGTAGCGCAGGGATTCGTATTCCAGTTTATACTGAAAATCCTCAGACTAAGAGGATTGAGTTCAGACCACCAGATAATTCGTGTAATCCTTATCTTGCCTTTGCGGCAATGCTTATGGCGGGTTTAGATGGTATTCAAAACAAGATCGACCCGGGGGAACCGGTGGATAAGGATTCTTATGAATTGAGTAAAGAAGAACTTAAAAAAATACCCACTGTACCTGGTTCTTTAGAAGAGGCGATTGATGCGTTAGGAAAAGACCAGGAATTTTTACTTAAAGGTGGAGTTTTCACTCAGGACGTAATTGACGTTTGGATCGAATATAAGAAAACCAGAGAAATCGATGCTATAAGAATAAGACCTCATCCTTATGAGTTCTATTTGTATTTTGATATTTGATTTCTGGATTGCCGTAAATAAATTTTTTTATTTAGGGTTGCCTAAAATTTAGGCAAAAACTTTTGAATAATGAGAGAAATTAATTCAGTAGGAAAAGCGATCGAGGAAATTGAGGAATTGTTTTTGAAGGAGAAAGGTGAGAAATTATATAAGTTCCTTGTATCCTCAATAGAGAAACCTCTAATTGGAAGAATCCTTCAAAACACAAAAGGGAATCAACTCAAGGCAGCGAGCATTTTAGGAATAAATAGAAACACTTTACGTTCCAAAATTAAAAAATTGGGTATTCAAATCGAGCAGTACCGGAAAGGGTAAGTAGATAATGAATAAGGTAGATCCGCGCATTCCTAGCGGTTGTTCACTTTGTGGCATATTGAACGAATCCGGAAATCTTGTCAAAGGCGAGACCGTTATTAAGATGATAAACATAATGCACCAGCGTGCTAATGGTCTTGGTGGAGGATTTGCTGCATACGGTATTTATCCAGAGAATAAAGATGAGTATTGCTTCCATTTAATGTATAGTAACCGGAAAGCAAAAGAAGACACAGAAAGTTATTTAAAACATTATTTTAAAATTGTTAAGTCAGAAGTTATTCCTACCTGGTCAGTAGAAATAATTATTAACCGTCCGCTTCTTTACCGTTATTTTTTACAAATTAAGCCGGAAATAAGAAAAGAATTTCATGGTATGAGTGAAGACTCCATCGTATTAAGTTGGGTAATGAAAATTAACAGCCAATTTTCTGGTGCTTTTGTGATATCAAGTGGCAAGAATATGGGTATTTTTAAAGGAGTGGGATTCCCTGAGGATATTGCTAATTTTTATCGTATTGACGAATATGAAGCTTATCTATGGATTGCTCATGGAAGATTTCCTACTAATACACCTGGTTGGTGGGGAGGTGCTCATCCATTCGGTCTTCTGGATTGGGCTTTGATACATAACGGTGAGATATCTTCTTATGGGATCAATAAGAGGTATCTTGAGGGATTCGGATACAAATTAATGCTTCAGGCCGATTCTGAATCAATTCTTTATCTTTTTGATTTGCTTCTTCGCCGGCATAAATTGCCTTTGAAGATAGCCTGTCGTGCCTTGGCGCCAGTTCATTGGACAGAAATAGAGCGTATGTCTGGCGGGGAAAAAGAATTGAATAAAGCAATTCGGATGACTTATGGCAGTGCATTAGTTAACGGTCCTTCTTCCTTAATTCTTGGCCACAGAAAAGGGATGCTCGGTTTGAATGATAGAATAAAATTACGACCCTTGATGGCTGCTCGTAAAGGAGATATGTTTTATCTATCCAGTGAAGAGTGTGGCATCCGTGAAATTTGTCATCAGCCAGATAAGATCTGGGCACCTAAAGCTGGTGAGCCAGCAATAGGAGAATTAAGATGAAATTATCACTGCTATACCCAGAGTTTCAAATTATTAGAAATGAAGAAAAATGTATCCAGTGTGAGATTTGTGTGAGGCAATGCGGATTTGAAGTCCATACTTATGATAGAGATGGAAATAGAGTAATCAGCGATAGTTTTAAATGCGTTGGCTGCCATCGTTGTGCTACACTTTGTCCCACTCAAGCACTGGTAGTTTCTCCTTACCTTCAGGAATTCCGAAGAAATTATAACTGGCGCAGTAACGTTATTCGGGATATTTTCAAACAATCTGAAGTCGGTGGTGTGTTATTATCCGGGATGGGTTGCGATAAAGAATATCCGATCTACTGGGATAAACTGTTATTAGATGCTAGTCAGGTTACTAATCCCTCAATTGACCCCTTACGGGAACCGATGGAATTGAAAGCCTATTTAGGGTCTAAACCAGAAAAATTAGAAGTCGAAAGAGATAATAAAAGGAAATTTCAGCTAAAGACAAAAATGGCGCCTCAATTAGAATTGGAAACACCAATTATGTTTTCAGCAATGTCTTATGGCTCAATTAGTTATAATGTATGTTTAGCTTTGGCCCAAGCAGCACAGACTCTTGGTATTTATTATAATACTGGAGAAGGGGGTTTGCATCAAGACCTTTATCAATTTGGTAAAAATACGATTGTTCAAGTGGCTTCGGGACGTTTCGGGGTACACAGCGATTACTTAGATGTGGCAGCGGCGATTGAAATCAAAATTGGCCAGGGAGCAAAACCTGGAATTGGCGGGCATCTTCCAGGAGAGAAAGTCACTCAGCAAATCTCAGAAACAAGAATG
>JBHIBS010000002.1:0-59849 GCA_046759165.1 bacterium | reverse complement strand
GAATGACACTGCGTGTCAGATTGCTTCACTTCGTTCGCAATGACAATTCGTATCAGGTTGCTTCGCTTCCTCGCAATAACAATTTTTCTTCGATTTTTGGCTAAAATTCCCGAAAGTTTTCACAAACTATCTTTTACTGTCTTCTAAATATATTTATTCTTAAGGTAGCCACTCCGATCCATCGGAGCAATTCTAATCAGAATAGCGAATTATTGTCGATTTCTGAAGAAAGGAGGATGTCTAAATGGCATGGGAGGTGAAGAAATTTATCGAAGAGAAACTCCTGGAGGTAAAGAAAATTGTAGGAGATAAGAGTGCTGTGGTGGCTACTTCAGGAGGAGTGGACAGCACAACTTGTGCATTTCTGGCATACAAGGTACTGGGAGAAAAACTAACCGTTATTTTTATTGACGACGGGCTGATGAGACAAGACGAACCGACTAAGGTGTCCGAGGAGTTAGGAAATTTAGGTATAAAAGTTAAAGTAGTGGATGAAAGAGATGAATTCTTCGAAGCGCTTAGAGGAATCGAAGACCCTGAACAGAAGAGGAAAAAGTTCAGAGATACTTTCTATAGAGTACTGGGAAAAGTAGTAAAGGAAAATAGAGCTGCCTACCTTATCCAAGGCACGATAGCTGCGGACATCTCAGAAACTGAAAGAGGTATTAAGACTCAGCACAACGTTCTCGAACAGATAGGAATCGATCCCAAAGATTATGGATTTCAAGTTATCGAGCCTCTGAGAGAAATCTATAAACCCGAGGTAAGGGATGTGGCGAGAGAATTGGGGCTGCCCGAAGAAATTTACCAGAAAATGCCGTTCCCTGGGCCTGGTCTGGCAACAAGGGTCATAGGAGAAGTTAATCCCCAGAGAGTGGAGATAGTCAGGAAAGCAAATAGGATCATAGAGGAAGAAACAAAAGAGTTAAGGCCTTTCCAGGCATTTGCAGTTCTTATGAAAGATAGAGCCACAGGAATGGTTGGGGGCAAGAGAGTCTTTGGGAACATAATAGTGGTCCGGAGCGTTGAGTCTAAGAACGCAATGACTGCTTCTGTGAGTAGAATCCCGTGGGAAGTCCTGGAGAAGATTCAAAAGAGGATTGCTGAGGAGATACCTTCCGTGACCAAGATCCTTTTCGATATTACTCCCAAACCTCCAAGCACCATAGAGTATATTTGAGGTGTGGGAACCCTACAGTCTCAAAAATAGCCATGGGAATCAAGATTAGTCTGATGAAATTACTGGTTTGTATTTTCTTATTAACTTCTCCTGCTTTTCTTCATGCCGGGGATATAATCGTTGATGGTGAAAGGTACTTAAATCAATGGAATGTGGAGAAAGCAATGGAGCTTGCTAGGAAGGCCGTGCTTGAGAAACCGGGGAGGCCCGACTCCTTGAGGTTACTCGGATTATGCTATTTTTACCATGGGAGTTATGACAAAGCATTGGAGTATCTCCAGACTGCTTCCTTCATGGAACCATGGAATGAGGAACGAAAAAGACTCTTCTCCTTTGTCCAAGCCACTAAGGAAATCACAGAGGAATTTAATAATTATTCAAGCGAACATTTTATACTCCGCCTGGCCAATAGAGACAGTCTTCTCGTAGACTATGCCCTCCATGCTTTGGAGAAAGCATATGAAGAAATAGGGGATGATCTGGGCTATTTTCCTCAAGAGAAAGTTCTAGTGGAAGTATATCCTACAATTGAGGGATTCACCCATGCTTCCAGTCTTTCGCAGAGGCAGATTGAAATATCCGGGGCGATCGGAATCTGCAAATTTAACCGAATTATGATTATCTCTCCTCGCTGCCTGGTATATGGTTATCGCTGGCTCGATGCTTTAGCTCACGAATTTATCCATTATCTTATTGCCAAAATAACAGGGCTCAATATCCCTTTGTGGTTAAACGAAGGTCTTGCTAAGTACCATGAGACAAGGTGGAGAGTTCAAGAACCAAACTATCTAATTCCCCTTTACAGAAACTCCCTTTCGCGGGCATCGAAAGAGGGAAGATGGATCGATTTCCGGAAAATGCGCAAGGGCATGCCCACTTTGGAAACCCGGGAGGAGGTAATCTTGGCCTTTGCCGAAGTCTCTCTGGCAGTAGACTACCTACTCCAGTATCATGGAAAGAAAAAGTTAATCCATTTCTTTAAGAGGCTTGGCAGAGCTGCCTGGAAAGGAAGGGAGGGAAACTTTGAGAAAATCGAGGAGCATTGGGACAGGATTTTCCACCAATTCTTCGGGATAGACCAGGAAGAGTTTCAGAGCGTTTTGAGAGAGTTTCTGGAGGTGATGAATCTCGAGGAGACTCCGGGAATAGCAGTGGATAGCTTTAAGTTAAAGAAAGGGGCAGAGGAGGTCGATGAACTGGAAGAGTATGTGGGAATAGGAGCTCATGGACATATCCGACTGGGAGATATCTATCGCCAGAGAAGAAGGTTTGATGTTGCTCTTATCGAATATGAGAAAGGTTTGAGAGAAGAACCCAATAGCCATGTCATTCTCAATAAGATGGGTAAAACCTGCATGGCACTGGGAAAATTTAGAGAAGCAGAGGAATCATTCAAAAAATCCTTACAGGTTAACCCTAACTACGGAGCAACCTATACAAATCTCGCCACTCTCTACTTTACTCAGGGGAGGTTAAAACTCGCACTCCGAAATTACGAGGAGTCTAATCAGATTAACCCTTTCAATCCTCTTATTCATAAATATATGGGCCTTATTCACTACAGGCTCGGAGAAGAAGTTAAAGCGAAGAGAGAATGGATAGTTGCCCAGAGGCTCGTTCAGGGCGATATAGAGGTGGATTCCTGGCTTCGAGAGATGGAAAGAAAGAAGCCTTAACTCAGATGATAACCTTTGTGGAAGGGGTGACAGAGAGCGGAGCGAACGCAATAAGGGGAAACCTATTGAGGTTTCCCCTATTGAGCACAGGCAGATTCACATAAGGAGGAAGAATGTGGGAATTTTACTTGCCCACAAGAGTAATATTCGGCAGAGGGAGTTTGAATAGACTGGGTATAGAAGTTAAGCCCTTGGGAGATCCTATTCTTCTTGTCACTGGAAAGAGGGCTATTCGTGAGAGTGGCATCCTAGATAGGGTCAATCGAACATTAAATAAAGAGAATATTGCCTTCTTCCTTTATGACCAGGTTTCTCCAGAACCTGATACTGAGGTGGTGGATAGGGGTGTAATCTTAGCCCGTCAGAATAGATGCAAGGCCGTAGCAGGAATTGGTGGCGGAAGCGCTATTGACGTGGCTAAAGCAATTGCCGGGCTGGGGCTTGAGCAGGATTTCGATTCGGTAGCCGAATATCTGGAGGGGGAAGGGAGTAAAAGGTTAAATTCATACGGTCTTCCTTTTATTGCCATTCCCACTACAGCTGGAACCGGAGCGGAAGTTACCAGGAATGCTGTGATTATCAATAGGCACACGAAAAGTAAAAGGAGTTTTCGCAGCAACTATCTTTTTGCTAGGGTATCCATCATCGACCCCGCCTTGACCCTAAACCTTCCCAAAGAAATAACTGCCTCAACCGGGATGGATACTTTGAGTCATCTCATCGAGGGATACGTTTCCCGAAAATCAAATCTTCTAACAGACATTTTGGGAATTAAGGGTATTAGTCTTGTGGGAGAAGCACTAATTTCTGCATACACTAATGGCTCTGACTTGGAAGCAAGGGAGAAGATGTGTCTGGCCAGTCTTCTGGGCGGCGTTGTCCTAACAAATTCTGGCTTGGGTATTGCTCATGGAGTGGCAGCTTTTTTGGGGTCATTATATGGAGTTCCTCATGGTGTGGCAAACGGCATACTTCTCCCCCATGCAATAGAATTTAATTTACCCTCAACCATTCAGAAATTCAAATCTATTGCCTGTGTTCTGAGAGAGAAGATAGAGGGTTTAACAGAAGAAGAGGTTGGCCGTAAGGCTCTTGTGGCAGTGGACAAGATAGCCAGGGAGCTCAGAATTCCCCAAAATTTAAGAGAATTTGGTGTAAAGTCAGAGGACTTGCCTGAACTTGTGGAGAAATCTCTCACCTCAAGCTCGACAAGAGGAAATCCTCGCGAAGTCAGTTATGAGGATCTCTTATCATTGTTGAAAAAGATAGTGTAGGATAAGAGACTAAGAGCTTAAGAGACTAAAAGCTTAAGAGCTTAAAAGACTAAGAGAGGAGGAGTTATGGAAAGAATTAATGAAAGGGAGAGAGAGTTTCGATTTGGCGATTCGGGTCCCAAGTATCTTTTCAGAGGACCCAGGATAGAGTGGGGGATTTTAATCCTGAATCCCGGAGGGTCGTTAGGAGCCCACTACCATAAAGAAGTTGAAGAGACATTCTATTTACTGGAAGGAAAAGCTAAATTATTGATCGATGGGACTGAGTACCTGGCGGGAGCAGGCGACGCTTTCCGGCTGGAGCCGGGCGAAAAACATAATATCCTGAACGACTCCAAATCTCCCGTTCGGGCAGTGTTTATCAAGTGCCCTTATAAACCTGAGGACAAAATCAGCCTTTGAAATGGAGAAGAGAGCGGAGAGAGAAGATGGCTGATAGAGTGGCATTAGTAAGATGTGAGAGTTATGAGCTTCCAGTTTTAGAGAATTCTTTAAAGAAATTATTAGGTTTGCTTGGTGGAATTGGCGAGTTTGTCAAAAGCGGACAGAGAGTTCTGATCAAAACAAACCTTCTTTCAGGCAGCCCTCCGGAAAAGGCAGTAACCACTCATCCCAATGTAGTCGAGGCAGTTATCAATTTAGTGAAAGAAACTGGAGGAATTCCAGCAATTGGAGACAGTCCTGGGGAGAGGGCAACTCTTACAGGATTAGCCCGAGCATATCGAACTGCAGGACTCGAGGAGGTTAGCCATAAAACGGGTGTTTCTCTTCTATCTTTTGAGGATGATATTATGGAAATGGCGAATAGCAAAGGATATCTCTATAAGAAGTTTACAGTTACTAAACGCATAAGAGATTTTGATGTAATAATCTCGGTTCCAAAATTAAAAACTCACCCTTTAACTTACGTTACCGCAGCGGTGAAGAATAATTTCGGTTTCATCCCGGGACTGAGAAAGTGCGAATTCCATCTGAAATTGTCTGACAGGGAGTCCTTCTCGGAGATGCTTCTCGACCTTCTAGGTACTATAAAGATTAATTTAGTAATTCTAGATGGAATTGTGGCAATGGAGGGAAATGGCCCATATAGTGGGGTTCCTCGGAAAGTAGGAGCAATTCTTGCAAGCAGAAATCCCGTAGCTTTAGATTTTGTTGCCTGCCGGCTCATCGGTTATAAAAACCCACTTGATATTCCTACCAACAGGATAGCTGTGAAAAGAAGAATTTTTCTCCCCGAAAACATAGAAGTCTTAGGGGAAAAAATTGAAAATTTGAAAGTAAAAAATTTCAAACGAATTCCGCAGGATGTTTCCCAGAAAATTCCCAAATTTCTCCTGAACTGGCTAAAAAGCTTGCTCTCACCAAAACCCAAAATAATTGACGAGCTTTGTGACCGTTGCTACTCTTGCCTGGAAAACTGTCCTGTTAAATGCGTGGAGAAGAATGGAAAGGGTAAAGTTTTAATTGATTATTCAAACTGTGTCAGATGCTTCTGTTGTCAAGAATTCTGTCCTCAAGGAGCCATAATAATAAAAAAGCATTATATATTAAAGTTACTTACTGCGTAAAAAGGTGGTGTGCTCTAACTTTCTACCAAAGCGCTATACTATTTTTCCGCCGCTCCTTCAATACCACACCTGCCATTATCCCCTACAGGCAATCTCCTGATTCTCTCGGGTAGCTTAATACATCCCCCTGTATGAGTCGACTACAGACTTTTCGATATTCCCTCAAAAATTGGATTGACTTTTTGGTTAAAATAGGTTAAATTAAGAAAAGAAAGTCTATAATTGGTGTTTTAAATTATGCACAAATTGAATTTGTGTCTACAATGGGATTAGGGAGTGTCATTGCGAACGAAGTGAAGCAATCTCGTAATTGTGCAGGAGATTGCCCCTCCGATTTTCATCGGGACTGGCAATGACTCTTCGGGTCAATTCAAGGTTTTGCCCAATGGAATGGAGCGTATCTAGATGGATTTGATCGTGACTCATATTGGTGCAGATTTTGATGCTTTAGCTTCTCTTGTAGCAGCAAAGAAAATATATCCTAATGCTTTAGTTACCTTGCCCGGCTCAGCTGGTAAGGATGTGAGAGAATATTTGGACAAAAACCCCCATCTAGTAGACCTGAAGCGAGAGAAAGAGATCAATTTTAGAAAAGTCAAAAGACTTATAGTTGTAGATACACGACTTGCTAGAAGAATTGGAGAGGCAAAGAAAGCTCTTGGCAATCCTAGATTAATCCTTCACCTGTATGATCATCATCCCCGCACCAAAGGGGATCTCTCTGGAACAGTTGACATGGAAGGAGACTATGGAGCCACTACAACTATTCTGGTAGAATTCATAAAGAAGAGAAGAATCAAAATTTCTCCGCAAGAGGCAACCCTTCTTGCTCTGGGAATTTATGAGGATACAGGGTCTTTTACATTTTCTTCCACCACCCCTTCAGACTTAAAGGCAGCCTCTTTTCTAGTGACCAGAGGAGCAAATTTGAACACCGTTTCTGACTTCCTACGCAGGGAATTAACTAAAGACCAAATTAAATTATTAGATAGACTTCTTAGATTGGAGAAGAAAATTAAGATTAACGGAAAAGAAACTACCATTATTAAGCTGAAGTCTTCAGACTATGTCACTGATCTGACGACAATTGTTCATAGATTATGCGATATCGAAAATCTGGATACCATTTTCGTATTGTTGGAGACGAAAGGGAAAATTCGCATAGTTGCCCGCAGTAGAATTAAGGCTGTAAATGTGGGTAAAATTGCCGAGACTTTTGGAGGAGGTGGCCATGCCACTGCGGCTTCGGCCACAATAAGGGGAATGGAGCTTGGAGATGCAGAGAAAAAATTGATAGAAGTCCTGAAGACCAAAGTCACATCCAAAATCGCACCTGATGAAAGCCTCCTGTCTAAAAAGAATGTAACTCCCCTTCTGAAAAGGAATCTTCCTTCTAAAATAACAAGTTTGCTGGCGAAAGTGGGTAGAATAGCTGAACAGAAGAAATTCTCAATCTACGCGGTTGGTGGCTTCGTGCGCGACGTTCTGCTTGGCGTACAAAACTTTGATGTAGATTTAGTCGTTGAGGGAGATAGCATATCCTTTGCCCGACATCTGGTCAAAAGACTGGGAGGCAAGGTTACTGCCCACAAGAGGTTTGCGACCGCGATAGTTATTTTGCCAAGTGGAATTAAGATAGATATTGCCAGTGCAAGAAAGGAATTTTACGAATTTCCCGCTGCTTTGCCTACTGTAGAGAGAAGTTCGGTGAAGGAAGATTTGTATAGGCGAGACTTTACCATTAACGCTATGGCTGTAAGATTAAATCCTGAGCGCTATGGAGAATTGGTCGACTTCTTCGGCGGATGGAGAGATTTGAAAGAGAGAATAGTTAAGGTCTTACATAACAGGAGCCTTATCGAAGATCCCACTCGCATCTTTCGAGCAATTCGTTTCGAAGGGAGATATGGCTTCTCGATGGACAGAAACACTGAGCGACTTATGAGGGATGCGCTTAGATTGCAAATTTTTAGGCGCTTAAGTAAAGAAAGAATAAGAGAGGAAATCATTGCTATCCTGAGCGAACCCGAACCCAGGAAGGCAATTTTGAGACTGGGCAAATTCGGGATTCTCAAGTCAATCCATCCAAAAATTAGATTAAGCCAGGAGATGGAAAAGGACTTAGAAAGAGTTAAAGCCATCTTTTTTAAATTCGCACCTCATCTTAGGGAAGATACTGTGGAACGCTGGATAGTCCATTTTTTGATATTGGTACAGAAATTAAGCACACGAGAAGTGAAAAATCTCTGCAAGAATTTTAGATTTTCAAGGGAACAGGGTAAAAGGATAAACAGGAGAAGAGAAATACCATCAGAAATCGTAGGGAAGCTCAAAGAATCAGAGTTGAAGCCGAGCTCCATCTACCGAACATTGAAAGGGTTACCTATTGAGGCGCTTCTATTTATTGTCTTAAAAGCGCGGAGCAGATTAGTTGAAAGAAGGGCCTATCAATACCTCACCAGAATGCGTAAGGTGAGGATTCATACTACAGGCGATAAGCTTAAAAAGATGGGGTATAAAGAGGGTCCCATTTTTAAGAAAATATTGGAGGAATTGCTCTGGGCTAAACTTGATGGAATTGTTAAAAGCCCCCTTTCTGAGACGAGGTTTGTGGTTGACAATTTCCCTAAACATTGATAAAATTTTAAATTTAAACAATCGAGATGCCCATTAGTCTTCTAAATGTCACTTAGCAGTGGCAGAGCGAAACTTTCCCTTATAAAGAAATGGTGGTGAACATCCCCAAGGGAACATCTTGAAGGAGGTGAAAAAGACCGAGTGAGTGGAATTTAGCTCACCGATCATCGCATGTTTACGCTTCGATACATGGTTAGGAATCCTTTTATTGTTTTCCGAATGATTCCTCTGCCAGTAGCTTTGGTTATTTTCTTTTTTGCAATTGTTATCCATGAATGTGCCCATGGGTGGATGGCCTCCCGATGCGGAGACAATACGGCAAGATACGCTGGGAGGATAACGTTGAATCCTCTACCACATATCGATTTAATCGGGACGATAATATTTCCTCTCCTTTTAATCCTTTCCCGTTCCTCATTTGTTATCGGTTGGGCCAAGCCTGTTCCCATCAATCCATACAATTTTAACAATCCGCGGGTAGACCTGGTGAGAGTGGGAGCCTCGGGTCCTCTCTCCAATATTGGACTGGCAATTGTCTCTTCCTTTCTGGTCTGGATATTCAGCTACTTGCCTATGACACAGTTAAGAAATTCCTTATTAGTAATTCTCCTTTTCAGCGTTCTGATTAATCTTTTGCTTGCAGTGTTCAATCTTATTCCCGTTCCACCACTGGATGGTTCGCGAATTCTCTCGGGATTATTGCCACCCCGTATGGCTATGAGCTATGAGATGATCTCTCCTTTCGGTTTTGTTATCATCTTTTTCTTTCTCTTGACAGGTTTACTCTGGGCTATAATTTTACCTATCGTTCAGTTCCTTTACAGTCTACTCTTTTTGTGGATAGGAAGGGGCTTTTAGAAATGGCAAAAAAAAGAATTTTGAGTGGAATGCGTCCCAGCGGAAAGCTACACGTGGGACACCTTTTGGGAGCACTCAGCAATTGGGCAGGCTTACAGGGCGAATACGAATGTTTCTACATGGTGGCAGATTGGCATGCTCTGACAACAGAATACGAAAACCCTTCAGAAATCAAGGCCAATATCAGAGAAATGGTTATTGACTGGATCTCCTCAGGTCTCGACCCCGAAAAGTCTACAATGTTTGTCCAGTCCCAAGTTGTGGAGCATGCGGAACTACATCTTCTGCTGTCCATGTTCATTCCTCTAAGCTGGCTGGAAAGGTGTCCCACTTATAAGCAGCAGCAACAGGAATTGAAAGACCGTAACCTTTCCACCTACGGGTTTCTAGGTTACCCTGTCCTGCAGGCAGCAGACATTTTGGTGTACAAGGCAGAGGCTGTGCCTGTGGGGGAGGACCAACTTCCCCATGTGGAACTTTGCCGGGAGATTGCTCGGCGTTTCAATTTATTATATAGAAATATCTTTCCGGAACCACAAGCTCTTCTTACCAAAGTGCCAAAACTTTTAGGAACCGATGGCCGGAAGATGAGTAAGAGTTACAATAATTGCATTTTCCTGTCAGACCCCCCACAGGTTATTCGGGAGAAAGTGGGCCTTATGATTACTGACCCCAGCCGGATTAGAGCGAACGACCCCGGACATCCCGATGTCTGCACAGTATACGGGCTCCATAAGATTTTTAGTTCCCTGAAGTTAGATTCAATAACTACTGATTGTAAAGGTGGAAAAATAGGCTGTGTAGTCTGTAAGGAGATTTTGAGCGAAGCTCTAATAGAGAGATTAAAATCGATTCAGGCAAAGAGGAGAGATTTGGAGGCGAATCCTGAGGAGATCGTTAAGATTCTTAAACAGGGGCGTCTCAGAGCTCAGAAAATTACCCAGGGAACCCTTAAGGAAGTGAGAGAAGCGATTGGATTATAGAATATGGAACCTTTATGGAAGGGGTCGCTGGAGCGACGCATAAGGAGCTCCGTGTTAGCGACGGGCGCGAGTCGGTGAGCGCCCTGGATTGAGGTTTCCCCTATTGAGCACAGGCTGATTCACATAAGGAGGGTGGGATGGATTATAGGGTGAGATTGGAGGTATTTGAAGGTCCGCTCGATTTATTGCTCCATTTGATTAAGAAAGAGAAGCTCGATATCTTCAATATACCCATAGCACAGATTACAGCCGACTATTTGAAGTACATAAAACTCTTCAGGAGACTTAACCTAGATTTTGCAGGAGAGTTTCTGGTAATGGCTTCTACTCTAATCTACGTAAAATCGAGAATGTTACTTCCATCCGTGGAAACAGTTGAAGAGGAAGAAGCTGAAGACCTCCAAGCAGAATTGGCAGCCAGACTTATGGAGTATCAGAAATTCAAAGAAGCAGCCAGTATCTTGAAGGAGAGAGAGGCGATTCAAAGGAACGTCTATGGACGTCTTCCTCTAATTCCTGAGGATGAAGATTATACCATCGAAGCTACACTTTTTGACCTCCTGGATGCCTTCCAGAGAGTGGCATTTCGGGCTGAAAAAGAAGTCCGAGAAATAATTCAAGAAGAGCTCAGTGTTGAAGACCGAATTCGAGAAATACTGGACTTTCTGGAAAATAGAAGATTTATCAATTTTGAGACCATATTTTCTGGACAGAGGACGAAGAAACTTCTAATAGTGACTCTTTTAGCTCTGTTAGAACTGATCCGATTGAGAATGGTCTTTGCTCGTCAGGCAAAACCGTTTGGAGATATAAGGGTCTACAGAGCAAAACAGGAACTGGTAGCACAAGGGTGATGGAGAGAGAAAAATTAAAGAATATAATTGAGTGCTTCCTATTTTTCTCCAATAAACCTTTGGGTATAGACAAATTGGCTAAAATCATAAAAATTGACAACCCTGACGAGATAAAAGGGGCTGTTGAAAAATTGAAAAAGGAATACGAGCTAAGAAATAGCGGGCTTCAAGTTCTAAACATTGCCCAGGGATACCAGATCTGTACCAGGGGCGAATTCTCAAGCTGGTTGAGGAAACTTTATAAATCACAAACTACTTTTCAACTCTCACTCCCTGCTTTAGAGACGCTCTCAATTATCGCTTATAAACAGCCCGTCACCCGGGCTGAAATAGAGAAGATAAGAGGAGTCGACGCTTCCTGCGTTTTGAGGACACTTTTAGAAAGGAAACTGATTAGAATTTCAGGGAGAAAAAAAGTACCGGGTCGCCCAATTCTATACGGAACGACTCAAGAATTCCTGCGCTACTTCGGGTTAAAGGATCTATCTGAAATCCCGAGCCTGGTGGAGATAAAACCACCGGTTAGTGGATAGAGATTGGAGGGACAGTAGATGAATTTAAGAAGTTTGCGTGAAAAAATTGATAAGATAGATAACCACATTTTGAGATTGTTGAACCAGAGAACCAGAGCAGTCCGGGGGATTGCAAAATTGAAAGCAAAGGCAAAGCAGGAATTCTATGCTCCGCATCGGGAAAAGAAAATCGTGGAAAGACTACTCAAGAAGAATAAGGGACCGCTTCCCAATGAAGCATTGAGAGGGATCTTCCAAGAAATATTGAATGCTTCCAGGTCTATCCAGAAGAAGTTGAGGGTAGCTTATCTGGGGCCCGAGGCCACTTTCACTCACCTAGCAGCAGTTAAGAATTTCGGTAAGTATGCTATTTTTACTCCTGTCAAGAGTATAGCCGATGTTTTCTCAGAGGTGGAAAAGGGCCGTTCTAACTACGGAGTTGTGCCCATTGAGAACTCGACTGAAGGCGTCATCAATCATACATTGGATATGTTCGTCACTTCGGAATTAAAGATTTGTTCTGAATTACTTCTGGAAATCTCTCATAATCTCCTTTCCAATGCGGGTGAAATCAGGGAAATAAAAAGACTCTATTCTCATCCCCAGGCAATTGCTCAATCTAGAAATTGGATTGAAGATAACCTGCCCAATGCTGAACTGGTGGAGACATCTTCCACTGCCAAGGCAGCGGAGATGGCTGAGAAAGACCCCGACGGCGGAGCAATAGCTTCGAGGCTCGCAGCCTCCTTGTATGATCTGAAGATAATCGCTGAAGGCATTGAGGATAATGTGCAAAATTTCACACGCTTTCTGGTTATAGGCAAGAGTTTCCCAGCGAAAAGTGGACAAGACAAAACATCCATTCTTTTCTCCATAAAAGATAGAGTAGGAGCGCTCCATGATATGCTTACTCCTTTCCGTAAGAATAATATTAACCTGACTAAGATCGAATCCAGACCGACCAAGCTCCGAGCCTGGGAGTATATATTCTTTGTCGACTTGGTAGGACACGTCGAGGACGAAAATGTGAAGCGGGCTTTGAGGCAACTAGAAAGAGAGTGTCTACTTCTTAAGATATTGGGCTCTTATCCAAGGAGCGAGTGATTACGGAGGTTATCTTGAGAATTGAAAAACTTGTGAGAAAAAGTGTATTAGATTTCCAACCCTACCTTCCTGGTAAGCCAATCGAGGAAGTAAAGAGAGAATTGGGCCTTGCCAGGGTCGATAAATTAGCTTCAAATGAGAATCCCCTGGGGCCTTCACCCCGGGCAGTCAGTGCCATGAAAAGGTTCCTCAATCGAGTGAACCTCTATCCAGACGGGAGCGGTTTCTATTTAAAGAAGGTCTTAGCCAAAAGGCTAAAAATCAAGCCAAAAAATATCATCCTTGGTAGCGGAACGGATGAGATAATCGAAATCATCGGGAAAACTTTCTTGAACCCGACTGACGAAATCGTAGTGTCTGAGCATGCCTTCATTCGCTATGAGATGGCCGGAGAACTGATGGGTTGTCAGGTGAAAAAGGCCCCCATGAAAAATTTTACCCATGATCTGGAGGCAATGAAGATGGCAATAACTCGGAGGACCAAAATAGTGTTTATAGCTAACCCTAACAATCCCACAGGAACTTATGTTACAGAAGAGCAAGTGCAGAAATTTATAAAGGATTTGCCAGAAGACATGATGGTGGTATTTGATGAGGCTTACCGGGAGTATGTGACCAGAAAAGATTATCCTAAGACGCTTCCCTATGTTAAGCAGGGGCAGCCGGTAATTGTCTTACGTACCTTTTCCAAAATTTACGGTCTGGCTGGCTTGCGGATTGGCTATGGAATCGGGAAGTCTGAATTGATTGAGTTTATGGATAGGATTAGACCTCCATTCAATACCAATTCGCTGGCTCAGATAGCAGCTCTGGCTAGCCTTTCCGATGAAACTCACCTAAAGCGCAGTCGTAGGTTGGTTGGTAGGGAGATGAAGTATCTGGAGAAGAATCTGGAGAAGATGGCTATTGAATTCATTCCCTCGGTGACTAACCATATTCTACTCAAGGTAGGTAACGGTCATAATGTATTTGAGAGACTATTGGAGAAGGGAATAATTGTGAGACCTATGGGTGAATACGATTTACCAGAATTTATCAGGGTAACCATAGGTTTGCCCCAGCAGAACAGGAGATTCATCAATGCCCTGAGGGAGGTTATGGGTAGATGTTCTTAACATTGAAGCCAGGGACCACAAAGCAAGGAATTGAAGAGCTGGTTAAGAAGATAGAAGAATTGGGATTTCAAGCCCACATTTCAAAGGGTGCTAAGAGAACAGTAATTGGAGTGATTGGTGAGAATGCTATTGCTGCCAAAGAGGTGTTTGAGGGATTCTTTACTGTTGAGTCGATCACTCCGATATCGAAACCTTATAAGCTGGTTAGCAGGGAATTTAAGAGAGAAGATACAATAGTTAAGATTGGCAATGTTTCCATAGGTGGAAAAGATATAGTGGTTATGGCAGGACCCTGCTCAGTGGAGAAGGAAGACCTCCTTCTCTCTATTGCCAGTAACGTGAAGAGGGCTGGAGCAAAGGTTCTTCGCGGGGGGGCTTTCAAACCGAGAACTTCCCCATATTCTTTTCAGGGATTGGGGGAGAAGGGACTAAAGTATTTAGCCAAGGCCAAAAGGGCAACCGGGCTCTTAGTAGTTACAGAGGCTATGAATATCGAGCAGATAGAGTTAGTTTCCCGCTATGCAGACATCATCCAGATTGGAGCTCGCAATGTTCAGAATTTCGACCTTTTGAAAGAAGCTGGTAAAAGCAAAAAGCCAATACTGCTTAAGCGAGGTATAGCTACAACAATCGAAGAGTGGCTGATGTCTGCTGAGTACATTGTGTCCAGGGGAAATCCAAACGTGATCCTCTGCGAACGAGGGATTAGAACTTTCGAAAGCGCGACTAGGTTTACCTTAGATTTGAACGCAATCCCGGCTATAAAGGCGTGGAGCCATCTACCGATAATTGTAGACCCTTCGCACGGCACTGGCGTGCGCAATTTTGTGGGCTCGATGTCTAAGGCAGTAATTGCTTGCGGGGCCGATGGCCTGATTATCGAAGTACATTCCGACCCGGAACACGCCCTATCCGATGGAGTACAGTCTCTCCTGCCGGAAAATTTTGCCAGCTTAATGCAGGAACTGAAAAAAGTTGCCCGTGCTGTGGGCAGGAATTTGTAAGGAGTGGCAGAGCGGAGCGCTGCTTCAAAGTGGGAAAGGAAAAAATGGAGAGAATAGGAGTGGTGAGTATAATTGGTGTGGGCTTGATTGGGGGTTCTTTCGGTTTGGCTTTAAGAAAGAAGAGACTCGTTGGGCAAGTGGTAGGGATCGGTCGCCATATCCATAAGTTAAAAGAGGCGAAAAGACTGGGCGCTATCGATAGGTACACTATGGACTTGGGACGAGGAGTTAAGGATTCAAACATAGTTATGATTGCCACGCCTGTGAGCAGAATTCCTCCCATCGTTAAGAGGATATTACCCCATTTAAAAGATGGCTGTATTATAACTGATGTAGGGAGTACAAAGGGATGGGTAGTTAAGAAGGTTCAGGAGATTCTCTCAAAATCTTCTGGCAAGGGAAGAAGGCAAAAGGTGTCTTTCATTGGTGGCCACCCGATGGCGGGCTCAGAGAAGGAAGGTGTCAGAAGTGCTAGAGCCGATATCTTCTCAGGCACAACTTGCATTCTGACTCCGGTAAGTAGGCATAGTCGTAGAGCGGTAAAGGTAGTTGGAGACCTTTGGAATCATATTGGAGCGAGAATCCTTTTGCTTGAGCCGGAGGAACATGACTATCTTGTAGCTTATACAAGCCACTTACCCCATGTCCTAGCCACCTCATTGGCTAATCTGATGGGCAAGGTTCGTAAGGAACATCCTCGAGCGAGGAAAATCATTGCTGGAAGCATCTCGGATATGACCAGAATTGCAGCCAGCAATCCTGAAATGTGGACAGACATTTGTCTATCTAATAGCAAGGCAATTTCAGAAAGTATCAAGGTGACGGTAAAATATCTGGAAAAATTCAAAAGGTCAATTGAAAAGAGAAAAAAGAAGGAACTTGCAGATATATTTCAAAAAGGTAGGCTTGCCCGGAGGAAATTAATCAGGTCGGAAATATGAAAAATCTGGCAGTGCAGAAAAAGACGAGGATCAGGGGAGAGATTTCTGTCCCAGGGGATAAATCTATTTCTCACCGGGTTGTTATGTTGGGTAGTATCGCCCAGGGGGAAACTAGAGTCAAGGGATTTTCAGATTGTGCTGATTGCCGAAACACATTGAACGCTTTCCTAAAACTGGGAATAAAAATAGAAGACCACTCTGAGGGAGAATTGACTATTCATGGGCAAGGATTGAAGGGATTGACTTGTGCCAGGCAGATTATAGATGTTGGCAATTCGGCAACTACCATGAGACTGCTCAGCGGAATTCTTGCTGGACAGGACTTCTCTTCCACGATTACTGGTGATGAGTATCTCCAGAGGAGACCTATGAGAAGAATTATCCTTCCCCTGAGGGAGATGGGGGCAAAGATAAGTAGCCCTGACGATAACCATCCACCAATAACCATTGTGGGACAAAAGCTACATCCGATCGATTACCTTTCTCCTGTTGCTAGTGCCCAGGTAAAATCCTGTATTCTTCTGGCTGGACTATATGCCAGGGGAAGGACGAGCCTTACCGAACCTTCACAATCGAGGGACCATACGGAACGGATGTTAAGATATTTAGGTGCTCCTGTACAGGTCAAAGGAACGACTATATCCATTGAAGGACTCTGGGAATTAGAGGCAAGACCGATTACCATTCCCGGGGATATCTCTTCAGCAGCGTTCTTTATCATTGTTTGCCTTCTTTTAAGGAATTCCGAAATCAGAATAAAAGGAGTTGGAATCAATCCCAGGCGGACTGGCATTATAGATGTCCTTAAAAAGATGGGAGCCGACATTGTAATTGAGAATGTCCAGCAGCTAAGTGACGAGCCAGTAGCCGAGCTTATTGTCAAAAGTAGCAGTCTAAGAGCTACTAAAATAACAGGGGAGTTGATCCCCAGAATCATAGATGAGATACCTGTCTTGGCTGTGGCTGCAACTCAAGCTCAAGGTGTAACTGAAATCAGTGACGCTCAGGAATTGAGAGTAAAGGAGAGTGATCGCATAGGCAATCTGGTTTCCGAACTTTCTAAAATGGGGGGCACGATAAAGGAGAAGAAAGACGGGATGGTAATTTCCGGAGGGAAGAGGTTGGTAGGTACTTCGGTTAATAGTTTTGGTGACCACCGTATGGCCATGGCACTAACCGTTGCCGGGCTGATCGCTGATGGTGAAACTATTATAAACGATGTTGCCTGTATTGATACCTCCTTCCCTCAATTTATGGATACTCTGGATAAAATGGTAGAATAGACATGGTGGAAATTTGGTGAAGAAGAGAGCCGTCATTACTATCGATGGACCTGCAGGGGCAGGAAAAACCTCAATTGCCAAAATTGTCAGTAGAAAGCTGGGTTATAATTATATTGATACGGGTGCCATGTATAGAGCAATCACCTGGAAGGCATTTAGAGAAGAGATAGATTTAAAAGCTAAAGAGAACTTAATTAACATGGTAAGACATACCAAGATCGAGTTAAAGAACAGAGCTGGAATGGTGAGGGTCTATTTAGACGGAAGAGATGTCACTAATAAGATAAGAAGTAAAAGATTGGCAGAGGGTGCCAGCATCTTAGGCACAATCCCTGAAGTACGGGAGCAGCTCGTGAAAATTCAGAGGAGACTCGGTTCTTCGGGGAGAATTGTAGTGGAAGGCAGGGATATAGGCACCGTAGTCTTTCCCAAGGCCGATTATAAGTTCTACATGGATGCATCCGTTAAACAGAGGGCTTTGAGGAGGTATCGAGAACTGAAAGCGAAAGGGGAGGAAGTGGAACTGGCTGAACTGGAAAAGGCGATTCGCTTTCGAGATAGGCGAGACCGCGCCAGAGGAGTGGCTCCCTTGAAGATAGCTCCTGATGCTGTAGTCATAGACTCTACGCATATGAGTAAGAAAGAGGTTGTGGAATTTATTCTCAAAAGAATCCAAAAGAAGTAAGGCTTTTCCATGCTGTATGTTTTCGGTTATTGTCTGGTTTGGCTGACAGCCAAATTTCTTTTCCGTTTTCGAGTTGAAGGAAAGAGAAATCTTGTCAAAGGAGGAACTATAATTGCTCCCAATCATGTCAGTTATTGGGATCCTCCTTTGGTTGGTGCAGCAATTAGTCGATACGGAGTGTACTATATGGCGAAAAGAGAACTCTTCACGTTCCCGATTTTCGGAATAATCCTCCAGATGATACATGCTTTTCCTGTGGATAGGGCGAAGCAAGATATAGCTGCCTCCAGAAAGGCACTTAGACTTTTGAATGGGGGGAAGACTCTGGTGGTCTTCCCTGAAGGTGGTCGGGGAAAGGAAGGGCGCCTGAAACCTCCTCAACCCGGGATTGCCTGGCTAGCGCACAAAACCAAATTCCCTGTCGTTCCGACCTTGATTGTGAACAGTCACAGGATAAGGGCTTTTCCCAAAGTAACTGTTCGCTTTGGATCAGCTATATATTTTGAAACTGCCCAAAGAGGGGAAGGTGAAAAATCTCGCTACCGCAATTTCGCCCGCCAAGTAATGGAGGGAATAATAAAGCTAGACCGAGAAGGGCAATACCAATATGAAATATGAAATTGGAAATTAAGGAAATGCGACTTGTTTTTGCTAAGAAACTGGGGTTTTGTTCGGGAGTCAGGAGGTCTATCTCTTTGGCTCAAAGTATACTAACCAGACATAATAAGAACAGGAATGTCGCTAAACAGGTCTATACCCTAGGGCCATTAATTCACAATCCTCAGGAAGTCAAGCGCCTTGAAAGGCTGGGAGTAAAAACCATCTCAAGTCTAAGCCAAATTAAGACAGGAACTCTCATTGTACCCTCTCATGGGTTACCTCAATCTATCTTGAACAAAATAGACAAAATGCAAGTTAAGTTGATAGATGCCACCTGTCCATTCGTTAAACGGGCTCAATTATTGGCAAAAGGCTTACATGAGAAAGGTTACCATGTAATAATAGTTGGACAGAAGTCTCATCCCGAAGTAATTTCCTTGCTTTCCTTTGCCAACGGCAAAGCCTCTGTGGTGGAGATTCCTAGAGATGCGGAAAAGATCAAGACAAGCAAGAGAATAGGAATCATCAGCCAGACTACACAATCGGTGGAAAACTTCGACAAGATTGTGAGGAGATTAAAGATAAAGAGCAAAGGATCCAAAACTTACAACACTATTTGCAAAGAGACTTCTCAGCGTCAGAGGGAGGCGAAAGGATTGGCCGAAAAGTCGGATCTCATGATTGTGATTGGCGGTAAAAATAGTGCCAATACTACCAGACTTTACAACATCTGTAACAAGGTTACCCGTGCTCACCATGTGGAATCGCCAGAGGAATTGAGACCCGATTGGTTTAGCAAAAGAGGAGTGGTAGGAATAACTGCAGGCACTTCCACTCCCGATTGGATAATTAGAAGCGTAGCTAAGAGTCTGCGCAAAACTAAACCCAGATAATGGCTACACAAAAAGATAAAAATTCCCATAATTCTAAATCTAACTCTAAAATGAAGGAGTTATTAAACAACCTTGACAAAATCAGGGAAGGGAATGTCGTTACTGGAAAGGTTGTCCAGATAAAGGGTGAAACTGTATTGGTTGATGTGGGATTGAAGACTGAGGGAGTTCTTAAGAAGGGGGAAGTAACTGATCCTTCTGGGAAATTAAAGGTAAAAGTCGGCGATGAACTTGAAGTCTTTCTGGAAAAGAGAGGAGATGCCTTCGGACGACCTGTCATCTCCTTTAAGAAGGCCGAAATGGTAAAGACCTGGGATAGAATTCGCGATGCTTACACCACACAGAAGGAAATACCGGGTAAAATAGTTAAGAAGGTTAAGGGGGGTATGAGGGTGGATCTGGGAGGGCCCGTTTCCATTCCGAAAGAGGGGAAAGGTCTTGCTGAGGCATTCATGCCTGCCTCTCAAGTTGGTTATCCTCCGGTAAAGGACCTTGACAGCATTATTGGCCAAGTTGTGCCTCTAAGAATAATCGAATTCAAAGCGAAGAAGAATATCGTTGTCTCTTGGAGATTAGTAATTGAGGATGAAGTAAAGAAAAAGAGGGAAGAACTCTTGAACAGAATAAATGTAGGAGATGTATTAAAGGGTACTGTAAAGAATATCACGAAGTTTGGTGCATTCATTGACCTGGGCGGAATAGACGGACTCCTCCACATAGGCGACATAACTTGGGGGCGCCTGGAGAAGGTAGAAGATGCTCTGAAGGTTGGCGAACAGTTGGACGTCAAAGTTCTCTCTTTTAACCAGGAGAAAGAGCAGATTTCATTGGGATTGAAACAGTTAGAGCCCCATCCCTGGGAAAATATTGGAGAGAAATACGCTGTTGATTCAACTCCTACTGGAAAAGTAACAGGGATTCTTCCTTACGGTGCCTTTGTTGAACTGGAACCCGGGATAGAAGGATTGATTCACGTCTCCGAGATGTCCTGGACGGGGAAAATAAAGCATCCCTGTGAAGTGCTGAAGGCAGGAGACATGGTCAAAGTTAGAGTACTCAATATAGATGAAGAAAATAGGAGATTATCTCTTGGACTGAAACAGGTACAGGCTAATCCCTGGGCTCAGGCAAAAGAGAAGTACCCACCCGGGACAAGACTCACCGGAACTGTTACGCATCTAGCGCCTTTTGGTGCTTTTGTCAGATTAGAAGAGGGAATCGAGGGGATGATTCATGTTTCAGATATTTCCTGGACAATGAGACTGAAACACCCTGGACAGGTGCTCAAAGAGGGCGATCGAGTCGAAGCAGTAGTCCTCGATATAAATGTTGAGGCTGAAAAAATATCTCTGGGATTGAAACAGAAATCGAAGAACCCATATGATAAGTATTTAGTGGGGAGCAATGTTCAGGGGAAAGTTGTCCATCTCACCAATTTTGGAGCTTTTGTGGAATTGGAACCGGGCATTGAAGGACTGATTCATATTTCGCAGGTTGCTAAGAGACGAGTCAAAGATATAAGGGATGTTCTGAAGGTAGGGGATAAGGTTTGGGCAAAGATTACCAAAGCCGATCCCCGGCAGATGATAATCAATTTGAGCATTAAGGAGTATATCAAGACACAGGAAAGAGTTGAGATGGAAAAGTATATTGAACAGGAAATTCCGGAAGCCACTCTGGGCGAAATAATCAGTGAGAAATTGGACAATCCAGAAAATGAAAAATAACTTGGAAAAAAAACTTCCTTTTTTTGTTTGCCTTTCGTTTTCCCTCCTGTATCTGGGGAATTCTCTATCCTATTCGGAAGTCTCCTTTGGTAAGAATAAGGTAATCGTTAATCAACACGCCTGGTATATTGCAGAGACCGAACATTTCGAAATCTACCATTATCCTGAGGAGAGCCATCTGATTCCCAAAGTAAGTAAGCTCTTGGAAAAAGCTTACGAAAAGGTTACAAGTGACTTAGATTTTAGCATAGAGGAGAAAATGCCTTTCTTCTTATACTTGACCCATAACCACTTTGAGCAGAATAACATTGCGAATATCGGAGAAGGTGTAGGCGGTTTCTCTGAGCCCTACAAGAACAGATTTGTCATTCCTGTGACAGGTTCAGATAAAGAATTGGAGCATGTGATTACTCATGAGTTCACCCATATTGCAAATTTCAATATCTGGTATGGTGGACTCTGGAAATCGGCTAGTCTGATGAGATTTGTCTTCTATCCCTTGTGGATAACCGAAGGGCTGGCAGAGTATGAAAGCAAAGAATGGGAAGCTTATGACCATATGTTTTTAAGGGATGCTGCTATTTCCAACATGCTAATTCCCCTGGGTAAGTTACATAGTTTCAATCATTTGAAAAGTCACCAGGTCTATTTAGCATATAAGGAAGGACACAGTGCAATTAGTTTTTTAGCAGGAGAGTACGGGGAAGATAAAGTTCCTAAATTAATAAAAAATTTGCGGGAGAGTCTAGATGTAAGCAGGGTTTTTGCGCGGACGATTGGTACTCACTTATATAGCTTTGACAAAAAATGGCAAAAATATATAAAGGAAAAATACACCAGAGAAGCAGAACGAAAGGAGGAAGCTGAAATTTACGGGGAGAAACTTACAGAAGATGCCGAATTTAATACCAATCCAGTCTTCTCTCCCGATGGGAAGAAAATAGCTTTTATTTCCGACCGCAATGGTTACAATGACCTGTTTGTGATGAATGCTGATGGAACAAGTCAAAAATCGATTCTCCATTGTCGTATTGGTAGAAGTCTGGATGTAATCCACTCTGAAGGACATGCCCTTTCCTGGTCCCCGGATGGAGAAAAAATTGCTTTTGTGGGAGAGAAAAAAGAAAAGAATTATCTTTACATAATTAATCTCAGAAAACATAAGCTGAACAGGCTTCGTCTGCCGCTGGAAGTTCTAAGGTCCCCCTGCTTTTCGCATAAAGGGGATAGGATCGTTTTTGTGGGGATGGGAGGGGGTATAAACGACCTCTACTTAGTGGACGCCAATGGGAAGAACCTGGTAAAGTTAACGAGTGATGAGTCCGATGAAGATTATCCTGTCTTTTCTCCTGATGATAAAAAGATTGCCTATGTTTCTGAAAGAGAGAAGCAGAAAGACCTCTTCCTTTTGGATCTGGAAACTCTTGAGACTACGCGATTGACTTCCACCCCCAGTGATGAGATTGATCCTTCCTGGTCACCCGATGGTGATAGTATCATCTACATTGGTGATTATGCAGGGATTTACAACATTTATCGCATGGACGTGAGCTGTCTTGGAGAAGATGTCCAGGAAGATAATCTGGAATTAGACATTTTCCAATTAACCGATGTCAAAGTAGGAGTATTTACTCCAGAGATTTCTCCAGATGGAAGGCATCTACTTTTCGCTTCTTATCGGTATGAAGAGATGAATATTCACCGTGGAGAATTTCCCCAAGAGCAGGTGTTTCTAAAAAGATTGAGGGGAAGAGAAGAGAAAAAGGAAATATCCGTAGCCCAATGGCCTTACAAGCCAGCTGGACCCATAATAAACCCCTATCCCTCTCCGGTCACTAGGATTCATCCCTATAGATTCAAGGCATCGACAGATCTCATCTTTCCTTTCCTGTTCTATTCCACAACAGAGGGTTTGTATACAGCTGGATACTGGCAGGCAAGCGATATGCTGGGAAACCACAGGGTAACCGTTCAGGCAGAGTATGCTTCCACATATGACTGGTTGAACTATGGAATAGGTTATATTTATCAAAGGTGGCGGCCAACTTTAGGCTTTTTCGCTTATGGAAAGATGAGACGCAAATCTGAGAACGGTGATAACAGTACGGTCCATACCACTAAATTTGGCGAAGAAATGGTAGTTGGTTATCCTTTCGACCGTTTTCGGAGAATAGAGTTAGGACTTATTACCGAAAAGAAGCGAGAGTGGAATGGAGATACTACCAGTAGCCGAGAGAATGGTGTTGCTCTTTCTTTAATAAGGGATACGACCGCGGGAAAGATCCTTGACATAATGAGCGGTAGCCGGACCAATTTCACGGTCTATCAAGCCTTTAAAGGGCTTGGTGGAGACTTTGACTATACAAACTATATCCTCGATACGAGGAAATATTTCAAATTATCTGAACGCAATATCTTAGCATTTCGATTTCTGGGAACGCTGAGCCAGGGAAGAGATAGAGAAGAGTTCTCTTTAGGGGGAGAGAGGAAGTTACGGGGTCTTTCTAAAGGGGCCTTCTCAGGGAGCAGGTTGGCCCTGGTTAACGCCGAGTGGAGGTTTATGGTGTTTCCAGAGATAAATTGGAGGGTAAGGCTTCTGTGGCCGGAGATATATCTGAAAAGCCTGCAACTTGCTCTTTTCACCGACTCAGGAGCAGCTTGGAACGAGCCTGAGGAAATAAGGACAATTTCAGATATAAGAAATACAATTGGGATAGGGTTAAGAATAAACACTTTCCTCATCCAGATGTTCCCCTTTACACTCAGGTTAGATTATGGTTGGCGGACGGATAGATTCAGTGGAAAATTCTATTTTTCCCTGGGGCCCGCTTTTTAGAGTCGGAACTCGGACAAGCTTTTGCTTATTTAGAGATATAGCCCAGATGGCTTCCTCACTAAAAATTGTAATGTTCCTCACAAACTATCTTCTTCAAAAAGTTTTCTGGTGCTTTGGTGGGTTATATCTAAATAATTGACAATAGTTCAAAAATTTAGTATAAATATACCAATTTTGGATGGTATATAAATGAACTCTCTAATAGTAGCTATTTTTGCGGTTCTGCTTCTGGGGTGTGGATTTAAATTTTATGGAAAGATCATGGAGAAGCTTTGGGACATTAACCCACAGAGAAAGACCCCAGCAGTGGAAATGACGGATGGAGTAGATTATATACCGGCAAGGCATTGGACAATTCTCTTCGGGCACCATTTTGCTAGCATTGCCGGGGCTGGACCAATTATTGGACCGGTGATTGCAGTAGCTATCTGGGGATGGGTGCCAGCTCTCATCTGGATAGTAATAGGTTCCATATTTATAGGTGGAGTTCACGACTTTTCCTGTTTGGTGGGCTCTATAAGACATAAAGGGAGGTCGATTGGCGATGTTGCTGAGTCTGCATTGAGTCATCGTGCAAAAATGATATTTGCTACTTTCTTGTGGCTGACCCTTATTCTGGTGGTAGCAGTCTTTGCCGCGGTTGCCAGCAAAACTCTGGTGAACCAACCGAGGATAGTGATACCTACTTTTGGTCTGATCCTGGTAGCGATCTCTACCGGGGTGATGATTTACAAATGGAGGGTAAACCGTGGAGTTGCAACGCTCATAGGTCTGGCTTTACTGGGAGGCCTTATAGTTCTGGGCTACTACTTTCCAATATCTTTTGGAGTGAAAGAAAGCATAAAAATCTGGATTGTTATATTATTAACATATGCATTTGTTGCTTCTATTACTCCTGTAAATATCCTTCTCCAACCACGAGACTATCTTGCCACTTTTATCCTATTTTTCGGACTAATTCTTGGCTATTTGGGACTTGTGTTTTCGCATCCCAGGATGCATACTCCTGCCTTTGTTCAGTGGTCTGGCAGTCAAGGAAATCTCTGGCCAATGCTATTTGTAATCATTGCCTGTGGGGCAATTTCAGGATTCCATTCACTAATTGCCAGCGGAACAACATCCAAGCAATTGGCAAATGAGAGAGATGCGAACAAGATTGCCTATGGAGGAATGCTTATGGAAGGGGTTCTGGCCAGCCTGGCTCTTCTTGCTGTAGCAGCTGGTCTCTATTGGACAGGAGGAGCTGGACGAGAAGGATTGGTCTATCCAGAATTAATTAAGGGAGGAAACTGGATTGTCACCTTTGGCAAAGGTTTTGGTCAGATAGCAGCGCCTCTTTTGGGAACAACTTTCGGTCCATTAGTTGCCATATTCATGTTGAAAACTTTTGTAATGACCACTTTAGATAGTGGTACAAGAATTACTCGCTATTTAACAGAGGAGTTATTTGGTAAGGGATTGAACTTGAAAATATTCCAGAACCGTTATTTTTCCACAGCAGTTATTACTTTCTTCGCGGGATACTTAGCATTTGGCAATTGGAAAGCAATCTGGCCAATTTTTGGGGCTTCAAATCAACTGGTAGCAGCATTGGCTCTTCTGGTAGTTACCATCTACCTCTGGGCAATGAAGAAGCCAACAAAATATACAATATACCCAGGAATTTTTGTTCTACTTACCACCACAGGAGCCCTAATATATCAGATAGGTGGCTTCATTAGAAATGAAAATTACTTGTTGGCCATAATTGGCGTAATTCTGCTTATTTTGGCCGTTTTTATGGTCAGGGAGGGGGGAATAACCGTTCGGAAAGTAAAACGGACCCTAAAAAGGGATATTTCAACATAGGAAAGTCGATTCTTTGAAGGTCTGAGCCACTTATTTGCTTAGCTGGCGTGTTCTGGCTCAATTTTGGCCCTTTTTACTGTAGGAATAGAAATGTGGCTATTTGAAAGAAGATAAAATGAGCCTGAAAAGGGGAATCTATGCGACAAGTGTGTGCCATCTGCGAGAAAGAGGTACAGAAAACAGCCATGTGTCCAATGATAAATAAGGTTATTTGCCTTTCCTGTTGCTTTGCCCTATCCTCCGGGAGAGCCGATATGATCCAGAGGATAAGAAAAGAGCACAGCCTTCAAAAGGAAGAGATCCTCAAGGCATGCAGTAGTTGTCTGGAAAAGGCTGGAGGATTAGGTCAATAATTGACCTGCCAGTACTCAAGCCCTTTTCCACCTTCCGAAAGGTTCAAAATGAAAATCAACCTTGATCCAAAACAGCTTGAGGTCCTCAAGAATATGCTCGACCGTTTTTCAAAAGCTTTAGAACGTATAGCTGAGGAGTTGAAGAGAAAAAACGACCGAGAAGAGAGGGAAGAAGTTTAATTCTTCAATACACGGACCTTTGCCCTGCACTGGGCGATTTTTCTCCTTCCTTAAAAAGGTAAACCTTGGCGACCCTACCCCAGGAAATCAACCAAATTGAGAACCGGCAAAAAAGGAAGAATTCCCACCATCATCAAAAGTTCACAAAAAAGAGAGATTTCTCCCGTTTAGCTGCAAAATTTAAAGTAGCTCATAAATATCTATCTACTTCAATTTGAAATTATTTGCTATTTAAATAAAAACTTACAATTTGCTTGAAGTTATTTTAGAGGTTAAAAGTTAACATAATAAAGATTATATATACAGGTGCGACAGGGAAATTGAAAAAATTTTGATAAAAATTCCTATCTATCTGTGGCTTTTTCTCGTCGAGTAGTTTCTTTATCTCCTTTAATTTTTCCTCGCTGGGTCTAGTTTTCCCGGTTAACCAGCGCTGCACTGTCCTTCTACTCACTTTCAGGTACCTCGCTATCTCACCGGTCTTATAATCGTGATACATGTAGAATTGGTGGAGTTTCTTGAGTTCTTGAATTTCTTTTTCCATAAGAGTCAATATCCTGCGCGCAATTTGAGATGGTGCCCACGGATGTGATTGCCAGCAACTGAAAGGAGCCCAGTCCGGATGAATCGGGATAGGCACAAATTGAATTTGTGGTTAGTCAAAATAGCGATATGCGAGTCACTTAGGGGTCGTCACGAGAACAAGACCGTTATGAACCCCGTTTTGACGGGTCTGCTTGAAAATAGGGCATGAAATCAATCAAAAGGCATCTTTATCCGTTTTCTGGGAAAAAGTGCCTTAAAACGCAAATATGAGCCTGTTTTATGGTGGATACCCGATAAATGGCCATTTTTTCTCAAAGAGGCACTGCCAGGGCAAAAACCGCAAAAACCAGCCTTAGGACAAGTATCGTGAGAACTACCAAAAGAATGTAATGAACGACGATACTGCCAAATTTGCCACTTTTTCGGAACTCGCTGAGAGCAAATAGCGCACCCAGGATCAGAAGTAGTGCCAAAAGGATCATAAGAAGCCAGAACGCCCAAGCCACCATTTTTCTCACCTCCTTATAACGAAAATTCCGGGAAGTTCTCAGACTGACCAATACTCGAGCGAAAAGTCCTCCCTAAATTGAGATTTACATAAATCTTAGGAAGGTCGTCTAAGCAGGCCACCGTGTCATAGAAATGAAATATAAATTCTTATTTTGAGGCGTTCTTACTTCTTCTTAGCAGGCTTCTCTTTCTCCTTTTTCGGCTTTTCAACTTCTTTCGGGGCACCAAAGTAGTAATGCATAACAACCCGACTAAAAGCTGTTGCAAAGGCCGAATCGGCGCTCTGATAATAGGCGCCGATTTCTGCTCCGAGGCCCAAATTGGGAAGCCGCATCATGAAGTACTCTACTCCGGCAAATGGACCTACGGAAAAATTATCATTCCTGTTCTGTCTTAAGTCTACACCAATTTCTCCACCCAGATACAAATTCAGGTTCCTCTCGTCCTTAGCCTTATAGATTATTCTGCCACCTAAAAGAAATTCGTTTCTATCCGTCTCGAAATGGAAATCAATGATTCCATTTACAGCAAGATCTCCAGTCAACCAATACCTGATAGACCAGCCGGACAGAGGTGAAAGAGCAGAATAACCCACTCCCACTCTCCTTTTCAGATTGACCGCTTCCCCCTTGAGTGGCAAACTGAGGAGAATACTTACCGTTACCAAACCCGCTACTACTTTTTTCATTTTGCCTCCTTCCTCCAGAATTTTGTCTTAATTGTGCAGCTGTATTCACAGGATTAATCCCTGTAGTGGGCATCAGAATTTCACCATCACCTCCCCCAGAACTTTATCTGCACTATTCTCAGCAATCTTTCCTGCCATAAAGGCGCCGTACACCAGGCGAAGCGAAAGATTTCCTGAATACTTGTATTTAACGAAGAGGTCTACTTCATCTCCTATGTCTCCTTTAGGAGTCTGAGAATTGTAGATGAAATAATTAAGCCCGGCTCTTAATTTAGGAATTGGCAAGATGGAGGCTCCCAATTTAAATATCTTCAAGTTAGCAATTCCATAATCTGGATCTCCGTCCCTGACCTTGCTTCTATTTTGGATATAATATTCACCATACTCTTGTTCTGATAAATGACCGTAGTCTGAAAAGAAATTTTCATCCTTTCCTGTAATTGGGACCTCTTCTCCACTACCAACGAAGTATTCACAGACTACCATACCTTTACCAAATCTGGTATCAGCTTTAAAGTTTGCAGCTAACATATAAGCTAGACCTTTATAGTCTCTTCCTCCCCCCTTTCCCGACTGGGTGACTATGCCACCCCGACAGTCCACTCCCTTTCGGAGTTTTCCGCTCAAATAGAGACCCAGAAAGTTCTTATCAACACCGATAATTCGGTCTCTTTGCCAGAAACCAGAAATTTGGGGAGTAATCCTTTTCCATCTTCTCCTAAAGAATAGTCCATAAGCGTTCTTCTGTTTCCAGTTATTAGGGCTAACTCCATTTGCTTCAGTAGGCTTTAAGATTATTAGCTCGGAATCGATACGCCAGGGCAAAAAGGCGGATAATTTAATGGCATCATAACCTGACGCATTATCATCGACCAATAGCCCATCTCCGTATCGGAGAGGTTGCCTTCCAAAAGCTAAATACAAGGGAAGTCCAAAAAATTCATCAACTTTCACATAGGCATTCTCAATCCAGGGCAGCATATTCCTGCGAGTCAATCCCTCAATGGTTACTGTCGAAGTGTCAACGCCCCAGAAACCTCTCGATTGTAACTTTACCCCAATTATAACTCCCTCTGCTAAAAGTCCTTGTATAAAGAATCTCGTTCTTTGATAGAAGTAGCTGTTATCTCCATTGCTTATCGGGACCCACCTTATCCTGACCTCTTCTCCCACTCTCACGCCCGCCAGAGAAACTTGAACAGAAATCTGAAGGATAGAAAGTAGAAGAAGAAATAGAATGGTTCGTTTCAAATAATCTCTCCTTATTTATGGAGGTTATATTAAAAAATACGTTATCAAAAAAAAGAGGAAAAAGTCAAGAAAAAACTCGAATTTTCCTCTTGAGAGAATCTAACCTATATTCAGTTCATGGCTTAGGCGATAATGTTTCTATTTTCGCCTCGGCCATATCTTGCCAGACCCAACCTGAGTAGAAACGGGACATCTGTTGATAGATTTTAATTGCTTCATCTTTCTGTCCCAGTTTCTCATAGCACCTTCCCAAGCCCTGGTAAACGCCAGGCAAAAGATAGTGCTGGGGGAACTTATCCAGAAATTTCTGGTAAATTTCCTTAGCTTCGTCGAATTTTCCTTGTTGTTCAAGACTATTACCAAGGCCTATTAGAACTTCAGGTGTGAACTTTCTGGTTTCATATTTATCCAGATACCTTCTATAGATAGAGGCGGCTTCGCTGTACTTCCCCATTTCATAGAGGACATTACCTTTATAGAAGAGGACGAATGGAATAGCCTTTGAGCCAGAGCGAGTCAACACTTGGTCATAGAAAGAGATAGCTTTATCCAGCCGATTCTCAAAATATTCCTGTTGTCCTCTCGCCAAAAGGCTAAATGCCTGTTCATTCAACTTGGCACGATGGGACAATGAGAAGGGAATAAAAATCGCAACAGCGAGGATAACTATTCCGCCGATTATAGCATTCTCCCTATTCCGGTTGACCCAGGTAACGGACCTTTCCACCCAGTTCACCAAACGATCCTTTTTAAGCTCTTCCTTTACCCATTTACGAGGCATTCAAGCTCCTTTTAGTGCTTTACGAATTAATGACCTGGCGTTTTCGAACATCTCATCCAGGTCTTCTTTCCTCATTCCTGCTCTCTTAACGACTTCCAAGGCCTCCTGGTCATTAATCAAGTCTTCTGGTTCATGCGCATCCGTGTTAAAAAGCAGCTTCCCTCCCCTCTCTTTCGCTAAAGTCCCGACGTGTTGATTGGTTAGAGAATGTCCCTTCCGGGAAGTAATCTCAAGAAATATACTGTTCTCTTTTGCCAATTCTACCTGTTCACCACTTATTTTTCCGGGATGAGAAAGTATGTCTATCTTGCTGGATAAGGCAGCCCGATTAGTGCCAGGAGGCACAGGTTCAACTGTGGTTTCTCCGTGCACCAAAATAATTTTTGCTCCCAACTCTCTACATTGCTCAGCAACCCGGAAGATTAATTCAGGAGGAACATAGGTCAGTTCTGCACCGGGAATGACTTCTATTTTATACTCAGAAGTGAGAATAGAAGAAATCTTAACGATGCGCGGAATTACGAAATCGAGATTAGACATGTCAATATGGTCGGTAATGGCTATTCCATCGTAACCCTTATTCTTCGCCCGAAAAACAAGTTCCGAAGGGACCAATGAACCATCAGAAAAGAAGGAGTGTGTGTGAAGGTCAATCATCCAAAATGACAGGCAAAATCGATAATTTTATAGTATTTTCTATATTTGGCAAAATTATCTTTTGGTAAATTACGGCAATTTTTGGCCATTTATGGGCATAGCGGAAAGCCATTTCTATTGACTAATGCCATGGACAGCCAAAATGTAGCTTTTAACAGATATCTTTTAGTCCTATCGTCTTCCCAATTCATTCTATTTTTTCTTTCGCTCAAACTCATAGCCAGGATGGATTTGAAATTCTTCCCCATCAATATAGATAGGCCTCATAAGCCGATATTTTGGGATATTTCCCAACTTGAGCTTGTCATATATTTCGAGCCATTCCTTGTCACTGGGGTCTTTCTTGCTCAAATATCTTCCTCCAGCGTCCACAGGGTTCACGAAGTATGGGGCAATCTTCTTCCATTCCTCAACGAACTCAGCCATCTTGTCCACCCAATCCATCATTCCTAATGGAAAGAGTCTTCCCTTCTGCTTATTTAATTTTTCTAATTTCGCTTCACATCTCTTTATTTCCGCTTCCCTCTTTTCTTGCGAAACTCCTTTTTGTTTAGTGGATTTCGGAAGGTGAATTTCTTTTAATAAATGCTTTATTGAAGTATACTGTTGGAGTGCTTCTGCCACTACGTCAATTCTCTCCGCTCCTTTTTGAACCAGCCCAATTGCAGTTTCCAAATCCTTTTTTGCTTTTGCAACATATCCTTCCACACACTTTCGAAGGTCTCTTTTTACTTCTGCAATCTTCTTGGGAGTCTTTTCAGCAGAAAGCCATTGTTCTTTCTGCTTTTTCACTGCGTTGATTTTTTCATCAATGAATGAGACCTTGACATATTGTCTTAACAGTCTGAAATTCACATTTGATGTTGATTGAGACGGCACACTGCTCACCATTCTGTCACTAATTTTCATTTTTATCATCCTGATTCTTTATTTTACAAATTTTTTGGGGGTCTTTGGATTTCATCAAAAAATAAAATCCATAGAGAGAAAACTGTTTAAATGGGATATTCTACTGATTCCGAGAAGTGATGCTTTTTATTCCATTATCGCATCAAAAACCTCTCTTAAACTGCAAATTTTATGGGGCCAAACCTTCAATTTATCCATCTTTTCTAAGACGATCTCCTTCTCTCCAGCGCCTCGCTGATTAGTTTCCCACAAAACGGACAAAAGCGTACTGCTTCTAATATTGGTTTTTTACATTTTGTGCATTCCTTTAAGAGAAAAGAGCCACATTTAGGACAATGACTGTAGTCCTTTTTTTCTTCTGTGTCTACTGCCACAAAGTACTGACAGTTGCAACATAAATAAAATAACATTTTCCTCCCCCTTTTCTCATGAAACCCTCATTTCTACCACCCCAAATTTGCCCGAATTGTGTTTCAGAAAAAACCTTGAAAATAAATGCCCCCGGGACGACTCGAACGTCCGACACGCGGTTTAGGAAACCGCTGCTCTGTCCTGCTGAGCTACGAGGGCATTTGATTTTATTATACTCCTCGAAGCGCCTTTTTTAAAAAGCAAGACGTGGGTTTCTGTTCCTGATTTTTTATACCACATTTTCAAGGTTTCTGTCAATAAAGTATTCATTGGGATATCTCCTCTTTTCCCACTAGAATATTCCTCATTATCTACATAATAAATAAGTGGTGTCTTTTCTCCTGGCTACCTTAATCTCTATACCAGCTTCTTTGACTTCGGGAAAAGAAGAAAAATCACAATAATTAACTCAAGCATAAAGTTTATTCTTCAAAATATAGAAGCTACTTTCCATGAATATCCGAAGGAGAATCCTTTTTTGATTTTATCTTCTGTTTAGCTAAATGGTAAAGTTGATACAAGCGGTGAAAGACCACTATCCCTAAAATTAAACCAACGAATATCGAAGGGATGATTTTCCCTGCTCCTGCAGCGAATTCAAACAGATGATCAAAAGCAAATGCCCAGGATACGGCGCTAGTAACCATCGCTAAAATTACTACACAGATTACAACACTTGTACGCATACCGATCAATGTTCCGATAATTGCCCCAACCAGAGAACCCGTAGAAAACAGAGGAACCCAGACAAAAACTGCTATTCCCAGAGCACCCCATTTTTCTATTTTAGACTGATGTTTCTCAGCGGTCCTTTCGGTTAGGCTGAATACTTTTCCAATAAATTTTAGCTCTATTATTTGTTCATAAAAATACATTATCAATGGATAAAGAATAAAAAGATAAGTCAAGTTAAAGACGACCGAGATAAAAGCAACCTGGAATTGGGACAATCCCAGTTGCAGTCCTAAGGAGATACTAGCACCTCTTCCTCCTAACAGGTCAGCAAGGATAACTGGGAGCAAATGCTCTTTTAATTGAGGAATATAGGGTCCAAATAGAATAAAAAGGATTATTTCAGTTATAAGAAAGCCACAGCCAAGCAAAAAGACAAATCCTTCTGTGGTTTTAAAAAAAGAAGGATCCTTATTTTTCATTGTAAAGTTTTCCTCCGCAATCCCTCCATTCAGCCAATTCCTATTTTATTCCATGTATATCCAATTATTCTGTAAACAGTTCCTGAAAACCTCATGTTATCTGAGTCCTGCGGTGGCTAATTGATTCTGTACAAGCCGTAAATCCTTTGTTAACCTGTAAGTCATGAGCCCGCAGGGAACCAAGGATATGTTGACGACCTCCGCTTAATTATATAGATTTGAGTCTCGCTTTTATGTGGGCGAATATTATAGTAAATGAAACCTGTCCGATGCAAGAAAAATCTACCATTCCAGCTTTTAAGTTCCCATAAAATAAGAAATCCCAAACCCACTTGCAAACTCAAGTAAATTTAGGATTTTCCTCTATCTTAGGCCTGTTTTTTCTCGGCGTTTCACCCTAGGCTACGAGTCTGCCTTGTAGCACGAACTGATATGTAGAATGGTTCTTATAAGGTCAATTTGTGGTATTATTCCTAGGACGTTACGGTAAAATTCAGGAAGCTCGTCCAGAAGGAGAGCCCCGAGGCGATATCTTTTTCTCCGTCGTTTCTTACCCGAATATCCACATTAATAACACCAGTAGAGGAATCGTATTCATACCAGTCAATAGTTACAATAAGGTGAGCTTTCTCCATCCTGCACCCACCAGATAAGACCAGGAGAAATATAAGAACCAGAACTGGCAAAAGGGGCTTTCTCATGATTACCCCTTTTAAGAGTCTGTTTATACTTACTTCCTTTTAGCTATTTCTGGCGGTGGAAAAACCTTTTAAAATCAAACATGAATATCTTCTGCCTTAACAGGAATTTCAGCCCTTCTCTAATCTTTTCTGCCATATTGTCTAAAATTAGGAACGATAACCCTTAATGCTCCTGGGAAGGTCTTAATTTTGTATTCCTTCTCAGCTTCCATGGTTTCTCCATCTATTTCGCAACAAAGTTTTTCTGGGGAAGAAATTGTAAAAGAGGAGGCTTTGAACATCTTGACTTCTGGAAGGTAAATATGGGTTCCCTGAATAGGCCGATATAGATTCAACAAGATTCTTAATCTTCCTGTTTTTTGAATCCAGCAGATATTAAGCATTCCATCTTGCATCTTAGCTCCGGGAGCAATTTTGAAAATTCCTCCGTAACAGGGACTGTTAGTAACTGCTACTAAAAGTACCCTGCTTTCAAAATTTATCTCTTCTCCCTCCAGTCTAACTTGTGGAAATTGAATTCCAGAAGCTATTTCTTTCAAAGCCCCCAACAAATACGCTGCCTCTTTTGGGAAAATCTGGAGTTTTTCTTTAACCTTTTGAAAAAATTCAGCCACCCGAGCATCAAAACCAAAGCTAATTACATTAACAAAAAATTTATTATTTGCCTTTCCCAAATCTACTAAGATGGTTTTATCTTCCTTTATTATATCAAGAGCTTTTCGAACATTTTGGGGAATTTTTAGTCCCTTAGCAAAATTATTACCGGTTCCAGTAGGAACAATTCCTATGGCAAAGCCAGATGAAATCTTGCCCTGGTAAGCTTCCATTATTCCATTTGTCCCTTCGTATAAAAGCCCATCTCCGCCCACAAAGACAATTCGGTTAAATTTATCTTCAGCGGCTTGCCTGGCTAAATTTGTGCCGCTTTCTTCTCCTTGAGTGTCGGTAAAACTGATACTTGTTTCGGTGCGGTTAGCTCGCCAAATTTCATTACAAAATTTAGTTACTGCTTGACTTACCCTTTGAGTATTTCCTTTTCCAGCCCACGGGTTGATAATAAATTTAATTCTCATTTTCTTAAAATCCCATTAATTTCAATCCTGTTTGTTCATCATAGTTTTTTCAATTTTTTGGGTTCTTCCTTCACTAATTGCTTTATTGACAGGACTATATAACGAAAACATAAAAATAAAAGGTAAGGAATCGCTAAAAGAAAGAAGCGCGTCGACCCTCCCACAAAAGGTCTATACTTTGGTTCAGATTTTATCCGTAATTTCGAGATGGTTATCCTGCCTTCTGGCTCATATATTTCTTTTAATCTTCTCATCAGTTCTTCTAAATCGACTACTCCCCATTCTTCTTTTCCCCGTTCTTCTTTTAGAAAAGATGCTTCTTTCCACTTCAAGTAATCATCTAAAATATAATCGGCTAAACCAACAAGTAACAATATAAGGAGAATTGGCCATTCCCTCGCTATGATTCTTTTAATCTTAATTGCCCTGTCTCCTTCATCTGGTTCTTACCCTTTCCGCATTTCCGCAGGAGTCCCATTTTATTGTATGACGATAAAGAAGACACCTATAAGAATCAGAGTTGGTAAGACAACATTTAAGAATAGCCGTGGTTGGGCAGCGGGCTTAAGGCCCCAACAGGCTAAAATTACCGAAGCTAAAAGGCCAACAACCAAAAGCAGTATTTTTATTCTTTTGCTTAATTTCATGCTCATTTAGCGGTCCTCTAAAGAAACCTTTGAAATCATAGCAAAAAAGATTTCTGTAGGTCAACTATTTTCCTCTCCAGTCCAGACTAGACCCGACGATTTCTCCCTTCCCAATTCTTCGGCACGGAGTCTCATTTGCACCTGTGAGCTGAATTTTGAGAAACGAATCCCCAGGCAAGGTCAATAAACTCGATTCTATTTTCATAAACTTGACGAGAACTGAATAAATCGATATATGTGAGTCTTGGATGCGACATGGCGACCGGGATCGCACTTTTCCGACCTGAATATTGGCATTTAGCACGCCAAAGAGAATGCCTGATATTGAAAATATTGCTCTAAAGCCTTGGTTTTTAGGCTAAATCTATAGCTTTTGCTGATTTATGGTATCGGGTATAGCTTGGGCCTGAGAAGTGTTGATCCCACCCATTTAAAGGGAGGACATACTACTCCCCTAAAACCCATGAAACCCGATAAATTCCCATAAAATAAAAAATCCCAAGCCTACTTGCAAGCTCAAGTAGATTTAGGATTTTTGTCTATCTTTTTGGGTCTGCTTTTTTCCTACGTTTCGCCTTACGAAACCGAGGTTAGATTGTAATCTTAAATATTCACGAAAGTGAAGTAAGAATTATTGGTTACGTAATGGTTCCGGGGTTGCCGAAGTCGCCGGCAGAAAGGAGGCGATTCGGACGTGGCCAAGCGAAGTCGGCAACCCCGTGTTAGGCGATGTGGTGGCAATTATCTTTGACCTATTTCCTAACCTACCTCAACGGAAAGGTAGGCTACAGGGGTTACTTACTGCCCTACTCCTCCGCAGGAACTAACTTAAGGCCAAGCTGTTGCATGAAGGCCAGTTTATCCGCATAATTCCATATCTCGACGACTTTGCCGTCCACCCAACGGGCTATGTCGCATCCCGTCCCTGACAGCTCATTGCCACTGGGAGGGCCCCACGCTTCACCTGTGTGTGTGCCCCGCCAGGTCCAATGTGAAATAAGTGTGTCCCCTTCGACGAATCTCTCGAGAATCGTGACTTGAAAGTCCGGCAAGGCGCCGCGGACATTTGTAAGGTTTTGTTTGTAGGCCTCGAGGCCTTCAAGATCAGGATTGGGATAGTCGTGATAGACAACGTTGGGAGCGAATACTTCGTCGATTGGGTCCACGTTGCCTGTGTTCCAGGCGTCACGGACAAACTGGTCGAACTTCGCCTTCTTTTCTTCTGCTGCCCTTCTCCGTCTCCCTGCTCCAGTCATAAATACCACCAAGGCCGCCAAGGCAATGACAGGGATTAAGAATCTGAAGATTTGTCCAATTTTACGCATGTTTCACCTCCTTTCGTTTCGCTTCAGTCGGTGACCTGCCTGCTCACCGACTCGCAGGCGTCGCTGGCCCGTTCCTCCTTATTCGTCGGAACAGCGACCCTCCTTGTGTGAATCTAGACTCAGCACATGTCTGAGTCCGCTCTTGATTTTGTTTCACCTCCTTTCTTGCATTTGCCTCCCTTTCTCCCAACTAGTCGATAAAGCGCTCGGGATTCTCTTTCCATATCCTTGAGATAAAAAAAGCGACAATCAGCGGGCAGAGACATAGAGTCCTATGACAATAAGGGACTATGGCATGGATATGGAGCAGCGTGAGTAAATTCTTTCTACTTATTTAGGATTTTCTTCCAGCAATAGGGATGTTTGTTTCGTTCTGCTGGAGATGATGCTCGTTGGGGTGATTTATAATCTTGAGGTCTTTACTTCAAGGCAAGAAAAAAAATTAGCAATCGCTTCAAGCTATTGCTGGTTTTTGACAACTTCTAATAATCCTTTCTTCCAGGTCCTTCTCCGTTTTGACGCCTTCGACATTAATGTCCAATTTCATACAGACATTAATCAAGGCCCTTTCAGTTCCTTCACTCCCTTTTTAAGGCACTTGAGAAGCTCTCTCTCAATCTCCTCTTCTCTTCTCCACTTGGGAATGTCCCGCTTTTTTATACATGTCAGAGTTTTGGTTAACACCTTCATAATCTTGCAGCACGACATCTTCTTATGGCCTTCCTTTTCTATCTTTTTAGCCAAGCTATTCAGAAAATCGATCTGTTTTTGTCTCAGCAATACGGATGTCCGTTTCGTTCTACTCGACATCATACTCCTTGCCCTCATTATAATATTGAGGTTTATACTTCAAGAAAAGAAAAAAAATAGCAATCGGTTCAAGCTATCGCTGCTTTCTGACAGCCTCTAATATCCTTTCTTCCAGGTCCTTCTCCGTTTTGACGCCTTCGACATTAATGTCCAATTTCATACAGACATTAATCAAGGCCCTTTCAGTTCCTTCACTCCCTTTTTAAGGCACTTGAGAAGCTCTCTCTCAATCTCCTCTTCTCTTCTCCACTTGGGAATGTCCCGCTTTTTTATACATGTCAGAGTTTTGGTTAACACCTTCATAATCTTGCAGCACGACATCTTCTTATGGCCTTCCTTTTCTATCTTTTTAGCCAAGCTATTCAGAAAATCGATCTGTTTTTGTCTCAGCAATACGGATGTCCGTTTCGTTCTACTCGACATCATACTCCTTGCCCTCATTATAATATTGAGGTTTATACTTCAAGAAAACAAAAAAAATAGCAATCGCTTCAAGCTATTGGTGCTTTTTGACAGCCTCTAATATCCTTTCTTCCAGGTCCTTCTCCGTTTTAACGCCTTTGACATTAATGTCCAATTTCATAGAGACATTAATCAAGGCCCTTATTATGTAAGAGCGAGGCAGTTTATAACCTTTGCTCTTTTTCATCCTCCTACTCATCTGGTAAAACCAATCAAGGACTTCATCGGAAATGGTTATGGTAACCTTATGTAAACCCTTTTCTACCTCTGATCTAAAACGCTTGTAATCCCTGGCCCTACGATAGCCTCTTTGTCCCATAGCCTCTTTGTCCCTCCGTTTTTTAATTCAAATAATGCCATAGGAAACTAAATTTGTCAAGTACATTATTTAAATGCCCGCTTGGGAACTGGGTAGTAGTTGACAGTTCGTTCATATAACAATTGAGCATTTACGAACTTGTCAAGCAAATTAGGCCAAGTGAAACGAAGTCGCAAATGCTTTGTTATCTACTGTTTTGACGGCTATACGAAAAAGGATTACACTGGTTTTGCTGCACCACCAAAAATAGTAAACAATAATACAAGGATTAACGTTTGAATGATCCAGCCGATCGCGCAAACCCCTACGGCGCGTAATGTGCTCTTATAATCAAGAGCTTGTCTGACCGCGATCACCATTGCCATAAGCATCCAAATTGAGGCTACTAGAAAAACCATTCCTGCCAGCCCAGGGATGATACCTAATACTCGAATCAGTCCAGGGGAGCTCGAAAAGCCAATGGTGCGCAACAATTCACCGGGGTTTGCTTTAGTCTGTGGCTCTGGAAGGAATTTCGTGCCAATAAAGTAAGTGAGATAGGCCCAGACATACCACCCAATAAGGGCTACGATCGTCCCTGTAAAAATCCCGCCAAGACCTGCTCTTGCAATGCTTCCTACTCCAGCTGCTATACTGGAGAGAACAACAACCCCCATGGCCTGACCCATTGCCCCTGTGTCAGCCTCAACCTCTTCATACAGACGGACATCTAGCTTAGCAGCGCGAATAATACGATCCTTAAAAATAGCCATTGTCTCCTCCTAAATTTATTCAAAAGTTCAAAAAATAATATTCCCTTCAAGCTACCTGTTAAAATTTCAGGTAAGGTATCCCATGTTTGCGATGTCCCGACTGAAGGGAGCAATTTGGCGAAGGCCGAGGAACGAAGGAGCACAGTTCATATGCTGTGTTATACGATGTCGTTTTCACGGTTTCTCAGCTCTTGTGATTCTATAAATATCAGATACATCATTTATTTCAATTTTTTGTAAACCCGCCGACTTAAGATTTTTCATGATTTCGCCTTTCGTTTCAAACGTAGAGGCAATTTCACCTTGAGCCGAAAACAAACCTAGTCGTCCATTACTGACAAGATGATTAAAAATGTGCTGTTATCGGACATGTGCAATAAAACTAAATTGGACATCTATTCTAATCGAGCAATCGTTTTTCACCAGTAATTGATTGTATTTCTGTAATATTTTGGGTCGCCTCGAGACAACCTATGTATTTTCCATCAGAGTCCCTTAAGGCATAATATTCAATGAGAACCTTTTGCTTCTCACCACTTGGGCCGATAGGGAGATCAATCCAAAAGCGAGCTTTATCTCTGGATCCTTCTTTCATTTCTCGTAAGAGTTGTTCCACCTTGTGAAGACTCTTCTTGGGGTGGCAGTTACGAACATCCTTACCTATAACACCAATTGGTCTCTTGAATATTCGTGAGTCGTGTTTATTCCAGGCCGATACCTTATCCTTGCCATCAATAACTGAAAATTCAATAGGTACTGTTTCAAGGACCACGCTTAACATATTTTCAGATAATTTTCCAATCATATTTATTTTCTCCTCTATATTTATGGCTTTTTATTGACCATTTCCAATAACGTTTCCAGCATAAAACAAGCCCTGAACGTAGCGAAGGATTTGGGTAAGCAGGAGATAAAAAATACCGGTCTTAAGATATTTTATCAATTTAATCCAAATATGATTTTATGACTTTCCATGAAATTTTTCCATCATCTGAGACTTGATATTCGAGCAGCATGTATCCATCTATGTGTCCGTCTTCAAAATAAGCAAGAACCCACTTCTTTGTTAACACCCATATATTATCTTCGAAATAAAATCCCATTCTACCACCCCGGACACCTTCATAGGGTATCAACTCATTATGTTTTCTAAGGTCCGCAATTATATCTTTCTGGGGCTGTTTTAGTCCCTTCTTTTTAAACCTCTCAATGTCCCAGCTCCATAGTCTTGGCCGATTTCTCAATAACCTCTCGTATCGCCATATTGAAGATTCTAAAATCTTAATCTGATTGATAAGTTCATTATTATGCTTTTGAGCCTCTTGCAATTCACTTCTATAATTGAGATTGATAATTGATAGAATTAGAACAAAACCCACTAAAATGACAAAAAAGCCAATCTGTAAAGAAAGTCTGACATTGAATTTCTGTTTCAATTTCAGTTCCTCCAGACTCAATTTCGCCTGACCGTTTGCGGGTAGCTGAGGGTCCGAGCCGATCAACTCTGGTTCAGTGCCTTTTGACGTTTGTCAAGTAACGCCTCAATGGCTGCAATATGTCCCTTAGAAAGCACCGACTCTCCAGCAACAACGGTTTCCTCAATCTGAGATGGGCGTCTTGCACCGACAATGGCTGCAGTTACCTCAGGACGCCATAGGACCCACGCTATTGCTAACTGCGCTACGGTTCTACCGCTCTTTTCGGCAATAGAGCTGAGCTCTTCGACCAATTTAAGATTGGCGCCCAACTCGGGTTCCTGAAAGCGTAGGTCTCTCCGTCGGTGGTCATCTTCGGGCAAATTCTGCACGCGTTCTCTGGTAAATTTCCCTGTTAGAAGGCCTTTCTGCATGGGACTATATACAATTACTCCCATATTGTTTACCGAACAGTATTCGAGGAGTTCTTCTTCGATAAGACGCTCGAGCATACTGTAAGGTGATTGAAGAGAAGCTACAGGATGAATCGGTTGGATACGCTTGAGTTGTTCTAAACTAAAATTGGACACCCCAGAATAACGAATCTTACCTTCTTTTATCAAATCTGCTATAGCGCCCCAGGCTTCCTCAATGTCTTCGTCAGGCTCTGGCCAGTGAATCTGGTAGAGGTCAATAACTTCTATTTTGAGTCTTCTCAGACTTGCTTCAACTTCAGCACGGATACTCTCCTTCTTCAGGCGTCCGAATATATTCCCATCCTTATCCCAAACCCGTTCGCATTTGGTAGCAATGATGGGCTTATCGCGTAATTCTCTGATAGCTTTTCCTACAACTTCTTCAGAGTGGCCAAGTCCGTAAACTGCTGCTGTGTCTATCCAGTTGATTCCCAGTTCAAGAGCGTGCTGGATGGTAGAAATCGACTCTCTGTCATCCTGGGGACCCCAACTGAACTTCCAACCACCACCTCCCATTGCCCAGGTGCCGAGTCCAATAGTCGACAAGTTAAGGCCTGTCCAGCCTAACTTTCTTGTTTGCACGATCCTTCCTCCTTTCCTAAGCGCTATGTCGCCTCACTTATTCATATCTAAAGCTTCCCATCACCATATTCTGGAATTAGTCGCTAAGGAATCCGTCACTCTTTAGAAAGAGACGACACTCGTCAAAACTGAGGAAACGTAGTGGGCAAAAAGGGTTGAAAAAAACTTCACTTCCCTATCGAGAAAGAAAATCCAATCATCCCTACCTCATATCGCGGACGCGCACTTCGATCTCGCTGGTATCCTTCAATAAGTCCACAAGTTTGGACGTATCGGTCTTCCCGTAGTGATACGGGTAGAGGATTTTTGGCTTGAAAGCATTTGCGGCGTCGGCTACCATCTCCGGGGTCATAGTGTAGGGCAAATTCATCGGTAAAAAAGCGACGTCAATTCCTGTTAGTTTTTTCATTTCCGTAGTATTTTCTGTGTCACCCGCAACATAGACTCTCTTGTCGCCGAAAATAATCACGTAACCATTGCCGACTCCTTTTGGATGGAAGGGACGCCCGTTGCTGCCCTTGTGAACAATATTGTATGCAGGCACAGCCTCTATTTTCAACCCTTCAACGATTTTGACGTCACCATTCCTCATGACGATACCATCTTCGACCCACTTTGCGCAGGTTTCGGTCAACACCAGCACAGTTTTATCAGTGCGTAGAATCTCCAGCGTTTTCAGGTCGAAGTGGTCAAAGTGTTCGTGGGTTACGAGGATGATGTCGGCTTTCGGAAACTTTGTATAATCGGCCATCTGGCTTACTGGATCCACATGGATAACTTTCCCGCCAAAGCTAAATATCAGCGAACCATGGCCAATAAACGTAATCTCCAGCTCGCCAGCGGATGTTTGGATGACATCCTTTTCAAACGTTTCTTGCGCAACCGCTGCGGACGCAAGAACCGTAAAGAAAAAGAATACACTGACCAATAAAGATAATCTACGCATACGAAGCCTCTTGGAAAGAGTAGAATTCTCACCCGCATTTCAGTGCCCGTATTTATACCTCTTTTGAACGACAACAGCCCCGAATTGTACCCCAGCCTTTCTTACAGGATTGACTTGTGACTTGAAGGCTATTTTTTCTAACAGGTACACTCATCGTAGGGTTTACCGCATCCCTCGCAGACTCCATTTACTATCTTTCTTCCACACTTACAGGGTGTGCAACCGCAAGTTTTGCACATATTTTTCACCCCCTTTCAGAACAAAAACCCTAAATTGTTTTGATTTTTCAAGGAAATTTAGGATTCTCGTCTATTTGTTTATCTTTTTCGGATTTACTTTCTGTCTTTGGAGGTTGGAAAACTGCTGCTCTGTCCAACTGAGCTGCGAGGGTGTTTCTCCTGGATTCTTTAATATTTTATTATGGAAAGGACTCTGTATCCTTTTAGTTTCTCTCTGCCCTTCAAGGCGGTTAGCTCTATCAGGAAACAAATAGCCACAATTTTTCCCTTCAATTTCTTTATCAGGTTAATTGTGGCCTTAGCTGTGCCGCCCGTGGCCAAGAGGTCATCAACAATTAGGATATTGGCGCCCGGCTGGAAAGCGTCGGCATGCATCTGGAGGGTATCGGTTCCATATTCAAGCTCATAGGTTGTCTCGACAGTCTTATAGGGCAATTTGCCTTTCTTCCGCACAGGGACAATGCCAGCCTTCAATTTATAGGCTAATGGGGAGGCAATAATAAAGCCGCGCGATTCGACAGCGACAATCTTATCAATCTTTTTCCCTTGATAATGCTTGGCTATAATATCGATTGCACGGCGAAACTGCGGGCCGTTCTGAAGGAGGGTGGTAATATCTCTAAAAAGGATTCCCTTCTTGGGGAAATCTGGAATGCTACGAATTAATTCCTTGAGGTCCCTCATCTTAAAGTCCACTATTCTATTCCGAGGAGTTGCGTTCTAAGAACAATCTTTTTTAATCTCTCTACTGCTCTCTTTTCTATTTGTCTTATTCTCTCTCGAGACAGGCGCATTTTCTCGCCGACTTCCCTGAGATTATATCCTTTCCCGTCAACTATTCCGTACCTCAATTTAATGACTTTTAATTCCTGAGGGGTTAGCTTCTTCAAAATCCGTGCCAGCTCTTCGTGAGACTTTATCAAATCTAGAACATGCTCTGGTGACTTATCCTCTCTCTCTCGAATTAAATCTTTCAGAAAAATATCGAATTTATCTCCCAGAGGACTATCCAGAGAACCGACCTTTTCAAAGACCCGGATCTCCTGCAAAAACTTCTGAGTTTTCTTTATGGAAAGGCGCAGTTTCTTTGCCAATTCTGCGGTAGTTGGTTGTCTCTCTAACCCCTCCCGCATCTTTTCAGAGACATTAATAAGCTTCTTTATTGACTCATAGGCGTAAAGCGGAATATGGATGGTCTTAGTCTGGTTTAAGATCGCCCGCTGAATATATTGTCTAATCCACCAGAAAGCGTAAGTAGAAAAGTTGTAACCCATCTTGGAATCGTATTTCTCAATCGCTTTTATAAGACCTACATTTCCCTCCTCGATTAAATCCAAAAAGTCGAGACCATAGCAAGAGTATCGTTTGGCAATGTTAATAACTAACCTCAAGTTCCCCTCTATTATTCGCTTTTTTGCCTGTTCATCTTTCTTTTTTATTTTGGGAAATAGCTCAGCCATCTCCTGTTCAGTGATTTGAGGAATTGTCCGGAGCTCTTGCATATATAATTTTACTGAATCTAAACTTTGTACCATCTAGTTTAATTTAAGGATAACGTGCGATTCTAAGGTAAATAGAACACAGGATTGACCGCCTTACCCCTCTCTCTTATTTCAAAATGTACGTGTAGTACATCTGCCCAGCCGCTTGCTCCCACCTGAGCGATCACCTGTCCTTTCTTTACCCTTTCTCCCTCTCTGACTAGATTTATCCGATTATGAGCGTAGACGCTCGAATAGTCCTCATTGTGCTTAATTATTACCATGTTCCCATATCCCCGAAGTTTATTATTACTATAAGTTACAATACCGTCGTAAATAGCCACTATAGGCGCTCCTTCCCTGCCTTCGATGTCCAGGCCCTGGTGGCGTTTACCACTCCGTTTTCCAAATCCGACCAATATCCTTCCTCTTAGAGGCCAGCAGAAATCGAGGATTTCAGGTGGTTCTTTCTCTCTTTTTTCTGTTGCTGGAGAAGTCGGCCTTCCAGAATAGGCCAAAGTATCTTTTCTCTCTTCAGCGCCCGGGACAAAGATCAATTGGCCCACTTTAATTCTGGTAGTGTCAGACAAATGGTTTATTCTTGCCAACTCCTCTAAGTCGACCTGATAGGCCTTAGAAATTCTCCAGAGAGTCTCGCCCTTCCGCACTCTATGGTAAATTCCTGGTGGGAAAAGCGCACACCCAGAAAGTAGAATTAGAACAAAGAGCTTTGTGAAAATAATTTTGGTCAATTTATTATACGCAAAATTTAGCTTTGCTGTCAAGACCAAAGCCTCCGGGTCGGGGCGAGCCGATTTGAACGGCCGACCTCACGGTCCCGAACCGTGCGCTCTAGACCAACTGAGCTACGCCCCGGTCTCTCTTCTTTACCCGGTTAGAAATCTACGGCTTCTAACAGGTTTACCAGAATATCTCAATTACACCGAGACTGGCAAGAGTAACAATTATTCCAGCAATCAACACACCATTTCCTATACACAAAGTTGCCCACACTCTTCTGATGCCAAAAAGAAATGCCGCCACGCATCCAGTCCACGCTCCTGTCACCGGCAGAGGAATGGCCACAAAAAAGATAAGACCGATAGCTCCGTACTTCTCTACAAGCTTACTTCTTTTCTTAGTGCGAGCAAATAACCAGCTGAAAAATTTCTCAGCCCAGTTGAACCTCATGCTCAGCCATTTAGACAGAGATTCAAGAAAAAGAAGTAGCGGTATCACTGGAATTAGATTTCCAATTATAGATAAAAAATATGCCTTTTCAATAGAGAAGTGAAAAACACCCAGGGCCAGCGGAATGGACCCGCGAAGCTCTGAAATAGGCAAAGCAGCCACAATTACTGTTACAAGCTCTGGGGCGAATAGCCGATTCAAAAATTTAATTATTTCCTGAGCCATTCTTATTCAATATTGCCATAGCCATACTCTCCGATTAAAGGCACGAAGACACAACCGCAAATAGACTTTCTTATCATCTTTCCTTTTCTCTTTTCGATTAAGGCTAAATCCTGTGACCACCTTCCACCTATGGGAATTACAAGTTTACCCATTTCATCTAATTGTTCAAACAGGGGTTGAGGGACATCGGGAGCGCTAGCAGTAACAACAATTCTCTGATAAGGAGAGAATTCCTTCCAACCTTTTGTCCCGTCACCAACGAGAACCTTCACATTCTGGTAGTTTAACTCTTCGAGTAGCCTTTCTGCCCTTTCGGCTAACAATTTATGCCTCTCTACTGTATAGACTTCCTTTCCCAGTTCAGCGAGAATTGCTGCCTGATAACCAGAGCCAGTACCGATTTCCAGAACTTTCTCTTCCCCTGATAGATTGAGAAGGTCTGTCATCAGGGCAACCATATAAGGCTGTGAGATCGTCTGCCCCTCACCTATGGGAAGAGGGTGGTCGTTGTAGGAGTGGCTCTGGAACTGTTCTGGAACAAAGAGATGGCGGGGAACCTTTCCGAAGGCTTCAATTACCCTGGGAGTGACTACTCCTCGACGCATTATTTGCTGAGTAACCATCTCTTCCTGTAAACTTTTGAAATCAGTCACGTTTCCCCTATGCAAAAAGTTTAAGGATCAACTCTTTAATCCCATGAATACCCAAGGATATAAATGAAGCACCCAAAGCACTGCCCAAACAAATTAAAAGATATCCCCTTGTTACTTTCAACCTGAGAAAGCGTGCCAGAAGAACGCCAGACCATATTCCTCCCCCGACAAATGGTAGCGCAGCAACAAGTATAACCCCAAACTGTCCCCACCTCTGAGCACGCCGCAGAATTCTGGAATGAAGTTTTCGCTCTCTCCTAAAGATTTTTTTCTTAGTAAACTTCTCAATTTCTCTTCGGAGATACCGAATAAATAATTTCTCCCGAGCGACAAAATTTCTTGAGCCTGTAACCTTATCGAAGATACGAAGCCAGAAAGGAACAGTAATAATATCTATTGGCCAGGTCGCAAAGACTGCCCAATACCACTTGTGGAATATGGCCAAAGCGTAGGGAATAGAAACGAGTCGCCCGAAAAAAAAATGAATTAAAAATATACTAGGCACTAACCATAAATATCTCATCTTTTCCTCTATGTAATTGCCTCAAGGCTTATTTCTTAGGTGGAGTCTTTGACAAGATTTCCACTGCCTTCTCTACTGCAAATTTCAACCTCTCAGCGCATGCATAGTCATGAACTCTTGTAAAATATTCCTTCAATCCCTCCGGGGTCTTTAAGTTGAGGCCGGTAAGTTGCCTGCAGTTAACTGCTCCAAATTTTTCCTTGAAAGAGGTTATATATTTATCGATTAATCCCCATGCCGGCTGCGGACTTCCCTCTGACTTATTTCTTCCATGTTTAATGCCTATTGCCATGGCTACACTTGAAACAGAACCGCAAAGCAATCCATTTAAGCCCACACCCGCACCTATTGCCGTGCCAATCCTGGGAATCAGCTCGGAGTCCATGTGGAGATACTCCGCTAAAGTTAGGAGAACACTCTCACAACAATTGAATGGTCGTCCGGTGGGGAAGTTGCTTGGTCTGTTACAAAAATACCGTGCCACTTTTTCTTGCAATTCCATCACGCTGGGTTGTTTTTCTTCAGCCATCTTTTTTCACCTCCGAAAGCATAATCTTAAGTGCTGGTATGGTATAATTTCAAACAAGCCTAATGAAGCACAGCGGACTCGGCAGAATCCTGTAATTTATATTGGAGAGTATCTAAGAACCAGTAACCTTCTCGTGAAATCGACTGGCTTTCAGTTATTCTTATTTTCTTCTTGAACATCGGGCCGTCGACTACAAGGGTATGGTATTCACCATTCTCCCCACAAATATCAATACTATTTTCTTTTAGGTATTTGAGAAACTCTTTATCTACCTTCTGACCAATCCATTCTTTGCCAAATAGTTCCGATTTGGCACTAACTATTATCGCCTCAAAACCTGCATCTATAAAGTCGAACAGAATTCTTTCTGGTTCTTGTCCCCAGAGTAGCTCAACTGCCTCAATTCCTAACTCTCTGCAAACCCTCTCTACCCAATCCTTGTGTTCCTGCAAATAAATGTCGCCGAAAATCATCCCTCTTATGCCATTAGGAATTAGACTTCCTACTGCTTCTTTAAATTCTTGCTCATATCCATTCCCGGTAGTCTCTTTCTGCAATAGGGGTATACCTAATGCTTCGGCTTGTAATTGAATCAATCCAGCTTCTGTGCCATGAAAACTTACTCTTTTGTATTCTTTAGAAATAAAGTTTACCAGATAAGAAACATTGTATCCCCTACACATTGCCTTATAACAGGCGAAACAACTATCTTTACCACCACTCCAGGAGCCAATATAGCTCATAGACTACTCCTATTTCCAACTATAGTTTCTGTAGGTATTTCCCAAAGTCTTTTACTCGGGGCGGGTTTCTGTATTCACTCGGCTGGATACGATGCCCCTCTTCTTTCAACCGTCCCGCCTGAACTTTCACGCCTCCAGGGAATTTTTCGTTTAAACGACCGTCTCCCTTAATCACCCGCCAATAAGGCGTTATTTGTTTCTTTCCATTTCTTAAATCTTCTTCTGCGGTTTCAGCAGCAATACGAATAAAAATTCCCGTTGTTATCGGGCAGGTAACATTAACTTTGAAATCTTTTGCCAATTTCTGTCTAATTTTCTCCTGCGTGACAAGCTTTCCCGTTTTAACTTTACGAATTAGTGCATCAACGTCTAAGGGCTTGGGGATGAGCATTTTTCCTTTTCCCAATCTCTTTTCCATCTTTTTTGGGATATTGACTATTTTTGGCAATCCCTCTATTTTCTCCAATTTTTGCCGCCAACTTTTGCCTGTCTTAACCATATTTCACCTCTACCGTTTAGTCAGCAACAATGAAAACTTTTAAAATCGGGGCAATCCCGATTCATCGGGACGACCCGCAGCCCGAAGGGTTGGCACGTGAGCCATTATTTCTTCCTAACAATAGCATTATAAACAAAAGCAATTATTGCTCCACCGATTGCACCATCAATAAATCCCCATATTGCGCCAATGACACCACCTAAAAACGTCGGCTTAAAACCAATATAAACTGATGCCATTACCTCGACGAATTTTGTGCCCCAGCCGAATATGGACACCCAACCAGCAAATAGCATGCAAACTGCCCATGAAACGCCTAATCCAACAGTCAATGCTTTTACATTTAGTTTTTCCATTTGTTTCACCTCCTCCTATGTGAAAAAAATTGGAACGAACCGTCACCCCCTGGATAGAAAAGTCTTTTTAGATTTTGAAAAACCTTTTGATTTAATTCCTTAATATAAAAGGATTTATGACAAGCGAAGTCGAGCGAAAGTGAGGCTCAATCGACCTCATTTTTCCCCCAGCAATTCGCAAAGTTTCATCTGGTCGCAGTTATTAAACGAAGTGCGAACCTATTTTGAAAAATCATTAATAAAAACTTAATCTTGCGATTCGGCTTGCCCTTCGCTCCGCTCAGGGCTTGCGTTCTCGCCCTCGCAAAAAAATCTGTTTTTAGGGATGTGCCGAACAAATTTTTTAAAAAAGGCATTATTTTTTGCTCGGGCTCATCCGCCTCTGCCCTTAATCAAGAAAGCAAACACTTCTGTCGGGCAGAGAAGCCAAATCTTCTCCCCACCCACCCAGCAGTCTCGGTGCTCGGACTTCAGCCAGCCTTCGACTGTCTTCCGTTGCCTGCAAAATCAAAAATTTCCACTTCATATAATGCTTTCAGCATAAAAGAAGTTTTTGCGAAGCAAAAATTTGGGTGATTAGCGTTAGGCACGAACCTTTTATGCTATGTTAGATGAAGCTTTTTGTCATTATATATTTTAATAATCCCTAAAAATCTTACGAAAATGGAATCCGTAAATGCTATAGGTTACTGCCAATGGAAGAAGTTCTTGACGCCAAAACAAAGTCCAGAAAAGAAGTTTCCAATAATAAATTCTTCCTTTTCCTCTTATGCCCAAAAGCCACGTAGATTTAAGAAATGCCCCAAGATGGGAAAGACGAAATTGAAATTTCTTTTTTTCCAAAGGCTCAAAATTTCTGAAAAGTGTCAGAACCCGTTCATAATAATACTTAGGGGAATAGATTGTACGAAGAATTTTTTTATAGCCCTTGATAAGCAATTTATAGTTCATTTTTGGAATAAAGTTGGTCGAAAGGTCTGTGTTGTCACCAGAAATATTCTTCAACAATCTATTCTCCTTTACAAGGCGGTGGTAAAGTTTGGTGCCACGAGGAGCATTTAATAATCCGACCATCGCTGTAACAATTCCGCTTTTTTGAATAAACGCAATTAGTCTTTCAAAAATTGAGGGTGGATCGCTATCAAAGCCCACAATAAATCCTCCTTGAACTTGTAAACCAAACTTTTGGATTTTTTTAATACAAGATATTAAATCACGGTTTTTGTTTTGAATCTTACCGCATTCGGCTAAACTCTCCTCATCAGGAGTTTCGATACCAATAAACACTGAATCAAACCTTGCCTGAATCATCATTTTCATAAGTTCCTCATCATCAGAGAGATTTATTGATGCCTGTGTGTTAAAGGAGAAAGGATATTTTCTTTTCTCCATCCAGTCAATCATAGTAGGGAGAACTTCCTTTTTTAACTTTCCCTTATTTCCAATAAAGTTGTCATCAACAATAAATACTCCACCCCTCCAGGCCTGTGAATATAGGCTCTCTAATTCTGCTAATATCTGGTCTTTAGTTTTTATTCGCATCTTGTGCCCAAAAAGTAAGGTGACATCACAGAATTCACAATTAAATGGACAACCTCGTGAATATTGAATACACATAAAGGCATATTTTTTCATATCGACCAATTCCCAAAGAGGGGTAGGTGTCTTTTCTATATCTGGCCACTGATCTGAAGTGTAGATATGTTTAGGGTGTCCCTCTTTTAAATCTTCCAAAAATGGTGGCAGTGTAACCTCAGCCTCATTGAGCACAAGATGATCCACATTCTCGAAATCTTCATATCCAGTCGTAAACAGGGGGCCACCGGCAACAATCTTAGTTCCTAACCTTTTGCATTTAGCAATTACCTTTTTCACAGATTCCCTTTGAATAGACATAGCACTAATAAATACATAATCAGCCCATTTTATATCTTCATCAGGTAATGCAGATACTGTCATATCTGCGAGTTTTTTCTCCCACTCTTTGGGAAGCATTGCGGCCATAGTCAACAACCCTAAAGGCGGAAAACTTGCCTTTTTAGAGATGAATTTTAGGGCGTGCTTAAAACTCCAGAAGGTGTCTGGATACTCTGGATAAACAAGAAGCATTTTCATACTATCCTCATGCTTTCTTTGAAAAGCGACAAAAAGTTTCGGCTAACGTTCCTAAGATTGGCGAAGCCGCGAAGCGGTTTGGGCGAACATAGTGAGCCGCCAGTCTTATGTTAGCTGACCTTTTGGACCGTATAAGATTGCAATTACATGCATATCAGCAAATATCCTTCCGTAAGATGATCTATTTGCTCAGCTTGACGGCTGTGCCGTAGGCCAAAAGTTCAGCGGCACTGCCGATGACGCTAGTGGTCATATAGCGGATGTTGATAATCGCGTCAGCCCCCAGCTCCTCAGCCTGGGCGATCATCCGATCAGTAGCTACCTTGCGAGCCCGTCCCATCATCTCCGTGTACTCAGTCAGCTCACCGCCAAGAACCAGTCGCACCAAGGCAGAGAGGTCCTTTCCAAGCCAGATGGCAAAAATAGTGTGTCCTTTGACTAAATCAAGAATCTCGGTGATCTCGCGGCCAGGGATATCTGTAGAATTCAGTAGCAAAACCCCGGGTTGGGACTCAGCAAGCGGAAACTCCTTTCCTGATGTCTTGCTTTTCCTTTGTTCGAGAGCCACTGTCAGAAGGACTAGTAGGATACCACCTAGAAGGAAAAAAACTGCTATCCTAAGCCACCAAGGTATAACCGGGTCGTCGGCAACGATCACGTACCAAGGTATCCCAGCAAATATTGCAGTGAAAATCCCGAGCACGAAAGCTAGAGAGCCAATCAGTCTAAATATCTTCATAATTCCTCCTTATATGATTTTTATGAAATAAAATCTTTTGTGAAAAAAATTGGAACGAACCGTCACCTCCTGGATAGAAAAGTCTTTTTAGATTTTGAAAAACCATTTCATTTAATTCCTGAATATAAAAGACTTTATAAAAAGCGAAGTCGAGGCTCAATCGACCTCATTTTTCCCCCAGAATTCGCAAAGTTTCATTTGGTCGCTGTTATTAAACGAAGTGCGAACCTATTTTGAAAAATCAATAACAAAAGCTTAGTCCTGCGATTCGGCCTGCCCTTCGCTAACACTTCGGGCTTGCGTCCACGCCATTGTGGAAAATTCTATTTTTTTAAGTGTGCGCCGAACAAAATTCTTAAAAAGAAACTATTTTGCTCGGGCTTGTCCGCCTGTGCCCTTAATCAAAGTAGTTAAATGCTCCTGTCGGGCAGAGAAGCCAAATCTTCTCCCCACACACCCAGCAGTCTCGGTGCTCGGACTTCAGCCAGCCTACGACTGTCTTCCGTTGCCTGCGCTCCGAGCCTGCTTTCCCTTTCTCGGGCGAAGCAGGAAGAAAAGACAAAATTGCTTTTTTTCGCCACTTTCTTTTTGAGCAAATTTTGGATGGGGGCAAAATTTGCCCATCAATTTTAAACTGGTATCAAAAAAAACTATCTTTCCAAAAATTCCTACTGCGCCTAACTTAAATTAGCCGAAGTCGCTTCCATACTGACTTTAAAAAATGGGGGTTGGCACCTCCTCCCACAACGTTTTTCCTTGCACTCTGACTACATCAATAATTTTGCCAGAACGGACGTCCATGTCAAGATAAGCAACTGCTGTTCTCTCAGCACGAAGGGCGAACAATAGCGCCTTTGTCAACGGCCTTTTCTTTTTCTTGTCCACTTGCACTATCACAACTCTCCGATATGGGCAATTGTTACATTCCAAAGTGGGGTCGTTGATGTTCAAAGGACATAGATGCCGGCGAGCCATGGCTATGGTGTGTCCTGTAGGCATGTGTTGCATTGTATGCATCGGTGGCTGTCGAAGATGACGGAACGGGTGAAACACCCAATCACTTATCATTTGAAGAGCATGGTGCCGCTTGTACAATTGCCAGCGCTTTCCGGTATTAGCAATCATTCCCTGCATAACGTAATCCACGGGCATGAGATAGCCAAGGTATGCTTCATTTTGATTCAGAATGAGATTATTTGGCAACTTTCCTTCTGCTCCGCTTAAGTTGCTTGCCGCTCCCTTTAGAAAACCATTATCCTCAGGAAGCATAGAAACTACCGCTATGTTTCCTTCAATTTTTACTGGTAATTCAGCCACGGTTAATGTGCGTAAGGCAAAGCCCAAGACTAAAATAGTGACAACTGTAACGAGTGGAAAAACTATTGATTGGTAAGGCTTCAGCCTATTACTGAGGGCATTAGAAGTAACTGGTCGTTCAATCCATCGAGGAAGGAACATACCCGTCTGCTCCATATATCTCTGATAGGCATCTCCATACTCGTTCGTCATTCGGCGTTCCTCGTCTCTGGCTAGAAAGTAGTAAAGGATCAGCATCAGCGAGAGTGTCACCAGTACTAGGAACCTTGGCCATAGAATCGCCATGCCAGCGCCGCAAATCGCAAGGCCTAAATATTGCGGATGTCTAATCACCTGGTATAAACCTTTGGTGGCGACGCCGCGCTTGAGAATCTTGCCCAAGTATACCTGTGACGCACAAATAAGAAAGAAGCCGAGACCTAAAATGAACAAAACAGACCCAAGGACTCTAATGCCCTGCAGAAAGACACCAGGTGGAAAGACCGTATGGGGGAGAAAGAATCCGGTTAGCCACCGGGTCGCGGAATACTTTCCGAGAAGATGAAAAATCGGGTTGAAAACAGAATAGAAAAAGAAAGCAAAGGGACTAATCATAATCATGACTTCAAAAGCCATGATAAAATAGACCACAATGCCTCCCCCAGAAAGAATTCCTTTGAACCAGCGTTTCATGTTCTTACTTTGCATGATTACCCTCCATGAAAGCATAGTGCAAGTATTTTTTACACTATGCAGGTTAAAAAGTTTTTAATTACTTCTATCGCTTATGGGGTGATCTTATGATCAGCCTCCCATTCGTCCCCTTATCGGAACACATTATAGAGTTCGATCCCCGGTCCCCCAACCTCCTTAAAGGACGCAATCCCAAATTACTAAGGATTCGTCAGGAAAACATGAGGGCGACCGGGGTAATTGACTATATAGGGTCTACTTTGAGATAGAACTCGATAAACTATTGTCGCTAAGCGTCTTGCTGTAGCTACCTTAGCTATATTTACACCTCTACGCTGTCTTATTTTGTTATAGCAGGCTCTTAGGAAATAATCTTTATTCATAGCTGGCCATACTGCCTCAATAAGGGCCCATCTTATGTATTTGTTACCTTCTCTCGTGATTCGGCCATGATAGAGCGTCTCAGAGGTCTGAAAGGTAGAAGGTATAATACCAATATAACTTCTGAACTTTTTCTCTATTCTGAATCTTTTTATCTCATCTATCTCATAAGCTATCAAAGTGGCGAAGAATAGCCCTATACCAGGAATGGTTCTTAAGTGGGCTACTCTGTTATCAGTCTTAGCTAGTATACTAACCAGATAATCAGAGGCCTTGATGCGTTCAGTTAAAGAATCGAAGAATTTGATTTGTTCTTTGAGCAGTTTATTATCCGGTTCGGGTAAGGTGATAGAATTCAACCAGCTCTTGCCTTGTTTACCAAATAGGTCCGTGCCAGACCATTGGTTAGAGATATCTGGATAGTGGTCAAGGATAGCTTGAATCCTATTTTTCACCATAGTCCTTACCTTGACGAAGAACATACGCTGTCTAAGGATGTTTTTGGCCGCTCTTGCCTTTTGTGAAGGAACATAGGCCTCAGGAATTAGATCTGCCCTTAATAGATCGGCCAAGGTCTTGGCATCAATTTTGTCTGTCTTTATTCTGGCCTCAGCTATAGCCTTCACCTTGAGAGGATGAGCTAACTTCGCGTCTTTTACCTCTTCTTCCAGCCAATCATACATTACTGTGCTGTCCAGTTCCTTCCCGTCTCTAAGACCGCATAAGAGTTTCTGTCCTGGTGTGGGTTATTTAAAAATCTACCCAGCGCCTCTCTGGTATTTGGTACCTTGTCTTCCTTTACTACATTGCCCTTTCTGTTTGTGACTACAATGTAGCTGAACCTCTTGTGATTATCCACTCCCATGTACTGCATTGCGCACCTCCTTTCCGTTTTTCACCATTATATACTATCTTGCTTGAGGTGCACTATGCTTTCATTCTACCTCCTTATGTGATTTTTATGAAATAAAATCTTTTGTGAAAAAAATTGGAACAAACCGTCGCCTGCTGGACAAAAAAATATTTTTAGATTTTCAAAAACCATTTGACTTAATTCTTTATTATAAAAGGACTTATAAAAAGCGAAGCTGAGCGAAAACAAGGCTGAGCGAGCTTCATTTTTTCCCCAGCAATTCGCAAAGTTTGGCTTGGTCGGGGCGAGCGGACTCGAACCGCCGACCCCCAGCCCCCCATGCTGGTGCGCTAACCAACTGCGCTACGCCCCGATTCTTCAGTTGCCGAATGTAAACAGCGGACTCCACATTTTATTCTTTTTCTAACATCTTGAGTATTTCTTTTATCGTTTTTTTTGTCTCCCTTAGGACGCTTATAGCAGCGCTATCCTTTTCCAGGTCGAGTCTCAGCTGCTGTTTCTTGTTTTTTCTCTCCTCAAGTAAATATTTCTTTGCGCCGGCTATGCTGAATTTGTTCTCGTAAAGCAGTTCTTTTATCTCACCGATGAGCTCTAAGTCTTTAGGAGTATATTTCCGATGCCCGCTTTCCCTTCTGGCTGGACGGAGTAGCCTAAATTCCGATTCCCAGTACCTCAAGACATAAGGCTTTACACCAGTGATTTTGCTCGCCTCTCCTATTGAAAAGAAATTCTTCTCTGGAATTTGCATAGGCGTTCTTGTTTACCGTTAAGAATTTTACTATCTCCCCAAAATATCCTTGGCCGGCTTAAACCTGACTACCCTTTTTGGTGAAATTTTTATTGGCTGTCCCGTCCTGGGATTCCGACCCGCCCTTGGTTTTCTTGCCCGGACACTGAAAGTTCCAAATCCTGAAATTCCTACTCTGTCATTCTTCCCCAAGGCCTGCTTGATAGCAGAAATCAGGGCATTGACAGCATCCTTCGCTTCCTTCTTAGCACAGGTGACCCTGGCAACCTCTTCAATCAGATCAGACTTGTTCATTTGGTTTCTCCTTCAAAATTGTATAACTTCACATTTTTAGAAAATCTTCTTCTAACTCTGGCTTTGCTTCTCGAAGCATCAGATCTGTCACTGCCTCGGATGGTTTCTTGTTCTTAAAAAGAACTTTATACACTTCCTCAGTGATGGGCATAGAAACTTTGTAGTTCTTTGCCAGTTGATAGGCTGCTTTTGTAGTGCGAATTCCCTCGACAACCATCTTTATCTCGGAGAGTGCTTTCTTTAAGGTTTTGCCCTGACCGATCTTCTCTCCAAAATTTCTATTCCGACTGTAGCGACTTGTGCAGGTCACAATTAGGTCTCCCATTCCGGAAAGTCCTGAAAATGTTGCAGGTTTTGCTCCCAGAGCTTTGCCTAACCGCGTAATTTCTACTAACCCTCTGGTAATTAAGGCTGCCTTGCTATTATCGCCAAAACCCAACCCATCGCCAATCCCAACAGCTATAGCAATAATATTCTTTAATGCTCCACCCATTTCTACTCCAATAATGTCCGGATTTGTATATACCCGAAAGTATGGCGTAAAAAAAAATTTCTGAACTTCCCAGTTCAACTTTTCGTTTACGGAGGCTACGACAACTGTAGTGGGAATCTTTCTACTGACCTCCTCTGCATGGGAAGGACCTGAGAGAACTACAATTTGGTCTCGTAATTTCTCGGGCAACTCCTCAGATAGGACTTGGGACATTCTGAGAAGACTTTTATCTTCGAGCCCCTTGGATACGTTGACAATTATTATATCTTCTGGTAAAGATACTTCGGCCATCTTTTTCCCTACTCTTCTAACTACATGGGAGGGGAGGGCTATCACAACTAACCGGACTCCTTCCAGGGCATGGGAAATGCTGGAAGTGATTTCAATTTCCCGGGGAATATCGACCCAGGGCAAGAATCTTAACTTGCGCTTCTTCCTAAGTATTTCAGCCTGTTCCCTCTCAAATTCCCAGACTTTGACGAAAAATCCTTTTTCAAAGAGCAGTATAGCAAGCGTTATACCCCAGCTCCCAGCACCCAGTACAGCGACGTTTTTCACCACTTCTCATTTCCTCTTAAAAGTTGGAATCCTTTCCTTCCCCTTACCCATTTAATTCTGTTTTCTGTGCCAGCAATTAACCTTTTTATATTCGCCTGGTGCCTGGCCAGTACAACCAAGGCGGCAATACTGCCGAAAAAGACCAACATCAACGGTTCCTTAAATAATAGACAATTTAAGGGAAACGCCAGAACCGCAAGGATTGAGCCTAAAGATACATAGCGAGTTAAACCTGTTGCCACTGCAAAAATTGCCAGACTCATCAAAGCAGGGAGCGGAACCAACCCGAGGGCGACCCCGAAACCGGTAGCTACGCCTTTTCCTCCATGGAACTTCAAAAATATAGTCCAATTGTGTCCTGCGACTGCAGCTAATCCAGCGCTCATCCTGATCAAGTTAAAAGCTTGTGGCGATATACTCATACTTCCACCCAAATTGTATAAACTGGCCAGATGGATAGAGAGGAAACCTTTTGAAATATCAAGAAGGAGAATGACGATGCCCGGCAAAATTCCCACCACTCGAAAGACATTGGTTGCTCCCACATTTCTGCTTCCCTCTTGCCGAAGGTCGATATGCTTAATTAACTTTCCGGCCAAGTAACCGAAGGGAAGAGAACCGATTAAATATGCGCTCAATAGAATTAGAATAAATTTGAATATATTCATTTCGGGACGCTCAACGCCCTTAATCGAGCGACTAGAGTCCCCAGATTTCATCGGGGACTGCAGAGTACATTTCTTATCTTACGCAGTCTTCTTGCTTATTAGACGAATTCCGCGAAAGCTATATTCCATTCCTGAAATTACTGTAAATAGAATCATAACAGAGAGGATAAGCGGCTTAATTGCCAACCACTTTCCTTCTGCCAAATAGCCACTGCTAGAGAGAAGGACTAAAAATACCACAGTCATCTGCAAAACCGAAGTCGCCTTCCCCAATATAGTAGGCATGGCTGTAGATATGTTTGTGGAAAAATAGATTATCAACCAGCCTAAGATGAGAACCAAGTCTCGACTGAAAACAACAATCACTACCCACAGGGGAACGAGCTCCAGAAGGGCTAAGGTTACATACGCAGCGGCCAATAAGAGTTTATCTGCCAGTGGATCTAGGATACTTCCCAATTTTGTCTTCTGTTTTTGAATACGGGCAGCCATACCATCCAGTCCATCTGTGACAATTGCCAATGAGAAGAGAAGGAAAGGCAAATAAGGGTGGTGTTTGAGTAAGAGAAACACAAAAACTGGGATTATGACTATACGAAAAAGAGTAATAGAATTGGCCAAGTTCAAGTTATTTCCCCGCAACAGCAGAATGGACTGGGCGCCGGCGTTTCTTCTTAATAAACTCCTTTAAGCTCTGAGCCGTCTTCTGGTCAAGTTCAGCCTGAACTATTATGTCTTTACCATTATACTTACGGGAAAGGACTGTCCCCTTTTCGTAGACCAAGCTCACCAGGTCGTTACGAGCCTGAGGAATTACGAGATTTATGACGGCCCTCTCCTTTCCGAAGTGCTCAATTATCCTATTATGCAACCTATCCATTCCCCAGCCCCTCTTGGCGGAAATATTTATGCTATCTTTGTACTTCCTTTCGAGACGGGGCAGGAGTGGACTGTTTTTGACCATGTCTGTTTTATTAAAAAGAGTTATCGTCGGCTTGCCAAGAGCATTAAGTTCCTGAAGTACCTTCTCCACTGCAATAATCTGTTTTTGAAACTCGGGATGGCTGACATCCACGATGTGAAGAAGCAAATCACTGGAAGTAACCTCTTCCAGGGTCGCTCTGAAGGCAGCCACTAATTGAAGGGGCAATTTATGAATAAAACCTACTGTATCTACAATTAGCACTTTCTCTTTATTGGGCAAAATCAACCTGCGTATGGTGGGGTCGAGAGTTGAGAATAGTTTATCCTCTACGAAGACATCGGAAGAAGTTAAGGTATTCAACAAAGTTGTTTTGCCTGAATTGGTGTAACCCACAAGGGCAATAATTGGCAGGGGAACTCCTCGCCTTTTCCGCCTTTGTTGCTGGCGGTGCTCACTTACTTTACCTATCTCCTTTTGCAGTTTGGTTATACGTTCCTTTACTCTCCTTCTATCATATTCGAGCTTCTTCTCACCCGGCCCACGCACTCCAATGCCACCTACCTGCTGAGCAAGAGTTACTCCTTTTCCACTCAGGCGAGGCAAAAGGTAAGTTAACTGAGCTAACTCTACCTGCAATTTCCCTTCCTGGCTGCGAGCTCTTCTGGCAAATATGTCTAAAATTAAACGAGTGCGATCGATGACCTTGCGCTCAATAATTTCCTCTAAATTCCTCTGCTGCGCAGGTGAGAGATCGTCATCAAAAATGACTGTGGTGATTTCCTGTTCACTACAGAGATTCCTTATTTCAAAAGCCTTTCCTCTCCCGATAAAGCAGCCTGGATCGATTCGCTCTCTTCTCTGGATTGTTTGGCAAGCAACCTCAGCGTCGGCTGAACTCGTCAGCAGGGCCAATTCCTCCAAGCTTTCCTCAACAGACCTGGTATCCTTGCCCACCACTTCTACCCCTACCAGAAGAGCTCTCTCCTTTTTGTAATATTCCGTCTCTTTAAGTTTCCTAATTAGTATAACCTCCTTTTAATTACGGGTTGTGCCTGTCACAAAACTATTTTCTCGTCGGAAAATCAATAAACTGAAAATAC
>JBHIBS010000001.1:0-86303 GCA_046759165.1 bacterium | reverse complement strand
TGGCGGGCATCTTCCAGGAGAGAAAGTCACTCAGCAAATCTCAGAAACAAGAATGATCCCAGAAGGAACTGATGCTCTTTCTCCAGCCCCACATCACGATATCTATTCGATTGAGGATTTGAGTCAATTGATTTATGCATTGAAAGAAGCAACTTGTTATACTAAGCCGGTTATAGTTAAAATTGCTGCTGTTCATAACTCTGCGGCAATTGCCTCCGGGATGGTTCGTGCCGGTGCGGATATTATAGCTCTGGATGGCGTTCGGGGAGGTACTGGTGCCGCGCCAACGAGGATAAGGGACAACGTAGGTATCCCTATTGAATTAGCGTTAGCTGCTGTGGACAGCCGTCTGCGACAAGAAGGCGTACGACATCGCGCCTCGATTGTTGTTGGTGGTGGTATCAGAAATTCGGCTGATGTAGTTAAAGCGATTGCTTTAGGTGCAGATGCAGTCTATATCGCTACTTCTGCTCTCATTGCCTGTGGATGTCATATGTGTCAGAAATGCTATACTGGAAAATGCAATTGGGGCATTGCTACTCAGGACCCTTATGTTATGAAAAGGATTAATCCTCATATCGCTACTGAAAGATTAGTTAATTTAATTCAAGCATGGGGTTTAGAGATTAAAGAAATGCTTGGTGGTATGGGAATAAATGCTATCGAATCCTTAAGGGGCAACCGTTTAAGATTGCGTGGAGTTGGTCTCACCGAGACCGAGCTCAGATTACTGGAAGTAAAACCAGCAGGAGAATCATTATGAAAAAAATCTATGTGAAAGAAGAGTATTGTATGGGCTGCCGTTTATGTGAGATTCACTGTTTGGTAGCCCATTCTAAATCAAAGAAAATCATCAAAGCTTATAAGGAAGAGTTCCCCAGGGCTTTACCTCGTTTGATAGTTGAGCAGAGAGGTCCGCTTTCTTTTGCCCTTCAGTGTCGCCATTGCGAAGATGCTCCTTGTGTTAAGGCTTGTTTAACCGGAGCAATGCGACGAGAGAAAGAAACTGGGATAATAAGATGCGACCAAGATAAATGTGTGGGTTGCTGGATGTGTATAATGGTCTGTCCCTTTGGGGTTATCTTAAGAGATATCAGAGAAAAGAAAGTGGCTACCAAATGTGACCTTTGTCCTGATGAAGATGTTCCAGTCTGTGTAGACAAATGTCCGAATGAGGCATTGATATATGAATAAGTGCAGAGGTAAAAAGGAAAAATATGTAATTATTGGTAATTCAGTGGCAGGGATTGCTGCTATTGAGGCAATCAGGGAAAGGGATAAAATTTCTCCACTCACTGTGATTAGCAAGGAACCTTATCTCACTTATTCTCGACCTCTCATGTCTTACTTCTTAGAGGGTAAAGTAAAACTGGAGAAGATGTACTATCGGGAGAAGCAATTCTATCAGGAAAATAACGTTGAATTGATTTTAGGACAGGAAGTCACAAAGGTCCTGCCCAAAGAGAAAAGTATAGTTTTAGCAAACAAAAAGAAGATTTCTTACACGAAACTCTTAATAGCCTGTGGAGGAAAACCAATAGTCCCCGCAATTAAAGGGGTGGATAAAGACAATGTTTTTACTTTCACTACATGGGACGAAGTTAACCGTTTAGCAAAGGCAATAAAGAAAGCTAAAAAAGCAGTAGTTATTGGTGGTGGAATGATTGGCTTGAAAGCCGCTGAAAGTTTATCAAATGCAGGATTAAAAGTGACAATTATTGAATTAGCTGACCGAGTTCTCTCCACTGTTCTGGATAAAGAAGGGGCTTCCATTGTCCATCGACATTTGAAAGAGAATAAAGTTGAGTTAATTACTCGAAGTACAGCAGAGAAAATAGCAGGAATAAATAAGAAGGTTGAAGGGGTTATTCTCAAAAGTGCCGTTCATGCTGACAGACAGGACAAAAGAATAAAGGCCGATTTAGTCGTTGTAGCAATTGGTGTCATTCCAAATTTAGATTTAGCGAGAGAAACTGAAATTAGAATAAATAAAGGAATTTTGGTTAATGAGTTTGTGCAAACCAATATTGAGAATATCTACGCTGCTGGCGATGTTGCTGAAGCATACGATTTTCTTTACAGACAAAACAGACCAATTCCTATCTGGCCGTTAGCTTACGAACAGGGAGAAATAGCTGGAGCTAATATGGCTGGCGAAATGGTCGCATATCAAGGCGGCCTGGTCCTTAATTCTATCGAGGTATTCAATTTACCAATAATTACTGCTGGGATCAGTGCAGTTAAAGAAGATATGTATGAAATCTTAGTGAAATTTGAACCAGAAAAGAAAACTTACAAAAGGATTGTTATTCAGAAAGGAAAGATTAACGGTTCTATTTTGATTAATGATATAGAGCGGGCAGGGATTATTACCGGTCTAATCAAAGATCAGCTTGATGTAACCAATTTCAAAAACGAAATTTTAGAAGAAACTTTTGGCTATATTTATGTACCCAAAGAATTTCGTGCTAAAGAAATTTCGCCCTTAGAGGTGTAGATGAACCCCGTTAGAAATTTTAAGAGTAACGAATATCGTGATTGCAATATTTCACGGATAGTACATTCTACTGTTTCTAACGGGGTGAAGATAGATTGCAAAGTTTTAGGCCATAAAGATTTGAACGAAAAAATTCGGCAAGCAATAAACCACAATGATGAGGAGATTACTTTAACTAATGTCAATGGTCAGAGATACATCGCTTCTGGACTTAAAGCAAAGGTAAAAATTACTATCAAAGGGACACCAGGTAACGACTTAGGTTCGTTTATGAATGGTCCTGAGATTACAGTTTATGGTAATGGACAGGATGCTATCGCTAACACAATGAACGAAGGTAAAATTATAATTCATGGTCATGCTGGAGATGTCTTAGGTTACGCCATGCGAGGCGGGAAGCTTTATATTAAGGGAAATGTGGGATATCGAGTAGGAATACATATGAAAGCCTACAAGCATTTATTACCTGTTCTTATCGTTGGAGGGTCTGCTCGCGATTTTTTAGGTGAATATATGGCTGGTGGAATTCTAATACTTCTTGGACTCAAACACAAGAAAGAACCTGTTGTTGGGAATTATGTCGGGACTGGGATGCATGGTGGAATTATCTATATTCGGGAAGAGATTGAAAAGTATCGATTAGGAAAAGAAATAGGGATGGGTAGATGGATGAGTCAAGACGATAATATTTTGAGAAAATATCTACTAGAATACTGCCAAGAATTCAGTTTGAATTATGACTTTATATTAAAGAAAAAATTTAGTAAACTAATTCCAGTTAGCCATCGTCCTTATGGTAAACTATATGCTTATTAAAGGCAAAGTTAGAAGATTCAAACCCGCATTTTTATTTTACTTCTTAAAGTTACTAGTGGGCAAAGGATATCAGTAGAAGGCTATTTAGATAAATCCTTTTCGTCCAACAATTCTGTTGATCTCACCTTTCAAAACTTAGCAATTCTCTTTATAGTCCAAACACTAGGATTTTTAATTTCATTTTGTTCATATCTGACAAGGTAAGATGTAGCAAGCCCTAAGTATCTGGCAAGAGCTTTCCTGGTTAACCCCCTTGCTTAATACGTGAAAATCTTATTCAAGGGGCGCCATATACCTTTCTGTTTTCCATCTTTCACAGAAAAACTTATTGCTTTTTAGGAAGAATGCTGTTACAATTTAAAATTGTTAGTCGGTTATTAATGTAGCGGCAGAGTGAAGTTCTGCGTCAGTATTTAACGGTGGCGAACGTCCTGAAGGGAATATCTTGGAGTAAAGGGGATGAGAACTTTTATTGCTGTGGGAATATCCAGTGAAGTGAGGGAAAGGATTGCTCAAATTCAGGGGGAGTTCAGGAAAGGAGATCCGGATGTCAAATGGGTTGAGCCTGAAAATCTCCACATTACTCTAAAATTTCTGGGTGAGGTAAATGAGGACAAACTCCCGGCAGTGATTGAAAAGACAAGACTTGCAGTGACAAGGATTTCCAATTTCAGGGTTCACCTTTCTGAGTTAGGTAGCTTTCCCAACCTTAAATCTCCACGGGTAGTCTGGATTGGGGTAAGTGAAGGGAAGGAGGAACTGAAAAATTTAAATAAGAACATTGAAGAAAATCTTTCCTATTTGGGATTTGCCAAAGAGAAGAGAGAGTTTTCTGTCCATTTGACGATTGGCAGGGTGAGGTCTCCGAGGGGAAAGGAGAAATTGGTTAAGAAAATCGAGGAAATGGAAAGTAGTGATGTGGGCGAATTTTCTGTGGACAAGGTGCTGGTTATGGAGAGCCAGCTAAGTTCCAGAGGTCCCACTTACAGCATAATAGAAGAAGTAAACCTGAAAGGATAATCAAGAATTTGAAAAATAAATTAATGAAGAAAGAAGATGTTAAGACTACTTTTTTGTAGTGGAAAGAATGGCGGAGAAGTATCCATCGTTAGTGAAACGGATGTGGAAGGAAGGATACGATGTAGATAACCATACATATAGCATCAATATTTAACTAAATTGTCTAAAGAAGATATCCTCAAAGAATTGGATAAGAGCCGTAGATTATATGCTCCGGGACTTGGTTTTGCTCACAACGGATTTTGATTATGGGCAAATTGAATTTGTGCCTACAGGTAGGATTTTAAATCGCCCTCTCATTGCGACCCTGCCTCTGAATGAAATGAAGGGACAGGGCAAGCCCCGATTTTAATCGGGACCATTCGGGTCAATTTAGAATTTTACCCAATGATCTGAGGCATGACCTGAGGAACAGTTATGAAAATTTTAGGGATCGATTATGGAGAGAAAAGAATTGGGGTGGCACTGAGTGACCCTTCAAATATGGTTGCTCGGAGTCTGAAAGTTTTAAAGAGAAATGGAACTCGTAGTTGGCTTGGGGACATAAAAGCAATTGTCGGCCAGAATAAGATTGAGAAGATTGTTATTGGTTTACCTAGAAATATGAACGGTTCATTGGGCGGTAAGGGGAAAGAGGTTTTGGCTTTTGTGAAAGTTCTGGAAAAGGTGATAAGGGTACCCATAGTAACCTGGGATGAAAGGTTAACAACTGTTAGTGCAGAGAAGGTGCTTCGACAGGCAAGGTTATCAAGGAAAAAACGGAAGGATAGTTTGGACAAAGTCTCTGCCTGTATAATTTTGCAAAACTATTTGGACAGTATTGGATGGGGTCAAAAAGAGAAAAGTCGAGAGAGTAATAAATGAGAATAGTAAGAATAGGCGTTGTAACCCTGTGCTTGCTGATTTTGGGAATTTTAGTGCTCTTCATTTCGTCCCATCGCCCCTCTAAAACTTCCTTGGTAATAATAGAACAGAGAATGACTGCTAGAGGAGTAGCGGAATTACTTGAGAGGGAAGGTTTAATTCCCAGTAAGAGTTACTTTCTGTTTCTTCTTAGACTAAAAGGGGTGCATAGAAGAATTAAAGCGGGAGTCTACGAAATAGATTCAAAAAAAGGGACTTGGCGAATTATCGACAAACTCGTTTCAGGAAAAAGCAAGATAGTAAAGTTGACCGTTCCGGAGGGATTTACTGCCCCTCAGATTGCCCAGTTAATTGAGCAGAAGGGATTGGGAAGAAAAGATAGGTTTTTACAGATTGTTGAACAGAGGAGACTGGAGGGCTATCTTTTTCCGGAAACATATTTTGTTGATTATGATACTTCAGAAGAAGAAATTATTGGTATGATGGTCGACCAATTCAATGAGGTGTTTACAAAAGAGATGGAAGATAGAGGGAAGAAGTTTAAGTTCACAAAAAGCGATACAGTAATCTTGGCTTCCATAATCGAGAAAGAGGCTGTCAGGAATGAAGAGAGGCCGCTAATTTCTGCCGTTTTCCATAATCGGTTAAGGAAGCGGTGGTATTTAGAATCTTGTGCTACGGTTCAATACGCGCTGGGAGATCATAAGGAGAAGTTGACCTACGAAGATTTGAAAGTCGACTCTCCTTATAATACTTATAACCATTTTGGTCTACCACCGGGGCCTATTTGCAATCCTGGTCTGGCCTCTATTAAGGCGGCCTTGTATCCAGCCGAGACCGATTTGATGTTCTTTGTTGCTAAAGGAGAAGGCACTCATAGATTCTCTAAATACTATGGCAAACATCTGGAAGTCCAGAAGGAAAAATTAGAAAAAAAATGAACCTTATGAGGACAGAAATGCCTGAATTGCCAGAAGTAGAAACAATAAGAAGAGGGCTGGAAAAAAGAATTTTGGGAAAGAAAGTGAAAAGAGTGGAAATAAACACAGCTAAGATGGTGAAAGAACCTTCCCCGAAGGGATTTAAGGAAGAAGTAGAAGGGAAAATTTTTAAAGACGTTATTCGTCGAGGCAAGTACTTAATTTTAGTATTATCCTCCGGGAAGAAGATAGTAGTACATCTCAGAATGGCCGGGCAACTGATTTACGGAAAGAGGGATGCAAAGAACAGGGTATCCTTTCTCCTGTCAGATGGCAAACATTTGAACCTTAATGACAGGAGGCATCTAGGAGAAATCAGATTGGTAGAAAACTGGGAGAAAGCTCCAGGCATTGCCAAGATTGGGATGGAGCCTCTGGAGGAGAATTTTACGCTCAAAGTTTTTGGTGAAATGTTAAGTAAAAAGAAAGCTAAGATCAAAGCTCTATTGATGGCTCAGGAGTTCTTGGCTGGCATAGGAAATGTTTATGCTCAAGAGGCGCTGTTCAAGGCAGGAATTCATCCAGAAAGGCAAGCTCACCGGCTGAAGCCGGATGAGGTGAGGTCACTATTTTCTGAAATAAAGAAGGTCTTATGGGAAGCTATAGATTACAGGGGATCATCCTTAAGTAGTTATGTTGATGCAGAAGGAAGAAGAGGCAGTTTCCATTCTCGCCTCCGAGTCTATGGGCGGAGAGGTGAGCCCTGTGTTAAATGTAAGACCCAATTGAAGTTTATTAAACTTGCTGGCAGGGGAACTAATTTTTGCCCGAGGTGCCAGAAATAGAGAATTATCCGAGCCTTGAAGAAGGCCTGACCAAAGGATAGGGCCATAGATGCTGCTCGATAGGAAACGATATAGTCAGGAGGATATATGAAAAAAGAAGAGCTCAAATTGATTCTTTTTTTGTGGATTTTTCTGACAGCTATACTTTTTCCTACTTCCCTTAGTGGATGGGGAAGAAAACCCCCTCCAGAACCAAAGACGGTTCAGGAGAGAATTGCTCGTCAGTTTCACATTGAAGAGAGCATCGTTCTGGGTTTGGAAGGGAGAGGTTATGGGACAGAAGAGGTTATTAAGCTTCTGATTGTGGCGACTGCCACAGGTAAGAGACCCGATGAGATTAGTATCCTGAGGGAAGAAGGAATGAGCTGGGAAGAGATTGCCAAAAGTTATGGAATTGAAATGGACACTCTTGGTAAGGAGACCCATAAACTCTTATCCGAAGTGGAGGGAAGGGGGGAACAAGGAATAAGAGAGGAGAAGGAGCCAGAAATCGAACTCGAAATTGAGAAAGAAATAAGAAAAAAGTTGGAAATGGAAAAGACAGAATCGGATGAGTTACGTTGAACTTTATGAGAGAGGTATCTTAAAAAAGAGAAAGGAAGAGCTTAATAAATTACTTGAGAGGTGTCACCTCTGTCCCAGGAAATGCCTGGTAAATCGGGTGCAAGATGAGAAAGGTTTTTGCGGAGCGGGCACAAGAGTAGTTGTTTCTAGTTATAACCTCCATTTCGGTGAAGAGCCGCCAATTTCGGGTTATCGTGGTTCGGGCACCATCTTCTTTACTCAGTGTAACCTTCGCTGTTGTTTCTGCCAGAATTATCCTATCAGCCAGCTGGGAAACGGCCAGGAAGTGGAGATTTCCGAGCTGGCTACAATGATGGTAAAGTTACAAAAGCTCGGAGCACACAACATAAATTTTGTTACCCCTACGCATTTTGTTCCCCAAATCGTTGAGGCCTTAGACCTTGCAGTAAGAGAGGGCTTAAAGATTCCTCTTGTATACAACTCGGGAGGGTACGATTCCGTGGAGACTCTCGAACTTCTGGAGGGTATAGTGGATATTTATATGCCTGATGCCAAGTATTCTAATCCCGAAAGTGCCCGGACATACTCCAGGGCAGCCGACTATTTTGAAGTCAATAGGAAGGCGCTTCTGGAAATGCATCGTCAAGTAGGTGACCTGAAAATGGATAGAGACGGGATTGCGAAGTGGGGACTCCTTATTCGCCACTTAGTTATGCCGGAAGACATAGCTGGTTCTCGAAGCGTCTTAGAGTTCATTGCCAAGAATATTTCCAAAAATACTTATATGAGCATTATGGCTCAGTACCACCCTGCCCACCTAGCTTTTGAATTTCCAGAACTATCAAGAAGGATCTCTAAAAGAGAATATGATGCAGTGTTGAAGATGGCGGATGAATTGGGGCTGGAAAGAGGCTGGAGACAGGACTTTTGGCAATAAATTTTTATTTGCAATGCAGGGATAAAATTTGCTAAATTTAAAACAGATGAAAGTTAAGAGTCTTCATTCCTGGCAAGTATCTCCTGAGAAGGCCAGAAAAATCCAGCAGAAGTTAAGAGATAAAGTTGTATTAAGAAGTCCATTTAGGTCCATAAGTCAAATACGCTTTATCGCCGGTTGTGACGTTGGCTATGATGAGAAAAGGAGAAAGGTTTATGGTAGTGTAGTTTTGCTTACTTTCCCTGAGCTGGAACTGGTGGAAAAAAGGGGAGTTATGCAAGCCTCTGAGAGAATATTTCCTTACCTTCCCGGGTTGCTCACCTTTCGCGAGGGTCCTGTTCTAATAGCTGCCTTAAAAAGATTGGAAAGATCTCCTGATATAGTCATTTTCGATGGTCAGGGAATTGCGCATCCTGTGAGGTTTGGTCTGGCCAGTCACATGGGTCTTTTGCTGGGGCTCGCCACAATTGGCTGTGGCAAATCAATTCTATACGGCCATTACGAGGAGCCTGTAAATTTGAAAGGAGCTCATACTTTTTTGAAAGACGAGAGGGGAGAGCTGATAGGGGTGGCTCTCCGCACTAAGAGAAATGTCAAGCCCGTATTCGTTTCTCAGGGGTACAGGATCGCCCTGGATCAGGCATTGGATATTATCCTGACTTGTTGCAGGAGGGAAAAGATTCCCGAACCTTTAAGGTTGGCACATTTAGAGACAGTGCAAGCTTTGACTAGTAAGTCCCAAAAAGGGAACATAATAGACTAGCTAAAAATATAATCTTCTGTGGAAATGGTGACAGTGAGCGAAGCGAACGCAATCAGGGGCGCCGGTCGCGACGAATAAGGAGCGACGACCGAACGAAGAAAGGGAAAGGCGCGGGCGCGAGATGGTGAGTGCCCCGGGGGAAGTGAGGTTTCCCCTATTGAGCACAGGCTGATTCACATAAGGGGGAAAGTATGATCAGAAAACCAGCGCAAGCAGGTAGGTTCTATATGAGAGACCCAGAAGCACTAAGAGAACAGGTTGAGAAATATCTCAGGAGAGATATTGAGAGAGAGGACGTTTTGGGAATAGTGGTTCCCCACGCAGGTTATTTCTATTCAGGAAAAGTGGCTGGAGCAGTCTATTCTAAGATTAACTTACCCGATACTATCATCATTATTGGGCCCAACCATACTGGTATTGGTGCAGAGGTTGCTATAATGGCAGACGGCGAGTGGGAAATGCCAAATGGCAGAGTAGAAATAAATTCTTCCTTGGCAAAAGAGTTACTCTCAGAAGCTGGTGATTTAGCCCGGCAGGATGAAGAGGCTCATCTACACGAGCACTCGCTGGAGGTCCAGCTCCCATTTATTCAGTATTTCAAGGCTGGTTTCACCATCGTCCCCATCTGTATGCGAGACAATCGAGTCTCCAGCTGTAGAGAATTGGGTAAGGCGATAGCCAAGGTAGTTGAATCCAAAGCTCCTTGTCTAATTGTTGCTTCGTCGGATATGACCCATTATGAGTCCCAAAAAGATGCTGAAAGAAAAGACAAGTTGGCAATTGATAAAATCTTAAAACTCGATCCAGAAGGTTTACTGAAAACAGTAATAGAGAAAGATATTTCGATGTGCGGCCCAGCACCAACGGCTACAATGATTTTTGCCTGTAAAGAGCTGGGAGCAAAGAAGAGTGAACTGGTATTGTACAATACCAGTGCAGAAGCCTCAGGGGATTACTCCGCGGTTGTGGGATACGCAGGCATTATCGTGAAGTAGAGAACAAATAGCACAGGCTGATTTACAAGAGGGAGGAAAGTATGTCAAAACTGAGGAAAGATCCCATCTCTGGAAGATGGATGATTACTGCTACGAGGAAGGATGTGGACACACCATTTGGTTTCATCACTGTCCGCAAAGAAGAGAGGGAGGGAGACTGTCCTTTTTGCGAAGGGAGAGAACTGGAAACTCCGCCAGAACTCTTTGCTCTCCGTAAGGAGGAGAGTAAGCCCGATACTCCAGGATGGAAGGTGCGTGTAATTCCCAGTAGATTTGGAGTGGTGGGGCTCAATGAGGAGCTGGAAAGGAAAGGGGTGGGTGACTTCTTCTTTTTTGATACGATGAATGGATACGGGGCCCATGAGATTGTAATTGAATCTCCTCTTCACATAACACATATTTCGGCCCTTCCCCTTGAGCAGGTACAGAAAGTTCTCCTGGTTTATCAGATGAGGTTGAGGGAGTTGAAAAAGAATTCCCTTCTGAAATATGGTCTCGTCTTCCGTAATCAGGGTTATAGTAAAGAGATTTCTATGCTACATGTCCATTCCCAGATAATCGCTCTGCCCGTGATTCCCAAAAGCATTAAGGACGAATTATCTTCAGCTAAAAGTTACTATGAAGAGAAAGAAAGGTGTATCTTCTGTGACATAACTAAACAAGAATTATATTCTCGTGAGAGGATCGTTAGTGCTGGAGATAAATTTATCATTTTGGCTCCTTTTGCCTCCCGCTTTCCATTTGAAACCCAAATTCTTCCCAGAAAGCACGAATGCGATTTTACAAATGTGTCTGAAGAGGATCTCTGGGAGTTGGCAGGAGAATTGAAATCGACTATTATGAAAACCGTCAAGTTATTGAAAGATCCTCCTTTGAATTTTGTTCTTCATACTGCTCCCTTCATGGTTCCTGAGGCAGGATTCTGGTTAACTATTAAAGAGGACTACCACTGGCACATTGAGATTCTGCCCCATGCTATGCCCGCTAGGGGCTTCGAGTGGGGCGGCGATTTCTATATTAATCCACCCGTTCCAGAGGCAGCGGCGAGGTTCTTGAGGGAGGTGGAAGGGGAGTAAATGGGAAATGAAAAATAGAGAAGTGGTCAAATTGCTCCAGGAAATCGGACAGCTCTTAGAATTGAAAGGGGAGAACCCTTTCAGAGTACGGTCCTATGAGAAAGCAGCTCAAAATATTGCTAGTCTCACTGCCCCGATTGAAAAATTTCTAAATCAAGATAGGCTGGAAACCATTCCTGGTATAGGAGAGGGGATAGCAAAGAAGATTAAGGAATATTTGGAAACAGGTAAATTAAAATATTTTGACGATTTAAAAAAGGGTTTTCCTGAAGGAGTTCTAGAAATGCTCTCTGTTCCAGGGATAGGGCCCAAAACAGCAAAAACTCTATATGATGAGTTAGGAATAAAGAGCCTTGCCCAACTTGAAAAAGCGGCTAAAGAGCACCGTTTGAGCGAGCTTCGCCGTTTGGGTGAGAAGGCCCAGGAGAATATCCTACGAGGCATTCAAATGATGAGAAAAGGCGGCGAGAGGATTCTTCTGTCCTCAGCACTATTTTTGGCAAGGCCAGTCATAGAGGAATTGAAAAAGTGTCCTGGCATTAAAGATATAGATCTGGCTGGTAGCATTCGGAGAAAAAAGGAGACCATCAAAGATATAGATATTTTATGTACGGCAAAGAAGTCTGATGTAGTAATGAGAAAGTTTGTGAGTCTTCCTCAGGTGAAGGAAATACTGGCTCAGGGGGAGACGAAATCGAGCGTAATTCTCGAGGAGGACATACAGGTTGATCTAAGGGTGATTAAGCCAGAATCTTATGGAGCTGCCTTGATGTATTTTACTGGTTCTAAAGACCATAATATTGCTCTTCGCGAATTGGCTCGAAAAAAGGGGTATAAGATAAACGAATATGGTCTCTTTAAGTTAGGAAAGAGGTCGGGTGGAGTGTCCAGTCGGGGGAAGGGAGCTGGTGCGGCAGCATCGGTGAGAGAAACAAGGGTTGCCGGTAGGACCGAGGAAGAGGTCTATAAGAAATTGGGACTTCAGTATATTCCAGCAGAGATAAGAGAGGCCTCGGGAGAAATTGAGTTGGCTTTAGGAAGTAGGATTCCTCGACTTATTAAAGGGAAGGATATAAGGGGTGACCTGCACGTTCATTCCCGTTATAGCGATGGGGCAAGCAAACTCTCAGAAATTGCAGAAAAGGCAAAAGGCATAGGGCTGGAGTGGGTGGGAATTTGTGACCATTCCCAATCACTAAAAGTTGCGGGAGGTCTTGCCCCCGATGTAGTCTACGAGAAGATCGAAGAGACAAAAAAATTTAATAAGAAAAGCAAGTACTTTAAAGTTCTCTGCGGTATGGAAGTCGATATCTTCTCGGATGGATCCTTAGATTATGACGATAAGCTCCTATCTCAACTCGATCTGGTTATTGCTGCCATTCACACCGGATTCAAACAGTCGGAGGAGCAGCTAACGGAAAGGATAATTTCTGCAATGGAGAACAGATATATCCATATGATTGCCCATCCGCAAGGCCGGCTGTTGGGGAAGAGGGAACCGTATGCACTAAATATGGAGAAGGTTTTAAAGACTGCTAAGAAAACACAGACTTTCTTAGAGATCAATGCCTATCCCGAAAGGCTTGATCTATATGATATCTATTGCAGGAAGGCAAAAGAGCTGGGTATCCTTATCGGAATCGGAACAGATGCTCACACCCTGAATCAGATAGAGAATCTCTACTTGGGAGTTGCAGTTGCTCGGAGAGGCTGGCTTGAAAGAAGAGATCTATTGAACACTCTTTCGTACAAAGAACTAATTAAGACTTTAGAGAGAAAAAGATGTGCGCTGAATTGAGAAAAGATATAATTTCAGGATGCTGGATCATTACAAACACTAAGGAAAAAGAGGAATTTTTCGAATCTTTGGAGCCCCGAGTAAGGGTCAAAGAGAGGCCTTGTCCTTTCTGCCCGGGAAATGAGAAGGAGACACCTAAAGAAATCTATGCTTTGAGAAAACCTGGTACTCTACCGGATGAACCGGGTTGGAGTGTGAGAGTCTTTCCCAGCAAAGAGAAGGCACTTGAAGTAGAGAAGGGGCTGGAGAGACGTGGTGTGGGCGTATATGATGCGATGAATAACGTGGGAGCACACGAGTTAATAATCGAAAGTCCTGAACACATTAAGAACTTAAGCGATTTGCCTGCTGAACAGATAAAGAAAGCCCTTATGGTTTATCAGAGAAGAATTATCGATTTGAAAGGCGATAAGCGTTTCAGATACGCTATAGTTTTCAAGAATCAAAGACCAAGTTCTCCCTTCCGATTGGGACACACTCACTCCCAGTTGGTTGCCCTGCCCCTTACTCCCCAGAGCGTAAAAGACGAATTGGAAAATGCCAAAAGTTACTACGAAGAGAAGGACCGTTGTGTTTTCTGTGATGTGGTTAGAGAGGAGTTGGATTCGGGTCTGAGAATAGTTGAGGAGAACAAATCTTTCATCTCCTATGTGCCATTTGCTCCACGTCTTCCTTTTGAAACCTGGATACTCCCAAAAATCCATAATGCAACTTTTACTCAGGAAGAGGATAATACACTTTTCGATTTTGCAGCTATCATCAAGGTGACTTTAAGCAAGATTTGTAAACTGCTGGATGATCCACCGCTCAACTATATGATCCATTCCATACCTTACATGCGGCCAAAGGCAGGTTACTGGAGGACAATACATAAGGATTACCACTGGCATTTAGAAATACTTCCCCATATTGTGAAGGTTGAGGGTTTCGCTTGGAGTTCTGGTTTCTATATCGAGCCACTCTCCTCGGAGGTAATGGCAGAACTTTTACGAGAAACGAAATCGTAGAGTGGATGCTAATTAAAAGATAGTCTGTTCATCGCTGGGGAATTTCTAAACCTAAAAAACTTCGGACTCTGCTGGCGAAAGAATAAACTCCCGCAAGGATTGGGATCGAACAAATTTTTTCTTAGAAGAGAAAGAGCCGTCCTCGTTTTTCGGCTAAAATTCCAGATGCTCTTAACAAACTATCTTTCAATATTAGTAGGGGGAGAGTGAGCTTTGCCTCAATGTAGGGGTTTGATTCTTCAAATCAGTGATTGAATGTAGTGGCAGGGCGAAGCTCTTCTTCTGCTATATAATTATGTTACTGCAGGCGACTGAAATCACGATTTTGAATCGCGACTCGCAATGACAGCGCTTTGCTCCTAGGGTGGTAAACAGGGGGTGATGGTTAATGTTAGGATTAGTTCTACTCAGGTTGGATGCAGGAAAGGAGGAATCGGTTCTCGCTAAAATCAGAAATGTAGAAGGCGTCAAAAAAGTTCAGGCTGTCTTTGGTCGGTGGGACCTTGTAGCCACTGTCGAGGCTCGCGATTTAAATGCCCTGACTTCATTGGTGATTAAGAAAATTAGGGCAGTCGATGGAGTTTCGGCTACGGAAACACTGATTTCTACCGCGCTTTAGAATCTGTTTGAAAAAATTGGTTCATCCACATTTAGATATATAGGTGCAGGTTCTATCTCGAGACGTTTTTGAATTTAAGATTTTCCGCAATGAAAAGTGCACATCTTGTACCACAAGGAGGTGAGAGAGGATGAAGGAGATAACCGATTTGGTCAGTGAAACTAATTCACATGTAATAAGAGCAGTCTTAGATTCAGGAGGAGTCGTTGTGGGAATAAAGGCCGAAGGGTTTGCCGGGGTTCTTATTGAAGACCAGAAACTCACAGATAGTATGGCAAAGAAAGTTGCGGTAGAAACTGGGGTTAAAGGATTTATCTCTACCGATGAACTGCCGAAATATGGTCTCAACAAGCAAGACAAAAGGAACATCGAGGAGGCTTTCGGGGTTAAGGAGGGCGATGTAGTTATTCTGGTAGCTGACGAGAGGGAAAAAGCGGAAAAAGCAATTCAAATTATTGAAAAAGAGATAGCCAAACGTACAGAATAATCTACTACTTTAGGAGATAGATGAGAAGAGTTCTCTTCAGGATATACCTTATTTTTTCTTTTCTATTTCTTCCCATTTTCGGAATGTTCGTAGAACGGGTAGACTCCTCAGTTCTCAAAGGAGGTAAAGGGAAAGTGAAGGAGGAAAATATTAAGTTACCCCGACCTAAGACAACTGGCAAAATGAGCCTCGAGGAGGCGATAGCAAAGAGGCATTCGGTTAGGAGCTTCAGTGAGAAAGAATTGTCTTTAGATGAGATTTCTCAGCTCCTCTGGGCTGCGTATGGGCAAAGGGATGCCGATTCGGTGACAGGTGCTTCCAAGACTGTTCCCTCTGCAGGGGCTCTCTATCCAATGGAAATCTATCTCGTTTCTCCCAATGGGGTCTTCCACTATTTTCCTTCAAGCCATAGTTTGGAAGAGATGTGGGACAAAAACCTACGCTCTTCTCTTTCCCGCGCTGCATTATGGCAGGGGGTAATCGGCCGGGCAGCAGTCGATTTTGTAATTGCTTGCGTATATGATAGAATATGTTTGAAATATGGAGAGAGGGGTATCAGGTATGCTCAGATAGAGGCAGGCCATATAGCGCAGAATATTCACCTTCAGGCAGTCTGTCTGGGTTTGGGTTCGGTGCCTATTGGCGCATTTAGCGACACTGCTGTGCAAAAAGCACTGCATCTACCAAAAGATAATATGCCACTTTACATTATCCCGGTAGGACATCCAGAATAGTGAAGAGAAGAAATGAGAAAGGTCATTACAATTGTTGTGCTAGTAGCGGGAGCAGTTGCTCTTATTGGGTTACCCATCCATTTTGCAAAAAGACCCTCCCCTAGACGACCGGATAGAATACTTATCAGTGAACAACATCCTCCCCAACCAGCCTATGGAGATACAATCATCGAGGCATCTATTGGAGATGCCAGTTATTTGAATCCTATTCTTGCCAGTGACAGCGCTTCCGGTGATATAAATGGTTATGTCTATAATGGTTTAGTTAAGTATGACAAAAACCTCAACATGGTAGGAGACCTGGCAGAATCATGGGATATATCAGAAGACGGGCTGGTAATTACCTTCCATCTCCGCAAAAATGTGAAGTGGCATGATGGAGAACCTTTCACTAGTGATGATGTTAAATTTACTTATGAGAAATTAGTCGATCCCAATACAAAGACGCCTTATGCCTCGGATTACCTTATGATTGACAGGTTTGAAATTGTTGACCCTTACACCGTGAAGATAATATATAAGGAGCCTTTCTCTCCTGGATTGGAAAGTTGGGGTATGGGAATTATTCCCAAGCATATTTTTGAGAAAGGAGACTTTAATAGCCATCCTGCAAACCGCCACCCTATTGGAACAGGCCCTTATAAATTTGTGGAGTGGAAGACAGATGAGCGGATACTCTTAGAAGCGAATGATGACTATTTTGAAGGGAGACCGTATATCAATCATATAATCTATAGGATTGTGCCAGACCAGGCGGTACAGTTTTTAGAACTGAGGAAGGGGACAATAGATACAATGGGACTAACTCCAGACCAATTCCAAAAAGAGGCCATAAGCAAGGATTTTCTCGACAACTTTAACAAATTTCGCTATCCCAGTTTTGGCTACACTTATCTCGGTTATAACTTGAAAAACCCCCTGTTTAAGGATAAGAGAGTTCGTCGGGCAATAACTTTTGCTATAAACAGACAGGAAATTATAGATGGGGTTCTACTGGGCTTGGGTCAAATCTCGACAGGCCCCTTTCCTCCAACTTCGTGGGCTTATAATAAAGCTATTCCTGTTTACGAGCACAATCCCGAAAAAGCTAAGAAATTGCTCTATAATTGCGGCTGGCAAGATAGAGATGGGGATGGAATTTTAGATAAGGACGGTAGACCATTCAGTTTTACCCTCATGACCAATCAGGGAAACAAGATGCGTCAGCTTTGTGCCACCATTATCCAGTTCAATCTTAGAGACGTCGGCATCCAAGTAAAGATTCGTATTTTGGAATGGGCTGCTTTCATTCATCAGTATATTGACAAGAAGAATTTTGATGCGGTAATTCTTGGCTGGAGCCTCTCCCGAGATCCAGATCAGTACGCTATTTGGCACTCATCCCAGGTCAAGGAGGGGCAGTATAATTTCATTTCCTATAGCAACTCGGAAGTCGATCGCCTCTTAGTGGAAGGACGGCGTACATTCGAGATGGAGAGAAGAAGAGAAATCTATCATAAGATTCATGCCGTTCTAGCTGAGGAGCAACCCTATACTTTCTTATATGTGGCCGATGCCCTCCCGGTAGTTCATAAGAGGTTCCATGGTATTGAAGTGGCTCCTGCAGGGATTGGCTATAACTTCATCAAATGGTACGTGCCAAAAGAGCAGCAGAAATACACCAGATGACACTACGTAATTATGAGTTATGAATTATAAAAGATAATGCCATTGTAGGCACAGATTTAATCTGTGCATAATCAAAATACGAATATCTAAGTTCATCATCTGGAGTCCTCCGATTTCATCGGGGACACCAGGGTTTTCGCACACAAATAGTTTAGATTTTCGGAGGGAAGAGATGGTAGCGCAAAGGCTTGATCCCAAAAATTTTAATATCTCAGTTGAGAAAATAAGAAACGGCTGGTATAGTGATAAGTATTTTGTGCGCACCAAGGAAGTTCTGGAGAGAGACCATCGCCACACTCGAGTGCTTATGCAGGTATTCTGTCGCAAAGAGGCTGTTCTCTGCGGAATGGATGAGGCTATTGCTATCTTGAGATTATGCGCTGTCAATCCAGAGAATTTAACTATAAGAGCACTTCACGATGGAGACAGAATTAAAGTTTTAGAGACCGTGATGACTATTGAGGGGGAATACAGTACCTTTGCTCACCTGGAAACTGTATATTTAGGGGTGCTGGCAAGAGGGACTGCGGTAGCCACTGCTGTAAGGAAAGTGGTAGATGCTGCGGCTGGAAGACCAGTCCTCTTCTTTTCCGCAAGATTTGACCATTACAGGGTGCAGGAAACAGACGGGTATGCTGCTTTTATTTCGGGTGCTATAAATGTCTCCACTGATGCTCAGGGTTCATTATGGGGAGGAAGAGGGATAGGAACTATTCCTCACGGACTTATAGCTACCTATGGAGGAGATACTGTTACAGCAGCAAAAACATTTGATAAGTATATGGCTAAAGATGTTCCCAGGATAGTTCTGGTAGATTTCGAAAACGATTGCATAAGGACTTCTTTAGAAGTTGCTAAAGTTCTTGGCAAGAGGCTGTGGGGAGTAAGGTTCGACACAGCCAGCGACATCCGAGATAAGTCGGTTAAGGACAGAGGGAAGAATTCTTATGGTGTTTCCCCTGAACTCTGCTGGAAGGCGAGGAAATGCTTTGATGAGGCAGGGTTTGGTAACGTGAAGATCGTTATTTCCAGCGGATTTGATGAAGAAAGAATAAGGCATTTCGTCAAGCTTGGTGTGCCATTTGATGCAGTAGGAGTAGGTTCTGCCCTTTTTAGAGAGAAGATAGACTTCACTGCTGATGTGGTGACGGTAGAGGGTAAGCTTTGTGCCAAGGTAGGGCGTCAATATAGTCCCAATCCAAGATTAGAATTGGTCGAGTAGCATAATTCATAATGCAGATTCAGGATGGGTAAAGATGGAAAAGAATGGTTCGGTGGAGGAGGAGAATAGAAAAATTCGCTATCTGAAGATGATGGTGAACTTAGGTCTGGCTGTCCTTCGTCAGGAGCGCCTTTCGCGAAGAGAAGCTGAACAAATAGTCGAGTCCATTCGGTGCTCGGCATTAAAGATGTTTCCTGGGAAAGAGACCACTTGGGAAATAGTGTATGCACCGCGCTTTCGTCGAACTATTGAGGAAAGGTGGGCGAAGAGTAGGGCACGGGAAAGTTAAAATTAAAAAAATTTCCCGGGAAGATAACCAATTTATCTCCCGGGATTTTTTTATTTGATAAGACCATCCCTGGTCGGGCACCGTTTATGGTGCCATCTTTGGTCGGCGGGTTCGATGAATCGAACCCCCACACTCCCTTTTTGTAGGGTAAGGCGCTGTCATTGCGACCTTGTCGCTGAATGAAATGAAAGGCAAAGGGAAGTCCCCATTCATCTGGACCACGGGCTTCACCCTCGCAATGACCGATTCGGGTCGGATTGTCACCCTCCTTTCAGTCGCTCGCTATGACATGATGATAAAGCAGAGTGGGTTGGGCGACCGTGAAGGTCGTCCGTCCGCGGCGGCTCTGGCACTTCAGTTTCCGTCTATGTATTTATTTTATCCTGGGGCAAATTCGATTTTTTTTGATTTTTTGCTTGACAAAATAACAGAGTTGCGATATAATCTGATACGCAGTGGGGAAAAGTGGTGTAAGGTGGTGAACCGATGCTGATCGGACAATATCACCATTCTTTAGATGGAAAGAACCGACTCTTCATTCCTGCCAGGCTTCGTCAAAACGTAAGAAGGTTTGTTATCACTTCTGGGTTGGAGGGTTGTCTATTTGTTTACACTTCCGATAATTGGAAAAAAATTACAGAAAGGTTTAAAGCCCTTCCTCTAACTAAAGCTGACGCCCGTAGGTTTTTGCGCACTTTCCTTTCTGGAGCAAGTGAATGTGATCTGGATGATCAAGGTAGGATACTTATTCCCAAGAACCTATGCAACTATGCGAACATAAGAAAAGAGACAATAGTAGTGGGGGTGTTGGATCGCATCGAGATTTGGTCAAAAAGCAACTGGCAGCGCTACCAGAAGGAGGCTGAAAAGAAATTTGTTGAGGTAGCTGAGAAATTGGTTGACCTTGGAATCTGACACCCCCCTCCAACACAAAGTGGAAGAGTCAAGACACATTCCAGTCTTAGTTGACGAGGTAGTAGATAATCTTAATTGTCTAAAAGGAAAAGTCTACATAGATTCTACTCTGGGCGAAGGTGGTCACGCTCAAAGGATACTGGAAGCGATCCTGCCAGGTGGATTCCTGATCGGAATTGATCAGGATGCAGAGGCGATAAGAAGGGCAAAGGAAAATCTTAAGAAATATAGAGAAAACCTGCTCACTTTTGAGAGAAACTTTTCTGAAATTGGAACTATCCTCGAGTCATTGAAAATTAAAGAAGTAGACGGGATTCTATTTGACTTGGGTTTGTCGAACCTGCAACTGCAAGATGCTAAGAGAGGTTTTAGCTTTCAAAGGGACGGACCGTTAGATATGCGGATGTCAGAAAAGACGAAATTGCCTGCAGGATACCTCCTGAACACTCTATCTTTCGACGAACTTGCAGAGATTCTATCTAATTATGGAGAGGAACACTGGGCCAGGCGGATTGCGAGGGCAGTGGTTGAATTCCGACAAAAGAGACCATTGGAGACTACCTTTCAATTAGTCGAACTCATTAAGAGAGCAGTTCCTCGTTCAGCTTGGCCCAGAAAGATTCACGTGGCGACCAGGAGTTTCCAGGCATTACGAATAGCAGTAAATGGTGAGTTAATGGCTTTGGAAAAGACACTTCCTCAAGCCGTAGGGTTTCTAAAAAAGGGCGGTAGAATTTGTATCATTTCTTACCATTCTCTCGAGGATAGGATTGTTAAGAACTTTTTTCGGGAATATAGAAGGCAAGGCTTGAAGACAGTTTTTCCCAAGCCAGTTACTCCATCTAGAAGGGAACTTCAAATGAATCCTCATTCCAGAAGCGCAAAATTGCGGGTAGGGGAAATGTGCTAATGGGAAAAAAGGAGAAAGAGAAGCTTGGAAAATATTACCCTCTGTTTTTTATTGGTGGTCTCTTGATTTTCCTATGTTATGTTTGGGAATGTGCAGAAGTAATCACGGTTAGTTATCAGATTAACGAATTGAAAAAAGAGCTCATCTTGTTGGAAAACGAAAATCGCCATCTAAAGGCAAAGTTATATTGCTATACTAATCTCGCAAATATTAATAGGATTGCTCGAGAAGAGAAGGGAATGGTCTCTTCTCAGCATGAAAATACTCTCTTTCTAAAGGTAAATCTTAAATAGGATAGAATTTCATCGAATAGAGCTTTTTTCATTGCCCGTGAGGATTCAAAAGGTGCCTCGAAAAACTCGCATTATCACTTCTATTCTGGTAGTAATTCTTACTCTTATCGTATTGGAAATTAGGTTGTATTATATCCAGATTATTAGCCATCATCGGTACAAGAGGATGGCGGATAAGCAATCTATCTTGGTCAGACAATATGAGTTCAAAAGGGGCACAATTTATGACCGCAATGGGAAGGAACTCGCAATAGAATTTGAAGTTAGTTCGGTCTATGCAATTCCGTCTTCCATCTCGAATCCGGAAGAGACAGCTAGAAAGTTAGCGCCTTTGCTCGATTTAAGCGAGAAAGCGATTTGCAGAAAATTGGAGACTTCAAATTCTTTCGTCTGGCTGAGACGCAAAGTGGATACGGAAATTGCGGAAAAGATTAAAAACTTGCATCTTAAAGGGATCGAGTTTATGAGCGAAGGCAAAAGATTCTATCCTGAAAATGAGTTAGCTAGCCAAGTAATCGGTTTAGCCGGTCTGGATAATCAAGGTCTGTCCGGAATTGAGAATTCCTTTGACACAATTCTAAGAGGGAAAAACAAGAAAACTATCGGGACAAAAGATGGCTTTGGTCGGGAAGTAATCGCTGCTGGCACTGCTTATCCATCGGAGGTAAGTGGATACGGTGTAGTCACCACAATCGACAGAGTAATCCAGTACATTGCTGAAGTGGAGTTGAGGAAAGCTTATGAAGAAACTAAAGCCAAACTCGCCACAATCATTGTTCAAGATCCTCAAACCGGGGAAATCTTAGCCTTGGCTAGCTTCCCATCTTTCAATGGAAATAAATCTTTCCCGGAAAAATATAAGTACTTAAAGATTCCTGCTATCTCTAATATTTTTGAACCAGGATCTACTTTTAAACCAATAGTGGCGGTAGCATTATTGGAGGAGAACCTCGTCACATTGGAAGATCTATTCTATTGTGAGAACGGAGTTTACGTGCTCAACGGGTTTCCTGTTCGAGACCACGAAGGTGAGGGCTGGCTTACTTTTGTTCAGGTTCTTGAAAAATCGTCCAATATTGGAATGGTTAAAGCGGGGCAGCTGTTGGGGAAAAATAGGTTGTACCAGTACGTAAGGGATTTCGGTTTTGGCAACTACACGGGAATTAGGTTGCCGGGTGAGACGCCGGGAATTTTGAAGAAACCAAAAGATTGGTCAGAAATATCTCTCAGCCGCCTCTCTTTCGGGCAGGGCGTAGGAGTAACTGCCATCCAGCTTATTTCTGCCTTTTCATGTTTGGCCAATGGAGGAGTGTTGATGGAACCCATGATTGCTAACAGAATCATCGATTCTAAGGGAAAAGTGGTGACAGAATTCCACCCCTGCCCGGTTAGGCGGGTGATTTCTTCTAAGACAGCGCAAACTTTAACCGATATTTTGTGCGGAATTGTAGAAAATGGCACGGGGAAAGAAGCAGAAATTGTAGGGTATAGGGTAGCTGGTAAGACGGGAACCGCTCAAAAATTCGACCCAGCCACTGGTAAGTATTCTAAAACAAACTACATTGCCTCATTCGTTGGTTATCTCCCAGCAGACCGACCGAGGATCACTATCTTGGTCCTACTGGATGAGCCACAAGGATTTTACTGGGGAGGAAGCGTGGCTGCTCCGGTATTCGCACGAGTTGGATTGAGAATTATGCACCATCTCGGTGTCCCGCCTGAATCGTAGATAATATGTAGGAATCCGCCCGAGAAGGCAACTTATATTGGTCCCCGCTCTAGGGGAAGACTCCAGGCTTTGCGCTGGATTCCTCGCGAAAGGGAGGAATATCTTTGCTTAGGCAAGATCTCATATACAGGTTATAGGAATGGTCCGGCTAAACGACCTATTACCGCCGATAGGTGCTAAAGAAGTACACGGCTCAGCAGAACTTTCTATAGAAGGGATAACCTACGATTCCCGCCAAGTTAAACCAGGCTACATCTTTGTGGCTATTTCTGGTTATAGAGAGGATGGGAATTCTTATATCCCACAGGCTCTGGAAGCAGGGGCTTCAGTAATTGTTTCTTCTAAAAGAATAGAAGGATTGGCAAAACCCTCCAGGTGGGGAGGCTCCGCTACTCAAATTGTGGTCGAGAATCCCCGCTTAGCTCTGGCAAAGTTTGCCACCTTCTTCTATAATTATCCTTCCGATAAATTAAACATAATCGGGATAACTGGTACCAACGGTAAAACGACAGTCAGTTATCTCACCGAGGCCATCTTCAAAGAGAATGGAGCAAAAGTGGGAGTCCTGGGTACGATTGCTTATCGACTTGGAGAGAAAATATTCCCTGCCCCGATTACCACTCCCCAATCCTCCGACCTGCAGCAAATACTGCGAAAGTTGGTAAATGAAGAATTCACTACAGTAGTTATAGAAGTCTCTTCCCATGCCTTGAGTTTAGATAGAGTGGAAGGATGTGAGTTCGATAGTGCTCTATTTACTAACTTGAGTCGCGAACATCTCGATTTTCATAAGAGTATGGAGGAGTATTTGAGAGCAAAGATTAAACTGTTCTCCATTCTGGGAAAGAATGCTCGGAAAGAAAGGGAGAAACTAGCGGTTTTGAATCTAGACGACTCCTCAACAGAGAAAATTATCCAATCGACAGAGGCAAAGATAATCACCTATGGTATTGAAAAGAAGGCCGAGGTTGTAGCAAAGAGCATAAAATTGAATCTGGATAAGACTACCTTTACTCTCGTGTCCCCAACAGGGGAAGTGAAGATTGTTTTACCTCTAACTGGAAAATATAATGTATATAACGCTTTAGCTGCAAGTACTATTGCCCTAGGTCAAGGCATAAGTTTGGGCATTATTAAGCGTGGATTGGAAAAAGTCTCTTCCATTCCTGGAAGGTTCCAGAGAATTGATTGTGGGCAGCCATTTGCAGTGATAGTCGATTATGCTCATACCGATGAAGCTTTGAGGAGGCTTTTGGACGCCTGCGGGGAGTTAAAGCCCAGGCGAATCATTACTGTTTTTGGTTGCGGGGGTGATCGGGATCGGGGGAAGAGACCTCTGATGGGTGAGGTAGCCATTGATCTTAGTGATTATGTCATTGTCACGTCGGATAATCCCCGGAGTGAAGATCCTGAGCGGATAGCTCTCGACATTGAAGTAGGAATAAAGAGGAAAGGGAAGAGTAATTATCAGACTATCATCGATAGGTTTCAAGCGATCGAGAAGGCATTGTCCATGGGGGAAAAGGGCGATTTGGTCGTAATTGCCGGGAAAGGACATGAGGACTACCAGATCTTTAAGGACAGAAGAGTTCACTTCGATGACCGTGAAGTTGCCAGGAAGATTCTTTTGGAAGAAATGAAATTTAACAAGGAATAGTATGGAAAGACTTACTATAAGGGAGGTAATAAGAGCCGTCCGGGGTGAATTAATTTGTGGAAGTCAGCGAGGAGAAATTTCAGGTGTCTCCATTGACAGTCGCACTATAAAGAAGGGAGAAATCTTCTTTGCGCTGAAAGGAGAAAGGTTCGATGGCCACGATTTTCTCGAGGAGGCGATAGAAAAGGGTGCAAAGGCGGTGGTTGTTTCTAGGAAGAAAAGACTGGCTACTAGAATAGCGATTATAAGAGTAGCCCATACCTTGACTGCCCTGCAAGAATTGGCCAAGTTTTATCGTCAGAAGTTCAATCCTGTGGTTGTGGGAGTAACTGGCAGCAATGGTAAGACGACAACGAAGGATATGTTGAAGGCGCTCCTCTTATCGAAGTATAAAGTGATAGCCACTACTGGTAACTACAACAATATAGTTGGTCTTCCCTTGACCCTTTTCGGGATTTTTCCTGAGGCGGAGTTTCTGGTTGTGGAAATGGGAGCCAACCACGCCGGGGAGATTAAGAGATTGGCGGAGATTTCCCTACCACAAATTGGGGTAATTACCAACATCGGTCCCACCCACCTCCAATTTTTCCGTTGCATTTCTAATGTGCTTTCTGGTAAAATGGAACTTGTTCAACTTCTGCCTCCGCAAGGGAAAGTCGTGTTAAATATTGATGATTTCCATTTGAGGAACCAGTTTAAAAGGATAAAACGGGAAATAATTACTTTTGGAACAAACCGGCAGGCTGATGTGCGGGCGAGTGATGTTGTGGGAAGTAGGTCCTGGGGGAAGGAAAAACTTTCTTTCACCGTCCACGTGGGGAGAGATAGAAAGGAATTTGATTTATACTGTTTAGGACGTTACAACATTTATAATGCATTGGCTGCCATAAGCGTTGCTAAAGAGTTTGACATCTCCCTTCCCTTGATGGCTGATGTGCTTAGGGAATTCAAATTTCCCAAGCTGAGGATGGAAAAGTTGAAATATGGTAAGGTCACAATCATTAACGACGCTTATAATGCTAATCCCACTTCTGTAAAAGCTGCATTAAGCGAACTTATTTCCTCTTTTCCCTCCCAGCGGAAAATAGTCGTTTTGGGCGATATGTTGGAATTGGGCACGATGAGTCGAAAATTTCATCAGGAGATTGGCAAGATAGTGGCTACCAGCCCAATCTATAGCTTAATCACGATAGGAGAGGATGCCCGATTTATCGCTCGGGGTGCTCGTGAGTGGGGAATGGAAAGGAGCAATATATTCTCTTTTAAGGATAAGAAATTTGCCTCTAGGAAACTGAAGGAATTGCTGAAGGCAAAGGATGCAGTGCTGATTAAAGGGTCTCGCAAGATGGGATTAGAGGAAGTTACGAAATACCTTACACTTTGCTGTTATAGGAAAGAATGTAGCGGCAGAGCAAAACTCTGCTAAGAAACTACATACTTCCTGTAGGGGTTGGATTGATTGCACCCGTAAATGTATGTAGTGGCAGAGCGAAAGTCTGCTTTGAGGTCGTTATCTGGAGAGTAAATGTTCTATCATCTCTTATATCCTCTACATGTGTACTTCTTCCCTTTCAATCTTTTCAAATACATAACTTTTCGTGCTGGGGCTGCTATATTTACCTCTTTGGTTTTGAGTTTATTCCTTGCACCTCTGTTAATAAAGAAATTGAAACAATTGCATATAGGTCAACAGATACGGGAAGATGGCCCGCCCAGCCATATGAAGAAAGCAGGAACCCCCACAATGGGTGGATTAATCATTCTAATTAGCCTTACTGTTTCGACCTTTCTCTGGGCTCGTCTCGATAATCGCTTCACCATAATTATTCTTCTCTCCACTCTCTGGTTGGGACTATTGGGTTTCCTTGACGACTATCTAAAATTGATAAAAAAGCGAAGTCGGGGACTTATAGCAAGGTATAAACTCTTCGGGCAATCAATTTTGGCTATAATTATTGTAATTCATCTTTATCACTATCCAGTCAGTCCCGGATACGTAACCCAGCTCAATATACCATACTTGAAAGATTTCTTCATTAATCTTGGGTGGCTTTACGCGCTTTTTGCTATTCTACTCGTGGTTGGTTCCTCCAATGCAGTCAATTTAACTGATGGTTTGGATGGGTTGGCAGTAGGTTCAATCCTCATTGCTGCAATGACCTATGCTTTGATGGCATACTTGGCAGGCCACGCTAATTTTAGCAGTTATCTGCGCATTGTTCCGGTTCCTGGTGCTGGGGAGCTTTCCATCTTTCTGGGTTCAATGGCAGGGGCGGGTCTGGGATTCTTGTGGTTCAACAGCTATCCAGCAGAGATCTTCATGGGTGACACTGGTTCCCTCTTTTTAGGGGGAACAATTGGTATCGTTGCCCTGATCATTAAACAAGAACTTCTCTTGGTCATTGTCGGAGGAATTTTTGTGGTCGAAGCGCTATCAGTGATTCTGCAAGTTGCTTCTTTTAAGCTCCGAGGTAAGAGAGTCTTGAAAATGGCACCTTTGCATCACCACTTTGAATTGATTGGTTGGTCCGAGCCAAAAGTAGTAATCAGGTTCTGGATTGTGGGGATTATTTTGGCCTTAATAGCTTTAAGTGCGTTAAAACTTAGATGACACTGACAGAAAATTATTACCAAGGGAGGAAAGTATTAGTTATAGGTTTGGCCCGAAGTGGCTTGGCGGTAGCTAATCTATTGACCACTCGGGGCGCCAGAGTGACAGTAACCGATGAAAAGAGTAAAAGGGAATTAACAGGTAACATAAAAAAACTTAAAAAAGGGGTAAGGATTGTTCCAGGTCGCCAGGATTTAGTCAGACTAAAGAATTTAGTTCCTGAATGCGACTTGGTAGTCATAAGTCCTGGCGTCCCCCAGGAAAATCCCCTGGTGGAGAAGGCAAGGGAGCTGAAAATCCCTGTGGTGAGTGAAGTAGAGGTGGCATTTAATATTGCCTGTGGTGAGCTCGACTGGAAAACTTTGCCATTTCCTCCTGTCGTGGCTGTTACAGGAACCAACGGAAAAACCACAACTTGCGAGTTAATTGGGGCAGTGTTAAAGAGTGACAGAAGAAGAAACGTAATGGTTGCAGGCAATATTGGCACGCCTCTATCCAGTGTGGTGGGTCGGATTACGAAGAGGACTGTTTTGGTCCTCGAAATTAGCAGTTTCCAGTTAGAGAATGTGAAGTCTTTCCATCCCTATGTGGCAGTGATCTTGAACATAACTCCTGACCACATGGATAGGCACAAGACAATGGGCAGGTACACCCAGGCTAAGGCTAATATTCTTAAGAAACAGACAGAGAAGGACTTCTGTATTCTAAATGGAGACGATAGGAGATGTAGAATTCTAGGGCGGAAAGCGAAGTCCCGAGTTATTTTCTTCAGTAGTAAGAGAGCCTTGCGAAAAGGAGTTTTTGTTAAGGGAGGGAGAATAATTTCCAATTTAGACTCGACGGCGAAAGTTCCTTCTGATAGAGATGGACTTTCAGTTGAAGATGTAAGGCTCCCTGGTCCCCATAATTTAGAGAATGCTCTGGCGGCCATTGCAGTGGGAAATATATTTGGTATATTGAGAAATAAGCTCAGAAGAGCAATTGAGGCGTTCCCAGGAATAGAACATCGTCTGGAAATGGTTCGCGAAATCGATGGGAGGAGATTTATTAACGATTCTAAGGCGACAAATGTTGATGCTTGTCAGAGGGCGCTGGAAACATTTCAGGCCCCGATTATACTCATCATGGGAGGCTATGATAAAGGCGCGCCTTATAGACCATTAACGAATTTGGTTAGAGAGAAAGTCGCTGCCCTTGTTTTGCTGGGTCAAGCTGCTCCCAGAATAGAGAGGGAGTTAATCGGTTCGGCTACCATTTACAGGGTAGATGGGATGAAGGAAGCAGTAGAGTTGTCCTATGGTTTAAGCCAGCCGGGTAGCTCGATTCTCCTTTCTCCAGCCTGTTCCAGTTTCGATATGTATTCCGACTTTGAGGAAAGAGGAAAAGATTTCAAGACATGGGTAAGAGAGATCTGAGAACTCAAAAAAGAAGATTTGTCAGAGGATTTAGAAGCCCGAGATACAAGCGAAAGAAAGGCCTATATGCACCAGAGTATCATCGCTGCGATATTCTTCTACTCTTGGTTGTTCTATTCTTGGTTTTCACAGGTGTGGTTATGGTTTTCAGTGCCAGCGCAATTGTATCTCATAAAAAGTTCGACACGAGTTATCTGTTTCTAACCAAGCAGTTTATCTGGACGGTAATGGGCACATTCTTAATGCTTGCTTTAGCAAGGGTTGATTATAACAAGTTGCAGAAGTTTTCCCGACCGCTTATGGTTTTCTCATTGGGCCTCCTCTTTTTAGTTTTGCTAGTAGAGTCAGGAGAAATCAAGCGCTGGCTTAAGTTTGGAATGGTGAGCTTTCAACCTTCCGAGATGGCAAAATTTTGTTTGATTCTCTATGTGGCGGATGCTTTAGACCGGAAAGGAAGCAAACTCCAGAATTTCAAAAAAGGGCTTTTGCCAATTCTAGTAGTAACAGCAATGTTTCTGACACTTGTTTATGCCGAGCCAGATCTGGGGACTGCTGTTATCCTGGCACTGGTTATATTAGTAATGCTCTTTATGGGAGGAGTTAGGCTTTCGCATCTTCTCTCGCTTGTCCTCTTAAGTCTACCACTTTTATATTTCGCAATTTTTCATGTAGGATATCGCCGAGAGCGAATTCTAACCTTCCTCAATCCATGGGCTGATGCCCAGAGGATAGGCTACCAGGCCGTTCAGGCTCTTCTTGCTCTAGGCTCAGGAGGTCTTTTTGGGAAAGGCTTGGGCGCTTCTAGGGCCAAATTGTTCTTTCTACCCGAGCCTTATTCGGACTTTATTTTTCCGATAATTGGAGAAGAGCTCGGATTTTTGGGTGCCAGCTTGATAGTATTCCTATTCGTTCTTGTTGCCTGGAGGGGACTACGTATAGCTACAAGAGCACCCAATCAATTCGGAAATTTACTGGCTGCCGGAATTACTTTTTTAATCACCTTCCAGGCTGTTTTAAATATCAGTATAGTTACTGCTTGTCTGCCAACTAAAGGGATCACCTTACCTTTTCTCTCATATGGAGGGTCTTCTCTGGTCTTCTCGCTGCTGGGAGTGGGAATACTTCTCAATATTTCCAGACAGACATAGTAACTGGAACTAGTGGATGTAGGGGTTCGATGCATCGAACCCGTAAATGAATGTAGCTGAAGAGTGAAGATCTGCATTATAAAGGAATCTTGGTGTGAACCCCCGAAGGGGATAACTTCGAGGATTCTTGTTCACAGAGGGGTGTTATGCGTATTTTGATTGTTCTGGGAGGGACGGGTGGACACATTTACCCAGGTCTGGCACTGGGAGAAAAGTTGAGAAAACGCAATAATGAAGTTATTCTGGTGGGAAAAAAGAGAGGGATTGGCGAGAGAATAGCACAAGAAAGTGGATTCTCATTCTTCCAAATTGTGGGAGAAGGTTTGGTAAGGGGATTTTCACTGAAAGTTATCCGCTTTCTTGGAAAATTTATTCAAGGGTTCTTCCAGTCTATACAGATCTTCCGATGTTTCAGACCAGATATAGTTGTGGGAATGGGGGGATATTTAGCCTTCCCAGTAGTTCTGGCAGCTAAAATCTCTAGAATAACTTGTGCGATTCACGAGCAAAATGTTCTTCCTGGACTGACCAATAGAATTTTAGCCAAGATAGTCAATATAATAACGGTCAGTTTTAAAGAGACCGAAAGATATTTTCCCTCTAAGAAGACATTTCTTACGGGAAACCCTGTTCGCAAATCCATCTTAAGTTGTGCAAGAAGCGAGGGGGTAAGAAAGTTGAATCTGGTGGAGGGCAAGAAGAACCTCCTGGTTTTTGGAGGGAGTCAAGGCGCCCATAGCATAAACCTGGCAACAGTAAAGGCATTAAATTTTTTGACCCCGCTGAGGAAGAAGATTCAAATTATACACATTGTGGGCATTGAGCAATTTTCGGAAATAAGAGAAGAATACGAGAAAAGAGATTACTCGTCATGTGTTCTTCCTTATCTTCTCCATATGGAATATGCCTATAGCTGTTGTGATCTGGTAATTTCCCGCTCTGGCGCAAGTACTGTCGCTGAAATCATAGCAAAAGGGTTACCCAGCATTCTTATTCCCTATCCTTATGCAACTGCTGGTCACCAGAAGACGAATGCTGAGTTTCTATCAAAGAGAGGGGCTTGTCTACTCATTGAGGACGATCAGTTAACGGGTGAGATACTAGCTGATATCATCATCCACTTGATTGATGACCAGGCAGAGTTGAGGGGCATGGCCGATAATACAAGAAGACTGTCTATTGACGATGCAGCCACCAGGATGGCCGATTTAATTGAAGCAATGTAGGGGCTTGTCGAAAGGCTAAACCAGAATGTTAAAGAAGATTCAACACATACATTTGGTGGGAATAGGTGGTTCGGGGATGAGCGGAATTGCTGAAGTCCTGATAAATTTGGGCTATAAAGTTAGTGGGTCGGACCTCAGGCAGACAGAGGTGACACAGAGGTTGGCATCCCTGGGCGGTGAAATATTTATCGGTCATAGACCTAAACAGGTGGGAGATGCCCACGTGGTGGTTACTTCCAGCGCGGTACTCCTTGATAATCCGGAAGTGGTTCAAGCAAAGAAACTTAAAATTCCAGTTATTCCTCGAGCTGAGATGCTTGCCGAGTTGATGAGGTTGAAGTATGCTCTGACAATTGCTGGTACCCATGGAAAAACAATGACCACTTCACTTGTAGCCATGGTTCTGGCGGAGGGTGGATTGGATCCCACAGTAGTAATTGGCGGGCGTTTAAAAAATATTGGCTCTTCTGCTAAATTGGGTAAGGGGGAGTTCATAGTGGCTGAAGCAGATGAGAGCGACGGCTCTTTTCTCAAACTTACTCCCACTATCGCCCTTCTCACAAATATAGACGATGACCATCTTGATTACTATAAAACCTTGGATAATATCAAAAGTGCTTTTATACAGTTCGTAAATAAAGTTCCTTTTTATGGGTCTATTATCCTTTGCGGTGAGGATCTGAATATCAAGTCAATTATTCCTCAAATAACGAGAAAATATTATACTTATGGGAGAGGGAAAACCCTTGATTTTTATGCGGAAAATATAGTGTATGAAGGAATGGACACTGAATTTGACCTCTGCTTTTCTGGAAGAAATCTGGGCAGGCTCAAACTGCACCTTCCTGGAGCTTATAACGTCATCAACTCTCTAGGCGCAGCTGCGGTCGGTATTGAACTGGGAATAGAATTTGAAAAGATTCGAAAGGCTTTTGTTGATTTTACTGGCGTTAGTCGAAGGCTGGAGATTAAGGCCAGAAAGAACGATATAGTGTTTATAGACGACTATGGACACCATCCCACAGAAATAAGAGTAACTCTGGAGACGATCAAATCGATCTGGCCAGAAAGGAGGCTGTTAGTTATCTTCCAGCCGCATCGGTATACGCGCACGAGAGACCTAGCAGAAAAATTTGGACCCTCCTTTGAAAGTGTCAGCCAAATTTGGCTCACAGATATCTATTCTGCGGGAGAGAAGCCCATTCCAGGAATCTCTTCATCCTTAATCCTGGAATCCTTCCCTGCCGAGAAGAGAGGAACTGTTACTTTGGTTTCAAACCGAGAAGCTCTAATTGAGGAGGTCGTCAAAAGGGTACGCCCCCAGGATCTGCTTCTCACATTAGGAGCCGGCGACGTCTATAAAATCGGGGAAGAAATTTTGACGAAAATTTAGGCTGGCAGCTCAAAATTGGAGTCCTTCCGAAAAGGGAGGCTTCATTGACAGAATCCACAGATGAATTCTCAGATATCCAAAAAGAACGTGGGGACAACCTGCAATTAACTTTGCCCGAGCGGGATGGTCGCCGACCAAGGAGTCTGAAAAAGAGTCAATGGGCAAAATCTGGCACATTCTTGGCAAAATGTATACTAAAGATGACGAGATGCTGGGTAATTTTGCAAGTTATAAAATTAAACATAGGTTGATTGAAGACCCTTATCAGAAGCAAAATGTATACATGAACAGCCGTAAACAAAGGGAACGTAGACGTAAGGAACGAAGGGTCAAAAAAATAGAGATCGATTTCCTCGACAGGAGATCAAAATCCGAACGCAGGGCATTTGACCGTAGAACTCCACTACTCGTAAGAGTCTTTTATCTGTTAACAAAGCCAATAGTAAGGGCAATTCTTTATCTTTTTTGGATACGGGAAGTAGAAGGTATAGAGAGTGTGCCGAAATTAGATAGTGCTATCATTGTGGCAAATCACGCTAGTTATCTTGATTTCTTTATTATATCTGCTGTAATAAGAAGAAGATTATATTTTTTGGCAGCACGGGAATTACATCGAGTGTCGATTTTAAGATGGTTTATGAGATATAACGAGAGGATTTACTTGGACAGAGAAGAACCTGGAGTAAAATATTTTAGAGAAGTAGTGAAGATTTTGCAGCAAAATAAAGTGGTAGTAATATTCCCGGAAGGAAGTAGATCTATAAATGGAAAAATTCAGAGAGGGAAACTAGGATTTGTAAAACTTGGAATAGTAGCAAGGGTCCCAATAATCCCTGTGGGCATTACAGGGACATTTGATGTATTCCCGAGAGATGTGCCTTTTCCCCGTCTTTCTCGCAGGTGTAAAGTCCGCATAGGTGAGCAGATTTTTCTAAATAAGTACTTCGGCAAAAAGACCAGTAAAAATACATTGCAAAAAATGGCAGATGAGGTCATGGACAAAATATCGAACCTATCGCAAATACCCAAGACTTTTTCTACATAGTTAGAATTGGGGTAGAAAAAGCTAAAACCGGGTTGAAAAACATGACCCCGAAGGTATGTTATCGCCTATAAATTAGAACCAGTATATTTGGGCGTATGCGGAAACTCAATATTGTCAATCCAAAAAAGCTAAGAAGGCCGCTAAGCAAGAGAGTCGCGGAAGAGTATTTCTAATGAATAAAACAATCTTGTCTTAACTATCCAGACAGGGGAGAGGAAAAAGAAGGTTCCGAAAAATGGCTGTCCTCTTAGAAAAGTATGGCGGAGGAGATCTGAGAAGTCATGTTGAAAGCCTTTTCAATAAGATGGGGTTCAAACCTAGGGGCAAGATTTTTATCAAGCCAAACTTGGGAGGTAGAGTCCCAATTTATAAAAGTGAAAATACCGATGCGAATTTTATGAAAGAACTGCTTGCCTTTTTGTTAGGAAGAAACTGTAAAGTTATAATTGGACATACTTCTCTCATAGGAACTCCTGAACAGCCTTATCCTTTCGAACGAATCCTTAAACTTTCTAATTTTCAACAATTCGCCTCTCTTAGAGGAGTAACCCTTTTAAATTTAGACAAGGCCAAAAGGAGGAAGGTAAAATGTAAGCAAATAACCTTTATGATACCTGAAATTTTGACTGAAGTCGACAGCTACATTAACCTAGCGAAGCTTAAGACGCATATGGAAACAGGAGTAACACTATCCCTGAAAAACCAAATGGGGGTGTTACCGTCGGTTAATAAGCTCCAGATGCACAAGCTGGATTTGGATAGATATATTGCGTATCTAGGAGAAATTATTAAGCCAACCCTAAATATGATAGAAGGCATTACAGGAATGGAAGAAAATGGACCACATCATGGTAAGGATAGAACAGCAAATCTGGTCTTCTGTGGTGACGATATGGTTGAGATTGATTCGTTTGCGGCGGCGATGATAGGACTAGACTATTCACGTGTAAAACATATTTGTATAGCAGAAAATATTGGGGCTGGAAAATTTGTCCAGGAGAGTAAAATCAGAGAGAATGAAGACAGAATGGTCAAATTCGTCCCGGCTACAAGGTTTATTCTAAAGGGAAAAAAACTATACATTTGGCCGACTAGTGCATGTTCGAGGTGCATCATCAACCTTGATAGAGCAGGCAAAGAAATAAAAAGAAAATTTATTCCCAGTTTCTCCCTCTTTACGAGGTCACATTTATTCAGAACAGATGTAGTATTTGGAAACTGCCATGGATTGGACGTCTCGCGAATGGGTAAATGCATAGGCATAGGAGATTGTGCACAAGAATGGTGTAAAAAGAATAATGTAGAGCACTTAGAGGGCTGTCCTCCCTCCCTAAAACACGTCGTAAATTATCTGAGTGTGAAATTATCGGTGGTATAAAATTGATGTACTTTGCACTATCATGTTTAATAACCGCAATAATCGGTTTAATTCTTGGATTATTCGTATATTTTAAGAATAGAAAACAATTTACAAACAAAATATGGTGCTTGTTAAGCATGAGCATATTTATTTGGGGATTTGCCTATTTTATGTTGTTGCTCTCGATTGACAAGGGGAAAGCTCTATTTTGGACACGAGTTCTTTATTCTGGTGCTACTTTGATTCCTGTATTTTTTCTCGATTTTGTTCATTCGTTTTTGGATCTCCGAGAGAAACGGAAAAGATTAATTAAATGCGTTTACTTAATCGGTCTAGTCCTTCTAAGTTTTAATTTGACTCCTTTCTTTATTAAAGACATAGTCCCTAAGCTTTCCTTTAGGTATTATCCGCAACCTGGTGTCGTGTACCACTTCTTCCTTTTAACATTCTCTTCGTGCGTTGTCTATTCTATTTATATTATGCTCACAAAGTATAAAGAGGTCTCTGGGTACAAGCGTAACCAGATAAGATATATCTTGTTAGCTTCTATTATTGGATTCGGTGGAGGAGCGACCAACTATCCATTGATTTATAATATCCCGATATTTCCATTTGGTCATTATTTAGTTTTCTTATATCCTATTATAATAACTTATGCAATCATTACGACGCGGCTGATGGATATTACCGCGGCGGTCACTAAGACGGCGATATTTACAACCGTTTACTCTATCTTTTTAGGAATTCCACCGTTACTTCTTGTTCTTCATCGGCCTTTTTTATATCGGTACTTTGGTACTTATTGGTGGCTTGTGCCAGCTGGTGTGGCTGGGTGTGAATTACTCGCTTTTGTTGCTCCTACCATAAGTCATTACTTCCAGGAGAGAGCTAATAGAATCCTTTTAAAGAAGCAAAGGATATACCAACAAAACTTAATAAACTTGGCAAAGCAAATGACTTTGACCAAAGATCTAAGGAGCCTTTTGGTTTTAATCATTCGTGATGTGACGAAGGAAATCGGAATCAGTCATGCCCGCATTTATCTATGGGATAAGAGAACCAATCAATATGTGCGGGAGATTCGCTATGGCAAAGAGAGAAGAAAACAGGTCGGAGATTCTCTATCTAAAGATGCTCCTTTAATTCAGATACTATCCAGAAGTAGAGATAGAGGACCTATTTTGAAAGAGGAAGTTATCAGCCATTTTCAGACCAGCGAGCGAGAACACCTGGGAGAAGTGGAAACACAATTGAGAAGTATGGGGGCATCTCTATTATTGCCTGCTTTCATCGGTGAAGAGCTGACTGCCTTTTTAGTGTTGGGTACAAAGCGCTCCAAAGAGATTTATACGCCTGACGATTTAGACATGTTTAAGATTTTAGCCGGGCAGGCTGCTTTAGCGATTGAGAATGCTCAATTCTATCAGGAACTTAAAGAGTCTCAAGCGACAATGATTCAGGCGGCTAGGCTCTCTTCCGTTGGGGAGTTGGCTGCTGGCTTTGCCCATCAGATAGATAACCCTTTAGCCATTGTCAGTATGGGCGCTGAGTTGTGCATCCGTGACATAAAGGAAGATTTCAGTCAAGCAAATCTGACTGAAAGGGAGAAAGAAATCCTGCAAACCATAAGGGACAGACAGGAGAAGATGGTGGAGACTGCTCACAGGGCGGCTAAGCTCATCCAGAGGATAAGGGGCTATGCTAAACCTTCTGATAGGGACTTTCTGCCGACAGACTTGAATTCTGTAATGGAAGATGCCCTGGGCTTAGCACAGTATCAAATTTCTCGGGGAGGTATTAATGTAAGTAAAGATATTCCCCAAGATTTGGCCAAGATAAAAGGGATTGGTGTCCAGCTGGAACAGGTCTTTTTGAATATGATTATAAATGCCTGCGAGGCGATGGCTGGTAAGAAAGGAGAACTCACCATTTCAGCAAGTGCTGGAAAAGATAATCCGGAAAAGGTCGAGATAACAATAGCAGATAATGGTTGCGGAATTTCTAAAGAGAACCTAGATAAACTGTTCGACCTCTTCTTTACCACCAAGGGCTCCAAAGGAACAGGAGTGGGATTGTCAATGGCTTATCGTATAATAAGAGACCACAATGGGGAAATAAATGTAGAGAGCGAAGTAGAGAAAGGAACCAAGTTTACTATCTTCCTACCCATCTGGGAAGAAAATCGTGAGAGGACCTAGGTGTTGGGTTCGATGGATATATTAAATGAATTGCAAAAACGAGTAGTAAATAAAGTGAGAGTTGACGAACCCCTTTCCAGGCATACTTCTCTCAGCATAGGCGGTCCTGCGGGCTATTTTCTGGAATTGAGAAACATTGAAGAGCTTACTAATATAATTGAATTTTCCCGGAAAGAGAACTTGGATTTCTTTATTTTAGGAGAGGGCACCAATGTGCTCTTTTCAGATGAGGGATTCGGTGGTTTGGTAATTCAATTGAAAGGCGAGTTTGAGAAGTTTTTCATAAAAGGTCAAGAGGTAACAGCCGGCGCCGGAGTGAAATTGAATAAACTAGTTGAAAAATTGGCTAAGAGAGGCTTGGCTGGTTTAGAATTCGCCTCAGGAATTCCAGGAAGTCTCGGTGGCGCAATTGTTAGTAATGCAGGCACCAGAATGGGTTCCGTTGGCGATGTTATGAGAGAGATAAAAATTTTCAGTGATGGAAAGGTGAAAACTTTAAAGAGAGAAGAAACAAGTTTCTCTTACAGGCATTGTGAGTTACCCCATAAAGCCATAATTTTGGAGGTGAAACTAGGGTTGAAAAACGGCAAGAAAAGTGATATTATAAATAAAATCAAAGAAAGTCTTAAGGAGAGAAAAAGGAATCAACCTATTTCTGCCCTTAATGCTGGTTGCGTTTTCAGGAATCCGGAAAATTGCGAGGCGGGAAAATTAATTGAAACCGCAGGGCTAAAGGGAGCCAGATTTGGAGATGCTGAAGTATCAAAAAAACATGCAAATTTCATCATTAACTGCGGCAGGGCAAAAGCTAAAGATGCGTACAATTTAATCGAAAAAATTCGGGAAACTATTAAGGAAAAATTCGATATAGATCTTGAATTGGAATTGAGAGTGGTGGGTGAAATGGATGAAAGAGATACTCGGTAAGTTAAGGGTGAAGAAGATAGGAGTACTTTGTGGAGGAAGTTCTCAAGAAAGGGAAGTGTCTCTTAGGACAGGAGATGCTGTTTACAAAGCGTTAGTCTTCCTTGGGTTAAATGTATCGAAGCTCGATGTGGATAGAGAGATAGCCTTAAGGCTGGCAAAAGAGAGGATAGACTTGGCTTTCATTGCTCTCCACGGGAAGCTCGGGGAAGACGGAACAATTCAAGGGCTTCTCGAGATAATGGGTATTCCTTATACAGGCTCTGGGGTATTGGCCAGTGCGCTGGCCTTGGATAAAGTTTATACCAAAGAGGTCTTCAGTTATCATAACCTGCCCATGGCAAAATACAAGGTCCTTGAGAAAAGAATGAAAACTGCTGGTAATATACTGAAAGAGCTGGACTACCCCGTAGTTGTCAAGCCAGCCAGGGAAGGTTCAACTATTGGAGTGACTGTAGTTCGAGAGCGAAGTGGTCTGGATAGTGCCATAAATCTTGCCTTTGGATATGGAAATAAGATATTAATTGAAGAATACATTGAAGGAAGAGAAATTACAGTAGGAATTCTGGGAGATGAACCTCTTCCCGTAATAGAGATTGTATCAAAGACGGCATTTTATGACTATCAGGCAAAGTATGAACCGGGAATGTCGAAGCACATTGTGCCCGCTAAATTACAACGGGAGCAGTACGAGTTGGCCCAATCTCTGGCTCTTTCTGCTCACTCTGCCTTGGGTTGTAGAGGCGCAACTCGTGTAGATATGGTAATGGATGGAGAAGGCAAAATTTATCTCTTAGAAGTTAACACAATTCCCGGGATGACTGAGACTAGTCTCCTGCCAGAAGCTGCAGCTGTAGCAGGGATAGATTTTAAGCAACTGGTGGTTGAAATTCTATCCTATGCCTTAGATTGAGGGTTGATGAGCATTGAGAGTCAGAAGGTGGCGGAAAAGAATTTTATGGAGAAGACGATTTTTTGGAGTTTTGAAATTCACTCTGTTATTGGTTACGCTTCTTTTTTCAGGATATGAAATTTACAACTTCCTCATTCATTCTGCATATTTTAAAATAGAAGAGGTAAGAATAGAAGGGAATCACGATATTAATAGAAAAGATATTCTCTCGGTACTCGACATAAAGAAAGGAGAGAATATATTCAAAGTTAAATTAAGACAGGCAAGAAAAGAGTTAAGAAGTTTAGAGCAGATTAAGGACATAGATATTCATCGCGATTTTCCTGACAAGATAGTCCTAAAAATTACTGAGAGGGTTCCCATTGCGCAGCTTGGGGGGGAAGAGAATGTCCATTCTAATAAGGTGAAGCTAATAGACAAAACGGGAATAACGTTTTTTGGGAAGGCAAGAAAGATACCGAAAATTTTGGGAGCTAAAGATTCCCTCGTCAGGAAAGAGGTCGTGAATTTCTTAGCTAAGGTTATGGTAGTTGACTTTCGGTTTTATAAGAAAATTTCATACATAGATGGTAACAATCCAAGAAAAATTAAACTGAAAATTGACCATGCCTCACTTATCTGGGGTCCTGTGGGAAAAGAGACAGAAACCGAAGTGGAGAAGAAGTTGACTTATTTAAATTTAGTCCTCAAGGATTTGCTAAAGAATAGTAAAACTTTTAACTATATCGACTTGCGACTTCTAAGAGATGGGAAAGGAGAAATAATTGTAGGTTAAGACGTATTTTGTAGCGCGGACTTTGAGAGGTTGTAAAGAAACCTATTGATGCAAAATAAAAGGTCATTGAAACAATGAAACAGAAAATAATTATTGGTCTTGATGTAGGCTCAAGCAATGTTTGTGCTCTTGTAGGTAAAGTTACCCAGAAACCAGAAGTGGAAATAATAGGATCAGCTAGGATACCCTGTCGTGGTTTACGGAACGGTGTAGTGGTTAACATTGAGGAGACCACCCGCGCCATAGGTCAAGTTATAGATGAAGCAGAAGGAATGGCAAATACTTCCATTAAAGCGGTTTACGTAGGAATTGACGGTGGTCATATCGAAAGTTTCAATCATCAGGGAGCAATTATGATTTCTCGTTCTGATAAAGAGATCGCTGAAGAGGATATATTAAGAGTCATCGATTCAGCCCGGGCCATTCGGTTATCTCCCGAGCGGGAAATCATCCATACCCTCGCTCAGGGCTTCGTGGTTGATGGTCAGAGGGGAGTAATGGATCCCGTAGGAATGGAAGGCAGTCACCTGGGAGTCCATGTCCACATTGTAACAGGAGTCTCCACCACAATAAACAACCTTATCAAATGTATTAATAGAAATGGCTTGGAAGTAGAGAACATAGTCTTGAGCGTATTAGCTGCAGCAGAAACTGTAGTTACCCCTGAGGAGAAAGATTTGGGATGTGTGCTTATCGATTTCGGTGGACAGACTGTGGATTTAGCCATCTTCGTTGAAGGAGGTCTCAAAGCCACCAGAGCACTTCCAATTGGAAGTGACGTGATTACAAAAGATATAGCTCACTGTCTTCATGTCCCTCTCTCAGAAGCAGAAAGGATTAAGAAGGAATTTGGCTGTACCCAAATGAAGATGATTTCCGATAATGTGGAAATAAATATCTTGAGTATGGATGGTAAATCCCGACAGACAATCCTGACCAGTAAACTCTGCGAGATTATCCAGCCGCGGATAGAGGAAATCTTTACTTTTGTCCGCGAAGAGATGGCAAAAATAGGCAGGGAGAATTTAATACCTGCTGGAGGGATTCTAACAGGAGGCGGCGCTTTGCTATCAGGGGTTAAAGAGATTACTGAAGAGATTTTGGACCTGCCTATGAGATTGGGTGTGCCCCAGAAGGTGGAGGGACTTTCAGAGGTTATCTGTAGTCCAGTCTATGCTACAGCCATTGGCTTGATTAAATATGCCCAAAAAGATGAATTTCCTATTTATGAGAGGAGATTCACAGGAAGAAAGAGACCCTCTGTCTTCCGCAAGATAAAACACTGGCTCGAAGAGGTCTTTTAAGAAAGTCGAATGGGCACGAATGTTCGTTTGAATTAGCGGCTTCTAATCCGTGATTATCCCTGATTTATTGGAGGTGGGATGTTAAAGTTCAAGCAGGACGTCGACCTTACTGCAAATATAAAAGTTATAGGCATTGGTGGCGGAGGAGGCAATGCAATCAAGCGCATGGTTGTCTCCGGGATAAAAGGTGTGGAGTTTATTGCAGCAAACACCGATGCCCAAGCTCTTCGTGATTCTCTGGCTGGATATCGCTTACAATTGGGAGCCAATCTTACCAAGGGTTTGGGAGTGGGAGGGGATCCTGAGAAAGGTCGCCAGGCTGCCGAGGAAGACCGGGATGCAATTAGGGAAACCCTTGCAGGTGCTGATATGGTATTTATCACCGTGGGTATGGGAGGGGGGACCGGCACAGGAGGCGCGCCAGTTGTCGCAGAGATAGCTAAAGATTTGGGGGCTCTGACCGTAGGAGTGGTTACTAAGCCATTTATGTTTGAAGGGCCCATTCGCTTTAAGCAGGCTGAGGAAGGATTGAAAATAATGAAGAAAAAGGTCGATACTTTGATCGTTATCCCGAACCAGAGACTGTTTGCCATTATTGATGAAACTACCCCGGCTCTGGATGCCTTTAAAGTGGCTGACGATGTTCTGCGTCAGGCAGTACAGAGTATCTCAGAGATTATTACATCACATGGAATGATTAATGTTGATTTTGCTGATGTGAAAACGATTATGGTTGGTGCCGGAGAGGCGTTAATGGGAATGGGACGGGGACGCGGGAAAGATAGAGCAATTAAGGCGGCTAAGGCAGCTATAAATTGCCCTTTGTTAGAAGATGTTTCTATTGCAGGCGCCAAAGGTATTTTGGTCAATATCACCGGAAATAGAGATATTACGATGTTTGAAATTAAGGAGGCAATGGACTTAATTCACAATGCTTCTTCCTCTGCAGCAAATGTCTTTTTTGGCCAAGCATTCGATGAGATCCTCAAAGATGAGGTGAAAATTACTGTAATTGCTACTGGTTTTCCTCCACCTCGAACTTCTCTCGGAGAGAAACTCAGACAAGAAGAGTTGGCAGGGGATTTATGGGAATACAAGAAGGAGTCACTGAGAGAGCCGGGCTATCTGAAGGAGAACCTGCGAGTGCCCACTTTTATTCGGAGAAGGAAGGGGTACCGGTAACTCTGATGATTTTTGGGAGCTGAGATGGAAATTGTTGACCTTTTACGCGAAATGGTTGATAAGAAGGTTTCGGACTTGCATCTCCGTGCCGGAAGTCCGCCGATTTTTCGAATTGATGGACGACTCGTGCGGAGTTCATATCCTGTGCTTAGTTCCCGGGATACTGAGCGGATTGGCCTATCCGTTTTAAATGAGAAGCAGAAACAGATTTTCAAGGAAAATCACGAGTGCGACCTGTCTTATGCAATAGAGGGATTGGCCCGTTTTAGGATCAATGTTTTCCTCCAGAGAGGAACTATCCACGTCGTATTTCGCCCTGTACCTTTTGAAGTCCCTGATTTTGAAGAGTTAAATTTGCCCCCTGTATTAAAGAAGATTTCAGAGAATGAGCGGGGACTTGTATTGGTCACAGGGCCGACCGGCTGTGGCAAATCTACAACGCTGGCTGCAATTGTCGACTACATTAATTCCACCCGTTCGGTTCATACTATAACAATCGAAGATCCTATTGAATTTCTTCATCGAGATAAGAAGAGCATTGTAAGTCAAAGGGAGTTAGGTGAAGATACACTCGATTATCCTGCAGCCTTAAAACATATTGTCCGCCAGGATCCCAATGTAATCCTAGTAGGTGAAATGAGAGATTTAGCCACAATGGCTGCAGCATTGACTGCAGCCCAGCTGGGAAGTCTTGTATTATCCACGGTCCATACGATCGACGCAATTCAAACCGTAACCCGTATTGTAGACCTCTTTCCCCCTTACCAACAGAATCAAGTTCGCCTGCAATTGGCTGATACCTTGAAGGCAGTGATTTCCCAGAGGCTTCTGCCCAAAGCTGATGGGAAGGGCAGAGTACCCGCAGTGGAAGTTCTGGTTGTTACTGCGCTGGTCAAGAAATTGATAGAAGAAAATAAGATGGGAGAAATTCTTGGCAGTATGGAAAAGGGCGATTATTACGGAATGCAAACTTTCAATCAGGCATTACAGAAATTGTATAGTAAGGGACTGGTTAAGCTGGAAGATGCCTTAGCTTCTGCCAGTAATCCCGAAGAGCTTCTATTATATATTCGTGGGATAGATTCGGGAAGTGGTGCGAAAGGTTGATTATGCACTGTCATTGCGAACGAAGTGAGGTCTCGACTAGTCAGAACCACGCTCTTTTCGGTCGCTGGCAGTGACATTTGTAGGTACAATTTCAAATCGTGCAGGGTGCATATTTTAATGGCTAAATGGAAGACTTCTTTCTTCCCATCTCCTTTAATTCCAGGTTTCCCGTTTTGGCTGGCATTACAACTCGCAATGCAGGCAATTCAAAATTCCCGGAAAAGAGAAGACAGATAGCCTACCGATTGAACATACCGTATTCTCGAATCACTACTGGAGATCAAGTACACAAGAATAGCATCGCTATAGTTAGAGAGAAAGATTTGGGCAGAGAAATTCCAATTACAGACGGACTTATTACTGACCTACCCAATGTTCCTCTTGCCATATTTGTTGCAGATTGCCCACCCATATTCCTTTTCGACCCGCAAAGGAAAATAGTGGGTCTCCTGCACGGGGGTTGGCGAAGCACAGTTGCCAATATTTCCGCCAAAGCAGTGGAGATGATGTCGGAGGTTTTCGGAGTAAAAGCAGAAAATCTTCTTGTAGCCATTGGACCGCATATTTGCAAAGAATGTTATAGAGTCTCTTGGTACCCAGTAGCAAAAGCTTTCACCGAGTGCTTTGAGTCCTTTGGAATACAAGTTTTAGCCTCGGTAATTTCCGAATCCCTTCAAGCAAAGGCTCAAGCCTCCTACGAAAAATCTTGGTCCATCGATTTGGCTAAGGCAAATTCTTACCAGTTGCAGCGAGCGGGGGTTCTCCCGGAAAATATAGAAATAACTCCCATTTGTACTTATGAAGATAAGAATTTCTTTTCTTATCGCCGAGATAAAGACTCCGCCGGACGCCTTATGGCAATAATTCAACTAAATTTTTCTTGACTTCTTTTTGGGTATGATATATCATTAAATATTACGAAAAGTCAAAAGATATCAAAAGATATAATAAAGGACCAGAAGAATGGAAAGGGGAGATAATGCAAAGATTAATGACTATAAAAGAAGTAGCAGATTATCTTAGGTTGAGTAAGGTTACAGTTTACAAAATGACCAGACAGGGTAAAATTCCTGCCTCGAAAATTGGGAAACAGTGGCGTTACAACAAGTCAGAAATAGATTCTTGGGTGAAGCAAAAATCGAATAGCAAGTACCATTAAATTCTGGAAAGGAGAAGAGAATCAAGAGCCTCTTAACTTCAGCAGATAGAAGGGCATCGATAAGGGTTTTAGCACGGATCCCTGTTAAAGTAAGAATTAAGAATTTGCCAAGTACTATTCCAACGAGTTTCTCTCTAGAGACAGCCGGTTTGAGTTCCCGGGGAGCTTCTCTCCTTCTAGAAAATTCTCTAGCAGTTTCTTCGAGGATTTCATTAACTCTTGATTTAGACTTCCCTTTCGCCCGACTAAAGGTAGACGCATAAGTCGTCTAAAACTTTTTTTTGCCGAGAGGCAAACAATAGGCCGCAGGTCTTTTGACCCTAGAACGGCTGTGGTAACAGGTTTTTTCAAAAATTAAAGACCAATTCTACAATGTAGTTCTTCTGTTGTTTAAAAGGAAAAGTATCGAATCTTGATGAGTTTTTTGGTTCTGGAATTTGCTACTCAAATGAAGAAATAAAGGAAAAATAAAATCAAATGGCAAAAGTGCCGACCATAATGGAATTGAAAATGGTTACAGAATTAACCAAGGAGCGTTGGAGAGCAGTACATTATAGATAAAATATGTCGATAAAGGAAAATTTAGAAAAAATTGGTGAGAAGATCCGAGTGAAGTCGCAATTGGTCGGTCGAGATCCTCAGGAGATAACTCTGGTGGCAGTGACCAAAACAGTAGAGGTGGATAGGATTGAAGAGGCAATAGCCTCGGGAGCAAATATTATTGGTGAGAGCCGAGTTCAGGAAGCAAAAGAAAAATATGCAAAAGTAGACAATAGAGTTATCTGGCACTTGGTAGGGCACTTGCAGAGGAACAAGGCAAAGGATGCCATCAAAATTTTTGATTTAATCCATTCCGTGGACAGCGCTAAATTGGCGAAAGAGATTGACAAGCAGGCCAGAAAAGTCGGGAAGATACAGAAAATATTAATTGAAGTGAATGTATCGGGCGAAGAATCGAAGTATGGATTGAGGCCTGAAGAGGTAATCACTTTTCTGAAAGAAGTTAGTGGACTTTCCAACATAAAGGTTGAAGGACTGATGACCATGGCACCCCTTTATGAAAATCCGGAGGATTGTAGACCCTACTTTAGAAAACTGAGGGAGCTGACGGAGGAAGTAAGAGCTGAGAATATAAAGAATGTGGAAACGGTATACCTCTCGATGGGTATGAGTAATGACTTTGAAGTGGCTATTGAGGAAGGCTCAAACATGGTGCGGATAGGAACGGCAATCTTTGGGCGATAAAAATAATGTGAGAAGGAAAGTTATGAAACGAAATAGCCAAAAGTTCCGGAGAGAAGAGAAGAGAAAGGGAGAAAGACGCCGTCCTGGCGGAGGAAGGCCTCCCTTTGTTGAACGTCGTAAAGGAGAAAGGAGGAAAAGTTCATCCGGTGTGGTTCCTGAGGAGAAAAGAGATTTATTGAGAGAGAAAAGGGTAGCCTTCATTGGGTGTGGAAATATGGGTAGCGCATTGATCTCCGGAGTTCTGAGGAGCGGACTCATTAGTAGGGATAAAGTTTTGGCTACTGATATTAGACCTAAGCGGCTTGAGCATATCAGTGAAAGGGAAGGAGTCTCCACTACCAAGGACAACAGAGAAGCAGCGGAGAAGAGCGATGTTATTGTTTTGGCTGTAAAGCCCCAGGTAATCGGGAAGGTTCTTTCTGAAATTAAGGATGTCGTGACAAGAGATAAAGTAATTATCTCCATCGCTGCTGGAATTACTACGGGCTTTATAGAGGAGACTCTTGGCAGAGAAGTTCCAGTGGTTAGAGTGATGCCCAATACTCCTGCTCTGGTCAAGACAGGTGCCTCAGGTGTCTCCCCAGGTAAATATGCAGGTGAAGGGGAGGAGGCGATTGCAGAACAGATGATGCGTGGAGTGGGAATTGTGGTTAAGGTTCCTGAAGAGATGCTCGATGCAGTAACTGCCTTGTCGGGTAGCGGTCCAGCGTATATATTCTACATCATTGAATCCCTAATTGAGGCGGGAATGGAGATGGGTTTGTCGGAGGAGGATGCGAGAAACCTGGTTGGTCAGACGGTCCTCGGTGCAGCAAGAATGGTTATGGAGATAGGGGAAAGTCCTCAAGTTTTAAGGGCAAAAGTGACATCACCTGGCGGAACAACTGAAGCTGCGTTGAAATATCTTGAGGAAGAAGGATTCCAGAAAATTTTGATTGCAGCCGTGAAGGAGGCTGCTAGAAGGTCAAAAGGGCTAAGCGCAGGTTAATTGAGAGGAGGGGATATGCAATTTCTACTAAATGTCCTCGGTTGCCTGATTAACAGTTTGTTAATTATCCTGTTCCTTGTAGTCTTAGCCAAGTTCATTCTGACCAGGCAAGGCAAAGATTTAAGCACCGTTTTGGGTGGGCCGATTATTAAGGACTTTTCGGAGCTCATCCTCAATCAGGCGCGGAAGTTTATACCGATTCAGGAAGAGTCTACCCTTTCCATCACACTTCTGGTGATATTTGTTCTACTCTTTTGGCTGGTAGGTTCTTTCATAATAAAATAGAAAATGGTTAAGACAATCTGGTGGAAAGAAGGAAAAGTCTATATCTTAGATCAGACTAAGCTCCCTCATAAAGAAGAAGTAATTGAGTGTAAGAACTACCAGAAAGTTGCCCGTTGTATTGAAAGGATGTCGATCCGCGGCGCTCCTGCTATTGGCATTGCTTCTGCTATGGGACTGGCTCTGGGTGCAAGAAGTATCAAGGCCAGAAGCAGAGATGAGTTCTTCAAAAAGTTAGACGCCATAGCAAATCGATTCTTACACACCCGACCAACGGGAGCAAATCTCTTCTGGGCAATTGAGAGGCTCTTTGGCTTAGCCAGAAAGAACTGTAAGAAATCTTTACAAGAGATCAAATATACTCTTGAAAAGGAAGCCATTAATATGCTAAAAGAGGACATTAGATTAAACAAACAAATTGGCAAAAATGGACTGAAGTTAATTAATAAGCCGGCCAATATTCTTACTCATTGCAATACAGGTTCACTGGCTACAGCAGGTTATGGAACAGCCCTGGGGGTGATTAGAGCAGCTTACAGCAAAGGCAGGATAAAGAAAGTTTTTGTGGATGAGACACGTCCGGCACTGCAGGGAGCCCGTCTGACCGCGTGGGAGCTTGTTCATGATAAGATCCCATCTGTTTTGGTGACCGATAATATGGCTGGGCATCTCATGCAGAAGGGCGTTGTCGGTTGTGTCATTGTGGGCGCCGACCGAATTGCCGCAAATGGCGATGTGGTTAACAAGATCGGGACCTATGCTTTAGCTGTTTTAGCGAGGTATCACGATGTTCCCTTCTACGTTGCGGCTCCTTCCACCACTGTTGATATGAGGACTCATAAGGGTGGCGATATCGTGATTGAGGAGAGGGATCCCAAGGAAGTTCTGGAATTACAGGGAAGGAGAATTGCTCCCCAAAATATGGCTGTCTTCAACCCGGCTTTTGACCTTACACCACATGAGTTAGTGAGTGCTATTATAACTGAGAGAAGTGTTATCAGGCATCCCAATAGAAAGAAAATGGTCAGGTTTTTTCACCCTAGAAGATTGAAAAATGGAATACAATAAGACAATAAACCTTCCCACTACTCAGTTTCAGATGAAAGCCGATTTGCCAAAACGCGAACTGCAGATACAGAAAAGATGGGAAGAGATGAGATCGTACGAAGCTATCCAGGAAAAGAATAAGAATGGACCCAGGTATGTCCTTCATGATGGTCCACCTTATGCTAATGGAAACATCCATATGGGGCATGCCTTGAATAAGATTCTTAAGGATATAGTCATTAAATTTAAATTGATGGAAGGGTTCAGTGTTCCTTTCGTTCCTGGATGGGATTGCCATGGGCTGCCTATCGAATACCAACTGTTAAAGAGCCTGGGTCTTAGGAAAGAAGAGATAGACAGGGTTGAATTCCGGAGGAAAGCGCGGGCTTATGCGGAAGAGTTTGCCCACATTCAGAAAGAAGAGTTCAAGCGATTGGGCATTTTTGGTGACTGGGAAAATCCCTATTTAACAATGTCTTACGATTACGAGGGTAAAATCATCGAGATATTCAAACGTCTTGTTGCGCAAGGTTATATTTATAGAGGAAAGAAGCCAGTCTATTGGTGTGCAAATTGCCAGACAGCTCTGGCCGAAGCCGAAGTGGAGTATTCCAATCACACTTCCCATTCTGTCTATGCGAAATTCCCAGTCAAGAAGTTGGGAAAAGACAAAGAGAGTCAATTTATACTTCCTACTTCCGTTGTAATCTGGACAACAACTCCCTGGACTTTACCCGCCAATGTAGCTTTTGCTTTTCACCCAGAATATGAATATGCATGGGTAAAGTTATCTCCTTCGCATCCTTCTTCAAAAGAAGAAGTAATAATTGTAGCTAAGGAATTAACATCAAATCTGATGGAAAGATTTGGAATCGAAAATTATAATATTCTGAAGGTTTGGAAAGGTAAAGATCTCGAAGGAATTGTCTGCTCTCATCCTTTTATGGGAAGGGATTCTGTCGGCATCTGTGCCAATTTCGTGACCATAGAAGAAGGGACCGGGATAGTTCACATTGCTCCAGGCCACGGACAGGAAGATTACCAGATTGGGTTGAAATATGAGCTTCCGGTTCTAGCTCCTGTAGATGATAAAGGAAGGTTTACCGAGGAAGTTCCACAATTCTCAGGAGTGGAAGTTTTTTCTTCTAACATGCTAATTATAGAAAAATTGAGGAATTCCTCTCACCTTCTGCACTCCGAAGAGATTGTCCACACCTATCCCCATTGTTGGCGCTGCAAGAAGCCGATTATTTTCCGGGCTACAGAACAGTGGTTTCTGGATGTGCATAAGAACAAGCTTAGGGAAAAGATGCTGGAAGCAATAAGAGAGGTGAAGTGGATTCCCAAAATTGGAGAAAATAGAATCTCGGCGATGGTGGAAGGGAGACCAGATTGGTGTCTTTCCCGCCAAAGGTATTGGGGAGTTCCACTTCCCATCTTCTACTGTAAAAATTGTGGGGAACCGCTGATGTCTGAAGAGAGCATAGGTGCTGTCCAGGATTTGATTCTGAGAGAGGGAAGCGATGCTTGGTATATAAGAAAAGAAGAAGAAATTCTGCCAGGAGGTACAAAGTGCCGCAGGTGCAAAGAAAGGGAATTCATTAAAGAGAAAGATATTCTGGATGTCTGGTTCGATTCCGGAGTTAGTCATGAAGCTGTTCTGAGAGAGCGAGAAAACCTATCCTGGCCCGCAGACTTATACTTGGAGGGCTCAGACCAGCACAGAGGTTGGTTTCAGACCTCGTTAATTGTTGCAGTTGCCCTGGGAAAGACGGCTCCCTTTAAGAGTGTTTTAACTCATGGGTTTGTTGTTGATGGTGAAGGCAGAAAAATGTCCAAATCGATAGGTAATGTAATTTCACCTCAGGAAATTATCGAAAAGTATGGTGCTGAGATTTTAAGGCTATGGGTTGCTTCGGAAGACTACCGTGAAGATGTGCGCATTTCCTCAGAGATTCTCGGTCATCTCGTCGAGGCTTATCGACGGATCAGAAACACTTTCCGTTTCCTTTTAGGAAACTTGAACGATTTCAATCTTTCAAAAAAGGTAAGATACGAACATATGTCAGAAATCGATCAGTGGATGCTCCATAGATTGCAGGAATTGATTTCCCAAGTGGTAGATGGTTACGAATCTTTCGAATTACATCGGGTTTATACGGCTATCCACAATTTCTGCACCAGAGAGCTCTCCTCGTTCTATCTGGATGTGCTTAAGGACAGGCTCTATACTTTTGGCAGAAATTCTCTTCCCAGAAGGTCCGCTCAGACAGTTCTTTATGAGATAGCAGTAAGTTTGATTAAGCTCACTGCACCAATTCTGGCACATACTGCCGAAGAGGCGTGGCAGATGATGCCAGAAATTAAGGAGCCGAGTGTCTTTTTGACCAATCTTCCTCGGGTGGAGAAAAAGTATTGGGACGAACAATTGGCAAAGAAGTGGGAGAAGATTTTGCTCATTAGGAGAAGTGTTGTGAAGGCACTGGAGATTGCGCGAAAGGAGAAGATTATCGGGAGTTCTCTTGAAGCAGAAGTGGACCTTTATACCCAGGAAAAGGAGCTGACCACCCTCCTCCATAATTATGAGAGAAATTGGAAGGAGATTTTCATTGTTTCTGAAGTGAAGGTTTTCGAGGAAGTACCATTAGTGTCGTCCGAGGTAGGGAAGGACAAATCAAAAGCCATGATGAAAGGTGAAGAGATACCCGGACTATATATGGTGGTGAAAAGGGCCCCGGGAAAAAAGTGCGTGCGCTGCTGGAACTGGAGTCCCGCTGTCGGGGGGAACAGAGAGCATCCCCAGCTTTGTGCAAGATGTGTAGAAGTGGTGAGGAATCTGTGAGAGCAATTCTCCCGACCGGAGGATAAAGATTTAGTGTACTTAATTGCTCTAATTCTACTATCTCTGGACCAACTCTCTAAGTATTTAATCAGACAAAAGATGTCTCTTACTGAGTCAATTCCAGTTATACAGAGTGTATTCCACATCACTTATGTTGAGAATACTGGCATTGCCTTCGGGCTTTTTCCTCAAGGGCACTCTCTTTTTATCATTATTTCCTTAATTGTTATTCTATTTATTGTCTTTTTTGAAAGAAAAAAGGCTCTCAAGTCCCCAAGGGAAAGGTTCTGTTTAGGGTTAGTTTTGGGTGGTGCTTTGGGTAATCTTATTGACAGGTTGAGGTTCGGATTTGTAATCGATTTTTTAGATTTCCGCATCTGGCCTGTATTTAACCTTGCCGATTCGGGTGTCTGTATTGGCGGCATTCTTATGGTTTTTTTTCTTTTAAAGAAGCGGCCAAGTAAGGAGAAAACCGTTGGTTAACGAGACAAAAGAATTTGTTGTGCGTAAGGGCGAAAAAGGGAAGAGACTCGACTTATATTTGTCTTTTTCTTTTCCAGGCCATTCCAGAAGCTCCCTGCAAAAGATGATTGCGGAGGGAGATATACTAGTTAACGGCAAGACTGTCTCCAGACATTATAAAGTCAAGGGAAAAGATGTAGTTACCATAAACTTACTCCCAGTCAAGCCTCACAAGGCCCTTCCTGAAAAAATTCCTCTGAATATCATCTATGAAGATGAAGCTGTAATTGTGCTCAACAAACCGGCTGGCATGGTAGTTCATCCCGCATGTGGAAACTATTCGGGCACATTGGTGAATGCTCTTCTATACCATTTCCCCAGTTTAGCCAGCGGAAAATTTCCTGATATTAATCGAGTGGGGCTTGTTCACCGCTTGGATAAGGACACTTCTGGGGTTATGGTTGTTGCCAAGAATAGCACCTCCTTGTCCCGTTTGGCAAAACAGTTTGAGGATAAGAAAGTGGAAAAGGTGTATCTGGCCTTAGTTTTCGGGAAAATTATGAATCCAGAAGGAACTATCGAGGCGCCAGTGGGTAGAAAGACTACAGACCGGAGGAAGATGGCTGTGACCTCGATAAGTAGCCGCCAAGCAATTACCCATTTTAGAGTGCGTGAAATTTTAGGAGATTTTACACTTTTGGAGGTAAGACCAAAGACAGGGAGGACGCATCAGATAAGGGTCCATCTGGCACACATCGGACATCCTGTTGTGGGAGATGGTCAGTATGGGCGGCCCGCTCCAAAGAATTGGGAGGTGAGCCAACAGCTCCTACATGCATATAGATTGGGATTCGTTCATCCTGTTAGAAAGGATTGGGTGGAATTTACTGCCCCCTTCCCCAAGGAATTCAAAAAGGTAATTACCAAATTAAGAAAGGATATAGGGATAGAACAGAATGGGAGAGAAAAGAAGATATCGCGAATTGTTCAAAAGCAAAGACCTAGTGAGCTTCAGAATTAAGGAGAAAGAAACAGACATATACGTAGCTGTGGATAAGAGAAAAAAGGGAAATCTAGAAAGTATCATCGCGAAAACAGAGAAATTGATAGAAGAATGCCGGCGGGATATTGAGAATTATATAAGGAATTACCCGATTTTTGAGGTGAGTTTTCGACCTGTGGCTGTAGATTCTGATGCTCCAGAAATTATTAAAGAGATGGCCCGTGCAGCGCTGCTTGCCAATGTAGGCCCTTTTGCCTCAGTGGCCGGCGCGATCGCTGGTGCGGTGGGAAGAAAATTGTCTGAGGAGATTTCGGATGTATTAATTGAGAATGGTGGTGATGTCTTTATAAAAACTACTAAACTCCGCAAGGTAGGAATCTACTGTGGATCCGATGAGGTTTCTAACCGGGTTGGTCTTGAAGTCCATCCCGCAGATACTCCCCTTGGGATCTGTGCTTCAAGTGGAACTCAGGGTCATTCTTTCAGTTTCGGTCGAGCCGATGTGGCGGTGGCCGTTTCTAATTCCAGTGCTCTGGCTGATGCCTGTGCTACCGGTATGGGGAATTTAATAAAGGAGAGTCGAGATATTGCCAAAGGAATCAATTTTGCCAAGAGTATTGAAGGGATTAAGGGAGTAGTTATAATTAAGGATGACCAGTTTGGATTCTGGGGTAATATAAGAATAATTAGTATTTGACATCTTGCCCACCTTTAATTATAATATCGGTTTAATTTTAATATAACCGTTCCCAAAGGAGAAAGAATGGTAGTGAGATTGATTAATATAGGTTTTAGTAACATAGTTGTTGGCCAGAGAATTATCACGGTAGTTAATCCCGATTCTTCGCCCGTGAAAAGGTTGATAGAAGTAGCCAAAGAGAGGGGTAGCTTGATTGATGCCACCCGTGGCCGGCGTACCCGCTCAGTAATCATTACGGATAGTAACCACGTTATCTTATCCGCATTGCAGCCAGAGACGATTAGCGAGAGATTTCAACAGAAGAGAGAAAAGGCCGACAAGAAGATGCTAGAGACTTCTCCTAGAACGAATCAGTATAAATTAAGCAAACGGAAGTAAAACTAATGGTTGAATCTGGACTACTCATAATTATATCTGCTCCTTCGGGTACAGGTAAATCGACTCTTTGCAGAAAATTAATTAACGATCTTCCAAACGCCTGCTATTCGGTCTCGGTCACTACAAGAAATCCGCGGCGTGGAGAAGCTGAGGGGAAGGATTACTTCTTTGTCTCAAGGAATGAGTTTAAAAAGAAGATCAAAATGGCTGAGCTTGCAGAGTGGGCATTCGTTCATGGTCACTACTACGGTACGCCTAAGGATTTTGTGGAAAGAAATCTGGCTAAAGGGAAAGACATTATATTGGACATAGATGTGCGGGGTGCGATGAAATTGAAGAAGAAGTATCCTGAGGCGGTCTTTATCTTCCTTGCACCTCCCTCGTTTTCTGAATTGGCGGGAAGGCTTAAGGGACGAAGGAGGAACAACGCTGCAACTATTAAAAAAAGACTCACTAATGCTCGGTGGGAAATACGACGGCTAAGAAGTTATGACTATTTAGTGATTAATGATCGATTAGTAGATGCTTTCAGGCAGCTTAAATGCATTGTAGTGGCGGAAAAGAATAGAGTAAGAAGGTCGAAAGAAAAGATACAGAAACTGAATCTTCTGTAGCGAAATGTTTAAATCTGCCAAATTCCGGATTTAGCTGGATTAGAAAGAATGGGAAAAGACAAAGCTAAACCTCCACTCGATAAATTGTTGCTCGATAATGTATCTAATAAATACAAGTTGATCCTTTTAACCTCAAAGTTATTAAAAGAGAAAACGAAGAAAGACGGAAAAATCAAGATGACACCTGAGAGAATTGTGGAAGCGCTATACGAAGTGGCCAGTAAGGATATCAATCGGAGGGGAACCACAAAGGGAAAGGCCTCAAAATAGGAAAGTGTCCAGAAAAAGAAACCTGAAGGAAAATAAACCCTTTTCGGGTAGAAAAATCGTTCTAGGCATAACAGGCAGTATTGCTGCTTACAAGGCCTGTGGGATAGTTTCTTGCCTAAAAGAGTTGGGTGCTGAAGTTTTTGTGGTAATGACCAGGTCAGCTACTCATTTCGTCACCCCTTTAACTCTTCAGACTCTCTCTGGAAATAGAGTCTATCTAAATCTTTTCGATTTGCGGGAAGAATGGAAACTCGAGCATATTTCCTTGGCCGAAAGAGCAGACTTAATTTTGATTGCCCCTGCTACAGCCAACACCATTGCAAAATTAGCCACTGGCATTGCTGACGATCTCCTGACAGCTAGCGTTTTGGCAACCAAGGCCCCTACTTTAATAGCACCAGCAATGCATGAAACTATGTATAAGAATAGTTTCACACAAGCCAACATTGAAAAGTTGAAAGAGAAGGGATTCAAATTTATTGGACCGGGATTCGGGGAGCTCGCCTCAGGAAAGATTGGCTTAGGAAGGTTAGCTAGTAATGATGAGATTATAGAGGGTGTTAAGGATATTTTGGATAGGGAAAAAGATATGGTAGGTAAGACTTTTCTCATTACCGCCGGTCCCACTCATGAGTACCTGGACCCAGTGAGGTTTATATCAAATGCTTCTTCGGGCAAAATGGGCTATATTTTGGCTGAAGTAGCCCAAAGGAGAGGGGCAAAGGTAATATTAATTAGCGGTCCTACAAATATTGCACCACCAGAAGGACTGAAGACCATATTTATAGAGTCAGCCCTGGATATGGAAAAGGAAGTCGTAAAACACTTTCCTCGCTCCGATGTGGTTATTGCTTCCGCTGCTGTCAGCGATTACCGCCCAGAGGAGAGGGAGAAAGATAAAATTAAAAGCAACCTGAAAAGGAAAAGTATAAATTTGATAAGGAACCCCGATATACTCGGTCAATTGGGCAAACAGAAAGGCGCGAAATTCTTAATTGGGTTCGCCTTAGAGACAAGAGATTTGGAAAGGAACGCCCGCGAGAAACTGAAAGGGAAGAATCTCGATATGATTATAGCTAATGCTCCTCAAGTAATGAGCCGAGATGAAGCCACAGTTAAAATTTTCATAAAGTCAGGAAAAAAAATCTTCTTACGGAAAATGAAAAAGGAAAGGATAGCCGAAAAGATACTATCGGAAGCAAAAGAATTTATGAAATGAGCTTAGGACTTAGAATTGAATAGACGCAAAGAGTTTGCTGAGTTAATTTCAATAACTAGGAAGTTTCTTGAGCAAGAAAGAGATAGGGGAGTGAGAGAGTTTGTGCAACATCTGGAAGAAAGGAGGGCTGGATCACAAGCCTTAGATGATTTGGCAAGGAGCGTAGAGGATTGTCAAAAGTGTAAATTAGGGAAAACGAGGACAAATTTGGTGTTCGGAGCCGGGAATTCCAAAGCTCAATTAATGTTTGTTGGTGAGGGGCCCGGTTTCGATGAAGATCGGTTGGGAATTCCCTTTGTGGGGAAAGCTGGACAGCTTTTAACCAAAATAATTGAATCGATTGCGCTGACCAGAGAAGAAGTATACATTTCCAATATTGTGAAATGTCATCCAATGAGAGATCCCACCCACCCCGAGATGAGAGGTAATGACCGACCGCCAACTCAGGATGAGGTAGCTCAGTGTCTTCCAGTCTTGCTTAAACAGATTGGAATTATCAAGCCCAAAATCATCTGTACTTTGGGTTCACCGGCTACCAAGGCGCTTTTAAACTTAAGTGAGGGCATTGGGAAACTTCGTGGTAAGTTCCACGATTTTTGTCCGCCTTATGGAGGGTTTGGACAGCCTATAAAGGTCATTCCCACTTACCATCCAGCATATCTTTTGAGAGACCCGGCGAGAAAAAGGGAAGTGTGGGAAGATGTGAAGAAGATAAAGAAGGCTATGATAATGGGAGGTAATTTTTGTGGCAGAGGGACCAAGAAATGAAGAAGGGATAATTATGGAGGGGAAAATTTTTGGAGTGATAACTTACCTGTCAATTCTCTGTTTGGTTCCCATTGTCTATTTCTCCACATTGAGGATGCTTCCGGTATTTTCGAGGAAGGTTAACAAGTTTGCCATTTTCCATGCTAAGCAAGGATTCGTTATTTTTCTTCTGGAAGTCGCTCTTGTAGCTGTAAATATGATTCCAGTTGTGGGCCAGCTAATTTTTGCAGGAGGATCTTTGGTTCTTTTTTTCCTGTCTCTTGTGGGAATCGTTCAAGTTCTTAAAGGGAACTACTGGAAGTGTCCAATCATAAGCGATTGGGCTGAAAAGTTTAAGCTTTAATACGTAGCCCCAGGCTTCAACCTCCGTTTTTTGGCTAAAATTAGAAAAGCTCTCTACAAACTATCCTTTAAATCGAGGGCGGAGAGACCTACTTATGGCTATACAAAGATGCGTGTCGGTTGTTTTTCCTATGCCCTTTAATAGAATTTTCCACTATTCGCTTCCGATTGAACTCGAGTCGGAAAGACTGGTAGGAAGAAGAGTAATGGCACCTTTTGGAACCAAAGAAAGGATAGGATATATTGTAGATAGCTTAACAAAGTTGGAACTAAAAGGTCTAAAAATGATTGACGAAGTCGTTGATAAAGAGCCGTTAATTTCTACACATCTATTAGAGCTGGCTAGGTGGATATCCAAATATTATGTCTGTTCTCTCGGACAGGCTCTGGATACAATACTTCCCCACAATTTTCGGCCCGTAAAACTAAGGGGAAAGATTAAAGAACAAGAGCCGAAGGTCTTTTCCGCCTTTATACCATCTCCACAGCAGAAGAGAATACTAAAGCCGATTCAAAATAGTATAAAAGAGAAAAAGTTTAGTGTATTTCTTATCCACGGGGTAACTGACAGTGGCAAGACAGAGGTCTATCTGCAGGGTATAGCTCAAGCTCAGGAGGTGGGAAGACAGTCCATATTTTTGGTCCCCGAAATATCATTGACCCCACAATTCTTGAGTATTTTTGAAGAGAGATTCGGATCCAGTCGAATCGGCCTCTGGCACAGTCGTCTTTCCCAGGGGGAGAGATATAGAACTTGGCAATCCGCCTACCAGGGGAAAATAGATGTAATGATTGGACCAAGGTCAGCAATTTTTGCGCCTTTCCCAAATTTGGGCCTAATAATAATTGATGAGGAACATGATACTTCTTACAAGCAGGAAAAGAGACCTCTGTATCATACCAGAGAATTAGCAGAGAAGAGAGCTGAGCTTGAGAGAGCAACTCTGATCCTGGGTTCAGCAACTCCCTCTCTGGAGGCTTTCTATCGGGCCTTAACGGGAGTAAAACCATATAGACTTTTAACTCTTCCGGAAAGGATATATGAGAAGTCTCTTCCTTCAGTAGATGTAGTTGACATGCGTGAAGAACTGAGAGAGAGAAACAATCAAGGCATCCTCTCTCTGAAACTTTCTGAAGCCATTACTGAGAGACTAAAAAGAGGTGAACAGATTATCCTCTTCTTAAATCGGCGAGGATATTCCACTTTTATCTTATGTCGAGAATGTGGCTTTGTGTTAAAATGTCCAAATTGTAACGTTTCCATGGTCTACCATTTTGACGAGAAAAAGGTCAAGTGTCACTATTGTAACCATCACGATGAAGCGCCAAGATTCTGCCCTAAGTGCGGCAGTAGAAAAATTCGCTATTTTGGGACTGGGACTGAGAAAGTAGAACAGATAGTGAAGAAGATGTTTTCCCCAGCAAAAGTTATGAGAATGGATATCGACACAATGCATTATAGGTTCGCTGCACAGAAAATATTTAATGCGTTTCGCCAGCGAAAGGTCGATATTTTGGTGGGTACTCAGCTCGTGGCCAAAGGGTGGGATTTTCCGGATGTTACGCTGGTTGGAATAATCTCAGCGGATACAGCCTTAAATCTGCCAGATTTCCGCTCTGCAGAGAGAACCTTCGCTCTAATTACGCAGGTCGCCGGACGGAGCGGGCGAGGACCCAAGGGTGGTGAGGTTATCGTGCAGACTTACAATCCCGGTCATTATAGCATAAAAATGGCACTTAAGCATAATTACCGCACATTCTACGAGAGGGAGATAGAATTTCGAAAAGAGTTGAACTATCCGCCCATTACTAACTTAGTAATTATTTTGGTAAAGGGAAAAGACGAAGAAAAAGTAATAGCAGCATCTGAGAAGATTAATTCTCTATTGAAAAGAGAGATTAATCAAGGCACTATACTGGGACCTGGCCCGGCCGTCCTAAATAAGATTGCAGGAAAATACCGGTGGCAGATTATTATCAAAACCACTGATATAAAGTCTATTGGTGAATTTTTCCAGAGGCACTACCCTGGATTTGGCCGGAAAGGGGTAGAGATTAATGTCGACGTTGATCCTCTCAGTGTGCTTTGAGAGGGGGAATAAAAAATTTGTATAAAGGTAAAAAATCTGGTATTATTAAAAGTAACTTCGTGCTATCTCAAACTCGGGAGTGCCTAACTGGGACTAGGAGGAAAAGTTGCGTATCTTTTTTATGGGAACACCTGACTTTTCCGTCCAGTTCTTGAGAAAGATAATGGAGAGTGACGAAATTGTAGCCATTGTCACCCAAGGAGATCGCCCTAGTGGACGGGGACACCGTTTGGAATACTCGGAAGTAAAGAAATTTGCTTTGGAGAGAAACTTTACTCTCTTTCAACCTGAGAGGATTGGCGACATCAATTTTGTGAAAAGTGTTAGGGAGTTAGACCCAGATTTAATTGTGGTTGTTGCCTTTGGAAAAGTCTTGTCGTCCGAAGTACTGAGTATTCCAAGGAAGGGTTGTGTGAATATCCATTTTTCTCTGCTTCCCAAGTACCGTGGCCCCGCTCCTGTGCACTGGGCGCTTGTTAACGGCGATTCTTATACAGGAGTATCATCAATCTTTATGAAAGAAGAAGTGGACGCGGGAGACATTATTTTACAGAGAAAGATTTCCATAGACCCCGATGACAATTATTTGAGCTTACTGAACAAATTATGCGAAGTAGGGATCATTTTATTGGAAGAGACACTCAATTTGATAAGAGAGGGTAGAGTTTCTGCTCATCCTCAGAATAACTCTGGCATCAGTTATGCGCCTTTCTTGAAGAAAAGAAATGGCAAAATTAATTGGAATGACTCATCTGGCAAGATACTCAATCGAATTCGGGCCCTGAATCCATGGCCCGGAACTTACATTAAAGTAAATGGTGGAAAGAAAGTGAAGATATTGGAAGCCAAGATTACGCCACTACCCGTTGAGGCTAACAAGGGAGATCTTCCTAAGCCAGGAGAGATTGTGGAAATTAGAAAGGGAGAAGGATTTGTAGTTGCCTGCGGGGAAGGAGGCCTTCTGGTTACTCGGGTTCAGCCAGAAGGTAAGCCTATCCAGAGGGCTTATGATTATCTTCAGGGTGCCCGACTAACAGTTGGTGATATGTGGGGAAAAAATGAAATTGTCAGCTAGGAGAATTGCTTTAGAAGTCCTATACAAGATTGAGGCAAAAAATGCCTATAGCAGAGTTGCTTTAGATAGTGCACTCTCGTCTCACGAATTATCAAAAGAGGATAGGGCACTAGTTACCGAATTGATCTATGGGGTGATTCGCCGTCTCAACACTTTAGATTGGGTATTGAATACCTATAGCTTAAAGCGAAAGATAGAAGAGTTCTCCCCCTATGTGAGAAATATTTTGAGGTTGGGAGCTTATCAGTTAATGTATCTCGATAGGATTCCTGCCTACGCAGCAATTAACGAGACAGTGGAGATGAGCAAGGAATTTGAACACAGCGGTATCGTTTCACTGGTCAATGCAGTACTACGTGCAGTTAGTGATAATATAGAAAATATTATCTATCCTGACCAACAAAAAAATCTATCCCACTATCTTTCCATAAGGTACTCTCATCCACAATGGTTAATTACACGGTGGCTGTCGCGATTCGGCGAAAAGGAAACAATTCAGTTATGCGAAGTCAATAATCAAGCACCCCCCCTTTCTATTCGCACAAACACACTGAAAACTACCCGGGAAGATCTTATCCGTGCCCTGGAAGATGAAGATTTGAAAGTGGAGGTGAGCTCAGTTGCTCCTAGGGGACTGAAAATAAGAGATTTTATCTCTCTGACTCAATTGGAATCTTTTAGGAAGGGGCTATTTACTGTCCAGGGAGAGAGTTCTCAACTCATCAGTTATATTCTTGCACCCAGGCCTGGGGAGACTGTGTTGGACGCTTGTGCGGCCCCGGGCGGAAAAACTACACATATGGCAGAACTTATGAAAAATAGGGGTTCAATTATTGCTTTAGATATCCGTAAACCTCGATTGGAGATGATTAAAGAAAACTGTATGCGCTTGGGAGTAACCAATGTGAAAGTGGAGCTTTTGGATGCATCTAAGGCCAGTTCGGTTTATTCTAAAAAAGTTGACCGATGCCTTGTGGATGTCCCTTGCTCCAGTCTGGGAATTATCCAGAGTCAGCCGGAGGTTCGTTGGAATAGAGATTATCGGGAGACTCTGGTCAAAATGCCGCAGTTGCAATCTGTAATTTTAGATGAGGTCTCTTTATGCGTTAAACCAAAAGGTGTTTTAGTTTATGTAGTCTGCAGTTTGGAACCGGAAGAGGGCGAGAAAGTTATTGAGAAATTCTTAAAAGAGAGACCATTATTCCATCTGGAATCAGTTAAGCCCTATCTTCCTGTTTCTAAAGAAGAGGTTGTTGATGAAAATGGTTTCTTGAAGATTTATCCTCATCGCCACCACATGGATGGCATGTTTGCATGTCGGATGGTAAGAATGTGAAGAGCTTATCGTTAAAGGTCAACTGATGAAAGTAATATTAGGGATTCTAATTCTAATTTCTGTTATCTTACTTGGTTTTTTTTCTCTCCAACAGGGGATAAAAAAATTTATTAAGCTCATTCTGGCTACTTCCGCCTCTATAGTATTTGGAATTCTCATCTTCAACCAACTGATGGGGGTAGTTGTTCATCAGAAGAAAGAGGTTATGGTTCCTGATCTGACCGGAAAGACTGTGGGGCAGGCTCTCCAGATTTTAAGTGACCAGGACTTATATATTAAGAAAGTTGGTGAACAATATAATGAGAATATACCAGATGGCAGTATTATTTTCCAGGAGCCGCTGCCAGGGTCGGTAGTGAAGGAAGGAAAAGTTATTAAAGTTACCGTTAGTTCTGGCGGTCAGGTTATCTTCGTTACTCAGCTTGTAGGGAAGTCTCTACGCGAGGCAAAGATTCTCCTCCGTCAGGCAGGATTGGTTCTGGGCGAGGAGACAGGAATTTACTCGGAGGAGATAAAAAAAGACTTTGTAATAGCGCAAGATCCTTCACCTGAAGAGATCGTTGCTAGGGGAAGCATGATTAATCTGGTAGTAAGTCTTGGTCCAGCCAGAGAAGCAGAGGTGCCTTTAATGGTCAATCTGCTTGGCCAAAATATTCGCAGCGCCCGGAAGATATTGCGAGATATGAATTTACCCCTAGGTGAAATTAAAGAAACTGTAAATGATAACGTTCCCGAAGGGACTATTTTAAAACAAGAACCTCACTGGGATGAAATCATCGATGAAGATACTATAGTCAAAGTAACTGTAGCAAAGAAAAGCGCAGTGCACAAAATAATCCGTGAAGCAATGATATATTATGAGGTTTCCCAGGGAGTTTTAGATAAGGATGTTCTCATTGTGGTAGTGGATGGCCAAGGTGAAAGGGAAGTGTACCATAAAATGCATTCTCCTGGGACGAAGATTTCATTGCCCATACAAGTTTTGGGGAAAGCAAAAGCGAGAATATTTGTTAACAGTATTCTGGTAGAGGAGATAGAATTGTGATTAGGATTGCTCCTTCTATTCTAAGCTGCGACTTTACTAACTTAAAGGAGTTGATTTCGCTTATAGAAGAAGCGGGAGCTGATATGTTACATCTCGATATTATGGATGGTCACTTCGTTCCCAATATTTCCTTTGGACCTAGGGTCGTCAGTTCCATAAAGGGGATAACCAAACTTCCACTCGACGTCCACCTGATGATAGAGAATCCTGAGAAATTTATATCTGTCTTTGCTCAGGCTGGAGCAAAAATTATTACAGTTAACTCAGAAGCTTGTATTAATCTTAGAGAGGAAATTAAAGCAATTAAAAAGGAGGGATTGGAAGTTGGAGTGGCTCTCAATCCCCAGACGCCCATTGAGTCTTTGTTGGAGCACTTAAATCAAATCGATATGGCCCTGTTGATGACAGTAGAGCCGGGCTATGGGGGGCAGACGTTCATTAGTTCTGTCTTACCCAAGATTGCTCAGCTCCGGGACTACATTTTAAAAAGTCGACTCGATGTAGATATTCAAGTTGACGGTGGAATCAATCTTGAAACTGCGCAGTCCGCAATAGATAGCGGCGCAAATATTCTGGTCGCTGGTGAGTATATTTTCGGCTCACCCAATCCCAGGAAAGCAATTGAGAATCTTCGCAAATTGTGCGACCTCTCTCAGAGGAGAGCCGCCAGTAAGTAAATGACGAGAGAAAAACTGGGATTTTATTGTTGCTGATCTCAAAGGGAGGAAACATGTCAATAATGATTAGATTGAAGAGAATCGGGACACACAAGCGTCCCTTCTACACTATTGTGGCAGTTGATTCGAGAAAGAGAAGGGATGGACGAGTATTAGAAATTCTTGGACATTACAACCCCTGCGGGGGGGGCAGGGAGAAGGTCACTTTCTTGCAAGAAAAGATTAGGGCTTGGATAGAGAAGGGTGCGTTGCTTTCACCAACAGTAAAGAGTCTATTGAAAATTCGCAGGGAAAAGGAATAATTATTAGGCATCAAATACTCACTATTATGTGATTTTTTGGAGAAAAAGTTGAAAGAACTGGTTCTTTATATAGTTAAAAAATTAGTAGATAACCCCAAAGAGGTCAAAGTTAAAGAAGTAAAAGGAGAACAAAATATAATTTTGGAGCTCTCCACAGCAAAGCAAGACATAGGTAAAGTAATCGGTAAACAGGGAAGGACTATTAAGGCACTTCGCACATTGCTTAATGCTGGCTCAGTGAAGTCGGGGCATCGAGTCACGCTCGAGGTCATTAAATAAATGGAAGAAAATGATAAAAACTTAGTCTTTTTGGGAGAGATCATTAATATACAGGGACGCAAAGGTGAAGTGAGACTTATTTCCTACCTGCCCCTGTCAAGCTTCGTCGCAAGAGGTCGAAGGGGTCTTTTAGAAACTATGAAGAATGTCTATTTAGTGAGCCCATATGGGGAGAAAAAGGAAGCCCAGATAGTTGGCATGAGAGAACAGAAGGGATTCATTATCCTGAAATTTGCTGGATATGATACTATAAGTCAGGCAGATCAGATAAAGAAATATAAGGTTGCTTGCAAGAGACTTCCCTTAGAGAGGGGAGTCTATTATGTTCGAGATTTAATGGGAATGGAAGTTTTTACGGAAGACAAAATAGGCCTTCGCAGGCTTGGAAAAATTGTGGATATCTTTGCTACAGGGGCAAACGATATCTATGTAATCAAAGAGGACAGCAAAGAAACTCTGTTTCCCGCCTTAAGAAAATGGGTTAAGGAAATAAACATTAATAAGAAAAGAATGATAATCGATTTTCCCGAGGGACTATAATTGAAGACAAAGATGCAAGTCGATGTAATAACTATATTTCCACGAATGTTCGAAGGGATAATTCAGGAAAGTATCTTAAAACGGGCGCAACAGAAAAACATTGTTAAGATTAGCATACATAATTTGCGTGACTTTGCTTTAAATAAACACTCCATTGTGGACGATTATTCTTATGGTGGTGGGGCCGGGATGGTTTTGAAACCCGAGCCTATATTTCGGGCTGTGGAAAAAATCGTGGGCAGTGCAAAGGCAAAACCTAGAGTTCGCATTATTCTTTTGACTCCTCAAGGAGAAACCTTCGACCAGGATAAAGCAAAGGAACTTTCACGGGAGGAGCACTTGCTCTTTATCTGTGGGCATTATGAGGGAGTGGACGAGCGAGTCAAGGAGAACTTAATTACTGATGAGGTTTCAATTGGCGATTATGTTTTGACGGGTGGAGAATTGCCGGCAATGGTGATTATCGATTCCTTGGTAAGGCTATTGTCAGGGGTTTTAAATAAAAGGGAGTCTTTTGAGAACGATTCCTTTTACCAGGGATTATTAGATTATCCGCATTACACTCGTCCCCGAAGGTTTAGAGGAAAGTCTGTTCCCGCCCTTCTTCTATCAGGTAACCATAGCCGAATTAGAAAGTGGCGAAGACAAAAATCGCTAGAAAACACTTTGAAGAAAAAACCAGATCTTTTAGAAAAAATAAGGCTTTCTGCGGAAGATCAAAAAGTCTTAGAGGAACTTAGAAGAAAAACAAAGTGATACGGTTGCAACTCGATCACTTCCTGAGGATGCGAATAGATAAACTTGTGGTTATGTAAGGGTGGGGTTTATGGATAGTTTGGCGAACAAAGTAACTGGTGGGATGCTAAAAAAGGACCTACCACAGTTCAGCGTGGGGGATACAGTGCGGGTCATTTCAAAATTTTTCGAAGGCGGGAGCGAAAGGGTTCACACCTTTGAGGGGGTGGTGATTAGCCGTTCAGGAAGAGCCGTAAGTCAAACTTTCACCGTCCGGAAGCTTTCTTATGGTATAGGAGTGGAAAGGATCTTTCCTCTCCATTCTCCCCAGATTGAAAAGATAAATGTTATTAAGAAAGGAAGGGTTCGGCGGGCAAAACTGTATTATTTACGTAAGAAAACAGGTAAAGCTGCTCGAGTTAAAGATAGGAGACTAAATGAGTAACGAAAGAATAAATTTAGGTAAAAGGGGAGAAAACATATCTGTAGAATTCTTAAAAAAGCAAGGATATAAAATTATGGAGAGGAATTACCGTTGTTCTCTAGGTGAGATCGATATCGTTGCTAAAGACAAAAACGTTCTTTGTTTTGTGGAAGTCAAGACGCGAAAGACAAAAGAATACGGTCTACCTGAACAGGCAATAGACTGGCATAAACAAAAGAAGCTTGCTAAAGTAGCTTTAACATATCTAAAAGAAAAGAAGATATATAGGCAAGATCTTAGATTTGACGTAGTTTCTGTCTATCCGGATCACATAGAACTTATCAAAGATGCTTTTATTGTAAACACGGATTATACCTACTAAATGTAGGGTAGCTCCATGCGCTTTTTTGGAAAAATTAAGGAAGTCAACAGAGGGCAAGAACTATTTAAATTGGGATTTTTTGATGAAGCCATTAAGCAGTTTTCTATAGCAATTTCCAAAAGAAAAGATATTAACACCTACTATCTTTTAGCAGAGGCCTATCTTAATAATGGAGATCTTGCAAATACAAAAAACGCCCTTCGGGAAGTAATCACCTTAGGTCCGTCAAAGGAGATGATTAAAAAAGTCTGTGAATTGACTGGTATGAAAAAAATTGTAACCGATGAATATCGCAATGCCTTTCCAGCATTTTCTGCGGATGGAAACAAGATACTCTTTTGTAGCATTCGACATGATACTAACGGCGACGGCGTGGTTGACCAAAAGGATAATTTTGGAATTTACATAATTGATGTAGAGGGAAAAAACGAGAGACAAATTGTGAATGATGATTATCAGAATACTTATCCCTCTTTCTCGCTAGATGGGAGCAAGATAGTATATTTGAGCAGGCGAAGGGATACTAATGCAGATGATAAGATCGATCTACTTGATAATCCCGGAATATATGCAAAAGACTTACATGGAGGATATGAAAAATGTATAGTTTCTGACCAGTACCACAATAAGTTCCCTTCCTTTTCTCCGGATGGCGATAAGATTCTATTTGTCAGCTGGCGAGGGTACAATAGCGGAATCTATACGATAGATATCGATGGTAAAAATGAAAAAGAAATAGTCAGCGCTGAATACGATAACACTTTTCCTTCTTTTTCATCCGATGGTCAAGAGATAGTTTATGCCTGCTGGAGAAGAGATACTAACAGGGACGGCCGGATTGATCTGCGTGATAATAGTGCTATATATATTATAGATAGTGATGGCAGAAATGAACAGGAGATTGCAAGTGATAGATACAGTAACTCTTTTCCCGTTTTTTCCCCGGCCGGGACTAAAATCGTCTATTTAAGCAGGCGTAGAGATACTAATAAAGATGGGAGGATTGATGCGCTGGATAATAGCGGAATCTATACGTATGACATTAGAAGAAGAAATGAGAAGTGTATTGTGAGTGATAAGTCCTATAATAAATTCCCATCCTTCTCTCCAGATGGAAAGAAGATACTATTCTTGAGCAGTGGTAAACCTCACCGCCGAACGCCTGGTGAAGCATTGTTCGGTTGGAAAGGAATCTATATAGTTGATATTAATGGTCGAAATAAACATAAAATTGTAAGTGAAAAACACTATGGAAATACAAACCCCGTATTCTCACCCACTCAGGAGAAGGTATTATATTTAGCTTGGAGGGAAGGAACTCAGCGTGGAATTTACCTTGCCGATGCTAATACCCTACCCAATTTGCAAGAGTTAAAAAGCTTAGTAGAAGATAATCTTAAATAGATTGTTCTTATGACCGTTCACCTGGACTTTTACATAATATTCCAATCTCAAAATTGACTATTGTACTTGCGTCAGAAGAGCGGATGAGCCAACGGGGGTTATTCACGGCTGGTAATATGTTGAAGAAAGGATGGTAGAAGTGGTACTTCCTATTAAATATCCAAGACACCGCACCTGGAACTACAAAACATTTCTACCTGAATGGGGAGGCAAGTGGAGCGTGGAGATTCTCGATGAAGCTGAGGACAGATTAGACTTTGTTGCGTTCGAGATAGCGAAAGTAATGAAGGAGAATGTCGAGTAGAACCAATTTCGTTCGAATGGAGAAAGAGGGAAATTATTTGGGGACAAATTTTTGTTTATTGCAGAGAAAATGCGAAGGAGGCCGAAGATGAAGAAAGTGTCGACGGGGATAATTTTGGTTCTGGGAATCTTTCTGTTCACTGGCTTTGTATTAGGAGGGAAAACTAAATGGGAATACAAGGTAATGTTCCTTATGCCAGAGGAAAGAGCAAGATTTTATACTACGGCTCTTCGGGATTGGGAAGAGCTGGGAGTAGAAAGTGAAGAATTTAGGGACTTCTGTGAGAGATTCTATCCCCAGGGACTGAGTCCTGGGAGCGAACTAGAAGCTTTAAAATCATTTAAGGAGTTTGAACTAGAGAGGATAAAGAAGAAAGGAATGCCTACTTTTGCTGAGCAGGAAGAATTTCTTAATAATCTTGGAAAGGACGACTGGGAGCTTATTGGTGTTGACACTCACGGAGACAGTGGTCTGCCTGTAGGGTATTTTAAAAGGAAAGGGAAAAGTAAAGAAAGGAAAAGCGAGAAGGTGGAGCCTATTACTCCCTTCGACTTTCCCGATCGAGCGCATTAGGTTTCAGGCATAATAGTTAGCTACTTGTAATCCATATTTAAAGAGATTATCGACTTTGCTGCGTCCTGGACCTAGGAATTAGTTTTCTCATATTATGCTGTATTTTGGCTTTGAGATGACCTCTTAAAAATAATTATTGACAAAATCTGTAAAGTGTTGTAATATAATAATAGCAAACCGACGTAAGCATTCCTCAACGTAATCCTATTTATCAAATCCTAGACATTTTCCCTTTGCTTTAACGCTTTCCAGAAAATTTTATTATATAAAATAAGGAGGAATGGATAATGGAGAAAACCCCATTAGATATAAGTGCGCTGTCCAAGATGACCATAGCAGATTTAACAAAGAAAGCAAAAGAGTTGAAGGTAGAAGGGATATCTGGCCTTCGAAAGCAGGATTTAATTTTCAAAATTTTGCATGGCCAAGCTGAATCTAACGGGCTACTATTCGATGAAGGGGTGCTTGAAATTTTGCCCGATGGTTTCGGTTTCTTGAGGTCTCCGAACAACAATTACTTGCCAGGCCCGGATGACATCTATATTTCTCCTTCACAAATTAAGCGTTTCGGTCTAAATAAGGGCGACACTGTCTCTGGCCAGGTACGTCCGCCAAAAGAGGGTGAACGTTTCTTTGCCCTCTTACGAGTAGAAGCGGTCAATAGCGAAAATCCGGAGAATATTCGTGAGCGCTTACTATTCGATAATCTGACTCCCCTTTATCCAAATGAACGAATTAGATTAGAAACTAAACCTACGGAAGTATCCATGCGAGTAATGGACATTTTGACTCCCATTGGAAAGGGACAGAGAGGGTTGATTGTTGCTGCACCGCGAACTGGGAAAACTATTCTATTGCAGCAAATTGCAAATAGTATTACGAGCAACCATCCAGAGATCGCTCTAATAGTATTGCTCATAGATGAAAGACCTGAAGAAGTTACTGATATGCAAAGGTCGGTAAAAGCAGAAGTGATTTCTTCAACCTTTGATGAGCCGGCGGATCGCCACATTCAAGTAGCAGAAATGGTTATGGAAAAAGCAAAGAGGCTGGTTGAACATAAAAGAGATGTGGTCATCTTGCTGGATAGCATAACCCGTTTAGCTAGGGCTTACAATACCGTAACTCCATCCTCTGGTAGGGTGTTGTCGGGCGGCTTAGATTCTAACGCTCTCCAGAAGCCCAAGCGTTTTTTTGGTGCTGCCCGCAATATTGAAGAAGGGGGCAGCCTGACGATCATTGCCACGGCACTGGTTGATACAGGAAGCCGGATGGACGATGTCATATTTGAAGAATTTAAAGGGACAGGTAATATGGAAGCCAATCTTGATCGTAGATTAGTTGACAAAAGAATATTTCCTACAATTGATATTCACCGTTCTGGGACGAGAAAGGAGGAGCTCCTTCTTTCTGAAGATGAATTGAACAAAGTGTGGCTTCTGCGAAAGGCTTTGGGCTCATTGAACGTGGTTGAATCGATGGAGTTTTTGCTGGAGAAACTGCAGACAACCAAGTCAAATAAAGAATTTTTGAAATTACTGGAAATTGATAACCGCGAGCAGGGTTTTGTGAAATAAATTTAAAAAACCACTTGACAAGTAAGAAAAACTTTGTTATTATTTCATTGAAAGAAGGGAGGGATGCGTCGGAGAAAACAACTTTGCTCTCCGAAAGAATTTAGATCCCGCCAAGGTTACCTTCGCGCTCTTTTCTTTAAAAGCCAACATCTATTTCCCAATCATAAATTTTAGTTACAGGAATATAACACAAGGATGTATTCTTTCCTATTTTTGTTCGGTTTTTGTGAATGAATAAAAGGGGTCTTGACAGAGTAGTAATCATATGGTATCATTAAAATGGATGGTTAGTTCTTTGAAATCAAAATAGGAGCATTGGAGCCAGATAACCCTGGTCAATTCAAGGTGTTGAGTAAATTTCCATGGAGAGTTTGATCCTGGCTCAGAACAAACGCTGGCGGCGCGCTTAACACATGCAAGTCGCACGGTGCAGTATTTTCAATGAGTTGATTGCGTAGCAATACTCATGATTCTCAAAGAAAATACTGGATAGTGGCAAACGGGTGAGTAACACGTGGATAATCTGCCCCTGAGTGGGGGATAACTCTGCGAAAGCGGAGCTAATACCGCCTAAGACTACAGAATCGCATGATTCAGTAGTAAAAGGTTTTCGATTCTCGGAGGTCGCTCAGGGATGAGTCCGCGTCTGATTAGCTAGCTGGTAGGGTAACGGCCTACCAAGGCAACGATCAGTAGCCGGCCTGAAAGGGTGTTCGGCCACATTGGAATTGAGATACGGTCCAGACTCCTACGGGAGGCAGCAGTGGGGAATCTTGCGCAATGGGGGAAACCCTGACGCAGTGACGCCGCGTGAACGATGAAGTCCTTCGGGATGTAAAGTTCTGTCAGGCGGGAAGAACTCCCGAGAAATCGGGAATGACGGTACCGCCAGAGGAAGCACTGGCTAATTCCGTGCCAGCAGCCGCGGTAACACGGAGAGTGCAAGCGTTGTTCGGAATTACTAGGCGTAAAGGGCGTGTAGGTGGTTAGCTAAGTCAGATGTGAAAATTCCGAGCTCAACTCGGAACCTGCATTTGAAACTGGTTAACTTGAGTGTAGGAGAGGAGAGCGGAATTCCTAGTGTAGCGGTGAAATGCGTAGATATTAGGAAGAACACCGGTGGCGAAGGCGGCTCTCTGGCCTAAAACTGACACTGAGACGCGAAAGCGTGGGGAGCGAACAGGATTAGATACCCTGGTAGTCCACGCCGTAAACGATGGGCACTAGGTGTTGGCGGATTCGACCCCGTCGGTGCCGAAGCTAACGCATTAAGTGCCCCGCCTGGGGAGTACGACCGCAAGGTTGAAACTCAAAGGAATTGACGGGGGCCCGCACAAGCGGTGGAGCATGTGGTTTAATTCGATGCAACGCGAAGAACCTTACCTGGGCTTGACATGTACTCGAGTGTGCCAGAAATGGTACAGTCCGAAAGGACGGGTGCACAGGTGCTGCATGGCTGTCGTCAGCTCGTGTCGTGAGATGTTGGGTTAAGTCCCGCAACGAGCGCAACCCTCATTCCTAGTTACCATCGGGTAATGCTGGGGACTCTAGGGAAAATGCCCCGGATAACGGGGAGGAAGGTGAGGACGACGTCAAGTCCGCATGGCCTTTATGCCCAGGGCTACACACGTGCTACAATGGCCTGTACAAAGAGTAGCAAACCCGCGAGGGGGAGCCAATCTCAGAAACCAGGCCCCAGTTCGGATTGAAGGCTGCAACTCGCCTTCATGAAGTCGGAATCGCTAGTAATCGTGAATCAGCACGTCACGGTGAATACGTTCCCGGGCCTTGTACACACCGCCCGTCACACCACGAAAGTCAATTGTACTAGAAGTTGCTGAGTTAACCCCGACCTTCGGCCGGGGAGACAGGTACCCAAGGTATGATTGGCGATTGGGGTGAAGTCGTAACAAGGTAGCCGTACCGGAAGGTGCGGCTGGATCACCTCCTTTCTAAGGAGAAGATTTCAGGGTTTTTGGCTTCAGCTCCTATTTAATTTTAATAAATGTTAATAGGAGGCTAAAAGGCTCAGTTATATAAGAAAAAGTTTATATTAACTATATAAATCTTAGGTCAATTCAGAAAGGGCCTTTAGCTCAGTTGGTTAGAGCGCTATCCTGATAAGGTAGAGGTCTCTGGTTCGAACCCAGAAAGGCCCACCAAAGAGGCAGGGGTAAGTGAGAACTCGTTTCCTTCATCTGCCTTTTTTGTGGGTCTGGCCCAGTTTATAAGTTAAGAAATATTCTGCGCATCTACATGGGGAATTAGCTCAGTTGGGAGAGCGCCTCGCTTGCACCGAGGAGGTCACCGGTTCAAGTCCGGTATTCTCCACCAGATAAAAAAGACAAGTAGAAAGATATAGGGTGTAAGTGGGGAGAATTTTTCACTTACATTTTGTTTCTTATATTTATTTGCTCTTTGACAAATAAAGGGTACCCTGCTATTATGCAGGTGGATTCAATATATCGTCGAGTAAAATTAAGTAGTATGGTCAAGTTACCAAAGGCGCATAGTGGATGCCTTGGCACCAGAAGCCGAAGAAGGACGTGGTTAACTGCGATAATCCCCGGTGAGGAGTAAACATCCTTTGACCCGGGGGTTTCCGAATCGGGAAACCGCTCCGGTTAATAATCGGAGACTCCAATTTGAATAAAATAGAATTGGAGAGGCAACGAGGCGAAGTGAAACATCTCAGTAACCTCTGGAAAAGAAAGAGAATTCGATTTCCTCAGTAGTGGCGAGCGAAATGGAAACAGCCTAAACTGCTTGTGCGTGATAGGACGTACCCGTTGTACAAGCGGGGTAGAGGGGCTTAGTCGTCCTGTTGTACGTGATGGAGAGAAGTTACCAATGTATGTCTTAGTCGAATAGTCCTGGAAAAGGTTAACCAGAGAAGGTGACAGTCCTGTAGACGAAAAGATATGCACTTTTTTGACTAAGTTCCCGAGTACCACGGGACACGAGAAATCTTGTGGGAATCTAGTCGGACCACCGGCTAAGGCTAAATACTCTCTGGTGACCGATAGTGTACTAGTACCGTGAGGGAAAGGTGAAAAGGACCCGGGAACGGGAGTGAAATAGAACCTGAAACTGTGTGCCTACAAGCAATTCGAGCCCTATATCAGACTGAGGGCTTTAGACTAAGACTTTAGACTTTTTAAGGTTTTACCTTTTAAAGTCTGTTGTTCGATGACTACTGTCCGATGTCTGAGATGGGTGAGAGTGTGCCTTTTGTAGAATGAACCGGCGAGTTATTTAGTGTAGCGAGGTTAATTCCTTTAAATTGGAAGGAGCCGTAGCGAAAGCTAGTCTTAAAATGGCGATAAGTTGCACTAAATAGACCCGAAGCCAAGTGATCTATCCATGGACAGGGTGAAGCCTCGATAAAACGGGGTGGAGGCCCGAACTGTTTGATGTTGAAAAATCACTAGATGAGCTGTGGATAGGGGTGAAAGGCCAATCTAACTTGGTGATAGCTGGTTCTCCCCGAAATAGTTTTGGGGCTAGCCTTGTAACTGAAGCGATGGGGGTAGAGCACTGGATAGAGTAGGGGCCTTTCCGGGCTTCCAAATCTAACCAAACTCCGAATACCATCGTGGTCCCGATTTATCGGGATAAATTACAGGAGTCAGACTGTGGGGGATAAGCTCCATAGTCGAGAGGGAAACAGCCCAGACCATCCGTTAAGGTCCTAAATATGGACTAAGTGGTAAAGGATGTAAGATTACCCAGACAGCCAGGAAGTTGGCTCAGAAGCAGCCATCCTTTAAAGAGTGCGTAACAGCTCACTGGTTAAGTGGTCTTGCGCCGACAATTTCCGGGGCTAAGTCTATAACCGAAACGGTGGATGCGTTGGTCCGTATCATTGACTGGCGTGTGGTAGGGGAGCGTTCCGTGGTAGGATAAAGGCAGACCGTGAGGACTGCTGGACGAAACGGAAGTGATTATGCCGGTATGAGTAGCGAAAATCCCGATGAGAAATCGGGACGCCGAAAGTCTAAGGTTTCCTTGAGTAAAGCTAATCTGCTCAGGGTTAGTCGGTCCTAAGTCGAGGCTGAAAAGCGTAGACGATGGGCAGTCCGTTAATATTCGGACACTGCCAGATTGGCGCCAAAAGCTGTGAGGTGACGCAGGGGGGTAGACCATCTCTGAGGTGGAATTCAGAGTTCAAGCCCTGATAAAATCGGGGTGATGGGGATTCCGATGAAGATCGGAGGAACTGGTTCAACCGCACTGCCAGGAAAAGCCTTTCAGTGAGCCATTCTGGCATCCGTACCGCAAACCGACACAGGTAGACGGGGTGAGAATCCTAAGGCGCTCGAGAGAACTCTCGTTAAGTAACTCGGCAAATTAACCCCGTAACTTCGGAAGAAGGGGTGCTCCGATACGCCTTTACGGGCTATCGGAGTCGCAGTGAAATGGCCCAGGCGACTGTTTAACAAAAACACAGGACTCTGCTAACTCGTAAGAGGATGTATAGGGTCTGACGCCTGCCCGGTGCTGGAAGGTTAAGGGGAGAGGTTATTCCCCCGACTTGTCGGGGGGAAAAGCTTTGAGCCTAAGCCCCAGTAAACGGCGGCCGTAACTATAACGGTCCTAAGGTAGCGAAATTCCTTGTCGGGTAAGTTCCGACCCGCACGAATGGCGTAACGATCTGGGCGCTGTCTCAACGAGAGACTCGGCGAAATTGTGATCCCGGTGAAGACGCCGGGTACCCGCAACGGGACGGAAAGACCCCGGGAGCTTTACTGTAGCTTAATATTGGATTGTGGGATAATTTGTAGAGGATAGGTGGGAGACTGTGAAGTTCCGACGCTAGTTGGAATGGAGTCAACCTTGGAATACCACCCTTATTGTTCTGTGGTCCTAACCCGCGGCCGTGAATCCGGTCGGGGGACAGTGTTAGGTGGGCAGTTTAACTGGGGCGGTTGCCTCCTAAAAAGTAACGGAGGCGTCCAAAGGTTTCCTCAGCGTGAATAGAAATCACGTGTCGAGTGCAAAGGCATAAGGGAGCCTGACTGTGACCCAGACATGGGGAGCAGGTGCGAAAGCAGGGCTTAGTGATCCGGCGGTTTAGTGTGGAATTGCCGTCGCTCAACGGATAAAAGCTACCCCGGGGATAACAGGCTTATCTCCCCCGAGAGTTCACATCGACGGGGAGGTTTGGCACCTCGATGTCGGCTCATCGCATCCTCCTGCTGAAGTAGGTGGGAAGGGTTTGTCTGTTCGCCAATTAAAGCGGTACGTGAGCTGGGTTCAGTACGTCGTGAGACAGTACGGTCCCTATCTGTTGCGGGCGCAGGATATCTGAGAGGAGCTGACCCTAGTACGAGAGGACCGGGTTGGACGAACCTCTGGTGTACCAGTTGTTCTACCAAGAGCACAGCTGGGTAGCTATGTTCGGATGAGATAAACGCTGAAAGCATCTAAGCGTGAAGCTCGCCTCAAGATTAGATATCCCCTCCGAGTAATCGGAGCTGAAGACCCCTTGGAGACTACAAGGTTGATAGGCCAGAGGTGTAAGCTCAGTGATGAGTTTAGCTTACTGGTACTAATCGGTCGTGAGACTTGACCATACTATTTGATTTTATTAAACGTTTTCCCCTGGCGATTATGGCGGAGGTGAAACACCTGTTCCCATCCCGAACACAGAAGTTAAGGCCTCCAGCGCTGATGGTACTGTACTGGTAACGGTATGGAAGAGTAGGACATCGCCAGGGTTTTTTGTTATATAGAAGTTATTTTTGGCATGAGGAGAAGATATGAGAATAGCTCAAATTTTTATTTTGAGCTTTGGATTAATTTATGGTATTTGTTCCTTTGGGCTGGCAACAGAAGTGATGCCTTGGGTGACACCTACCAGTATTGGAGGATTTAATACAGAAGTTTACTATGCCCATTCAACACAAAAGCTTAAACTGGTTATCACCGGCCACGAAACACCTTTTGACTATATTTCTCAGAAAGTCAACATAAAATTTACTATTCGACCATCCTTGGGGCTGGAAGTTTATGGTTTGGCAGGAATCATAGGTTCTGAATTGAAAAATGGGAGTACCTCTTATGAGGGGAAAATCGATGACGCATTGTATGGGGGTGGGATAAGGTATGTCATGTTGGGAGACATCGTTATTCTACCAGCCGTATCTTTTGCTTTGGGGCTTACTCATTCCTCTTCTTACCTAACGAAAGAAAATGGCACCGAAAATGATTTTAAATTGGATACTACAGAGTTGCAAGGAAGCGTGATGGCAAGCAAGAAAATAGGAATGGTAACACCTTATGGTGGAGTGAAATTCTTTCACAATTGGGTAAGATGGAAGGACGAGGAAGGTGATAAGGGAAAGGGAAGCAGTGGCGACATTAGCCCCTTTTTAGGTGGGAAAATATCCTTCTATCCTTTTCTTTCAATAAAGGGCGAGATTGGTTTTGCAGATGAACTTACTTACGCCGGCGGCGTAAACCTGAGCTTGGGGATCTAAGAGTAGAAATCAGATTGGACAAGCTCTATTAAGGAATCCGATTTTTAGCTGGGTTCCTTTTTTATTTTCTTTCTTACGACGGTAGCGATACTCATGGATTTTTAACTTGACACCTAAATTAATTTGTCATAAAATAAAATTCAATGTGATTAAATTTACATGAGGGAGATCCTATGAAGAAGTATAAAGTGGAAGATCTAAGAAATATCTCTATAGTGGGTAGTGGGTCAACAGGAAAAACCCAATTGGCCGAGGCAATTTTATTTTCAGCGAAGGCTATAGATAGGTTAGGGAAAGTAGAGTCTGGCAATACCGTCTGCGATTACAACCCGGATGAGATTGAGAGGAAGATTTCCATCAATTCGTCGATCGCCTTCTGCGAATGGAAAGATAAAAAAATTAACATCATCGATACTCCCGGGTATGCCGATTTTGTTGGTGAAGTGATGGGAGCTCTTTACGTTGTGGAAACTTCCATTGTTAACATTTGTGCTGCTAATGGTGTAGAGATGGGGACTGAAAAGAGCTGGGAATATGTTCAGAAAAGTAAAAAACCACCTATAATCTTCATTAACCGCATGGATAAGGAGAATGTCAATTTCGATAGAGTAATGGAAAGTTTGAAAGAGAAATTAACTCCCAATATTGCGCCGATCTCTATTCCGATCGGTTCCGGTAACGAGTTTTCCGGAGTAATTAATCTGATTATTAACAAGGCCATAGTTGAAGGAAAAGAGGTGGAAATACCCGAAGAAATGGCAGCAAAAGCTAAAGAATATAGAGAAAAATTGGTCGAGGTAATCGCTTCTTCAGAAGACACGCTGATTGAGAAGTATCTGGAAGGTCAAGAATTGAGCGCTGAAGAGACGAGGGAAGCTCTCAAGAAAGGAATTATTGAGCACAAAATCGTGCCTGTTCTTTGTGGTTCCGGGTTGCGAAATATTGGCATCGGTCAACTTTTAGACTTTCTGGTAGAGTATGCACCTTCGCCTATTGAAATAGAGAGAAAGGTTAGGATTGATCCAAATGGGCCGTTTTCAGCATTGGTGTTTAAGACTTTTTCTGAGCCTCATCTGGGGATAATAAACTACTTAAAGATATATTCAGGTAAAATATCATCTGGGTTGGACGTCTTTAATAACACCAAAGGTTCCTCTGAAAGATTGGGTCAAATTGCCTTTGTGCGCGGAAAAACGCGTATTGACACGAAGGAAGGAGAGGTAGGGGAGATCATCGCGGTTGTTAAGCTGAAGGAGACCAGGACGAACGATGTGCTCTGTGACCCAAAAAATAGGATCTCCATCCCCGAGATAAGCTTTCCGGAACCAGTCGTAAACATGGCTATCTATCCCAAATCGAAAGGTGAAGAAGAGAAGATAGCCAATGCCTTATCTACAGCCATCCGTGAAGATCCTACTCTTAAGTATGAGATAAATAAAGAAACGAAAGAAATGATTTTATCTGGAATGGGCAGTCTCCAGTTAGAAATTATGTCGAGAAGAGTCAAGACGAGATATGGCGCGGAGGTAGAATTGAGAAGACCTAAGATTGCCTATAAGGAGACCATTCGCGGTGCTGCTAAGGTTCAGGGAAAATATAAGAGACAGTCCGGAGGCCGTGGTCAGTATGGCGATTGCTGGATTAAAACCGAACCTTTGGAAAAAGGTAGAGGATTTGAATTTGTTAATAAGATTTTTGGCGGTGCAATTCCCAGTCAATATATTCCCGCTGTGGAGAAGGGAATTAAACAATCCATGGAAAGGGGAGTAATTGCTGGCTATCCTGTAGTGGATATCAAAGTGACTCTTTACGATGGTAGTTTCCACGAAGTCGACTCTTCTAATTTAGCCTTCGAGATCGCTGGTAGCATGGCACTGCGCAGAGGGGTGGAGCAGGCACAGCCTTTTATTTTAGAGCCGATTATGGAAGTGGAAGCGATTGTTCCTGAGCAGTTCATGGGCAGTGTAATGGGAGATCTAAATACCCGACGGGGGAGAGTTTTGGGCATGAACCGTGAGGGCAAGAAACAGGTGATAAAAGCATTGGTTCCGCAGGGAGAACTTTTCAATTATGCTACAGACCTCCGCTCATTGACCAAGGGAAGTGGAGAACATAAAATGAAATTTTCCAATTATGAAGAAGCACCAGCAAATGTTAGTCAGCCTCTGATTGAAGCTTACCAAAGGGCAAAGGAGGAAGGAAGATGACCTACATGGGCCGCTTAGTTCTTTAGTTCGAAAGATCAGTCTGAATCTTGCGACGTGTCTAAAGTCTTTTGTCTGAATTATTTGGAGGGAAGAACATTGTTGGCTCTATCTACTGCCTGGAATGTAAAAAGATATCAGAACGGGAAAAGCTTAGTTGAAGAAATTATAGACATGGGATTTTCGGCAATAGAATTGAATGTCGAGGTGACTGAACAAATGCTCGATGAAATATTAGTTCTTTACAAAAAAGGAAAAATTAAAATTGTGTCCTTACATAATTTTTGCCCCAAACTCACTAAAGTCCCATCAGGTCGGTCCCTTATGGGTGCTTATCTCCTCTCTTCGTGTGATGGTGAAGAGAGGAAGAAGGCAGTTGAGCTTACCAAGAGAACCATTGATTTCGCTCATCTTTTGAATGCAGAGGCAGTGGTTATTCATGCAGGAGAGGTAGCAATAGAAAGCCGAGCAAAAGAGATTTTTAACTATTGTGCTCAGGGAAAGAGAGGTCTGTGTAAAAAATTGATATCGGAGGTACTCAATCGACGGGAGAAGGAAAAGGCTGTGTACTTTTCAAATACACTAAAGAGCTTAGAGGAAATTAGTAATTATTCAGAGAGATTCAATATAAAACTCGGCATGGAGAATAGATTTTTCCATCATGAAATTCCGAGTTTTGAAGAGATAAGATTAATCTTGGAACATTTTCCAGGTAAGAATGTTTATTATTGGCACGATACCGGCCACGCTCGGGTTGCCCAGAAGCTGGGTTTAGTAGACTCAGATGAAAGTTTTTTGAAGGAGTATTCTGACAAATTGCTGGGAATTCATCTCCATGATATAATTGGCTTTTCCGACCATCACAGTCCTGGAAACGGCGAGATAAACTTTGAAATCGTTAGTTCCTATTTGAACCATCACACCATCAAAGTACTGGAACCTCATGACATCTCATTGAGAGAAGATGTCATCAGTTCCCGAGGCTACCTTCAGAATTTAGGCATTGCGTAGTTAAGGCTTATTACATGTAACATGTAGGGCACCTTAGCTGCTTCTGAAGAGTTGTTTATCACGGATTTTCTCTTTACAAAGGTTAAGGTTTTATGATAAAATAATAAAAAATAATACACTCTGAGGCAATTTACCTACTCGTTCACATTATCCAAAGGAGATATTTGAGAAATGTCCGGACATTCTAAGTGGGCCGGAATAAAGCATAAAAAAGCAATTGTAGACGCCAAAAAAGGCCAGATTTTCAGTAAGATTATAAGGGAGATCACTGTGGCAGCAAGGCAGGGAGGGGGCGATCCTGCTGGAAATCCCCGTTTGAGAGTTGTCATCGACAAAGCCAGGGCTGTCAATGTGCCCCGGGACAATATTAAGAAGGCAGTTCAGCGTGGTACTGGAGAGTTGCCAGGCGTAAATTATGAAGAACTGGTTTACGAGGGTTATGGTCCGGGCGGAGTTGCAGTTTTAGTAGAAGTAACCACCGACAATAAGAACCGTGCAACTGCAGAGGTAAGAAAAGCGTTCTCCAGACATGGGGGGAACTTGGGAGATGCTGGGTGTGTGAGCTGGATGTTTAACAAGAAGGGATACATTTCTGTAGATAAGAGTAAAGTAAGAGAAGAAGAACTGATAGAAATAGCCCTGGAGTCTGGCGCGGAAGATGTGAAGTCGGATGACGAGGACCTTTTCGAGATAATCACTCAGCCCCAGGATTTTGAAAAGGTAAAGACTTCATTGGAGGAGAAAAATATTGAGATAAATTCTGCGGAGATAACTATGCTACCGCAGACCTATGTTAAACTTGAGGGAAGCAAGGCCGAGCAGATGCTGAGACTCATGGATGGGTTGGATAATAATGATGATGTTCAGAATGTATATGCCAACTTCGATATACCGAAGGAGATAATGGAAAAGGTGACTTGAAAATCATAAGTTAACTTTTAGGTGAAGAATGTGGTTGTTTTGGGAATCGACCCGGGAACGGCTACTTTAGGCTGGGGGATCATAAAGAGGACAGAAGGGGAAGCTTATAAAGTTGGGGCATATGGGTGTATACGGACTGATAGAAGTAATCTCTTCTCAAGGAGGTTGGAGGAGATACACAAAAAGCTCAGTAGAGTAATTAAAAAATATCAGCCAGATATTGCTGCCATAGAGCAGCTTTTTTTTGCTAAAAATGTAAAGACGGCAATAAGTGTGGGAGAAGCCAGAGGAGTTGCTATTCTGGCAGCAGCTGAAGCAAATTTGCCTGTAGCTGAGTATACTCCCCTCCAAGTTAAACAATCTCTAGTTGGCTATGGACGGGCAGAAAAAAAACAGATACAAAAGATGCTCAAGGTTTTATTAGGACTAAAAGATATACCCAAGCCCGATGACGCAGCGGACGCCTTGGCTGTAGCTCTTTGCCATCTCAATTCCCAGAGAATGGATAAAGTGGGAAAGAGAAGGTAGGCGCGACCCTCCCCCGCTCAATTTGCCGGCCAACGGGAACTAAAAGATGTTTGACTTTTTACGAGGAAAATTGGAAGACAAAGAAACTGACCGCATTGTTGTCGAAGCTCAAGGGGTGGGTTACAAGATTTCAATTCCTCTCTCGACGTATGAAAAACTACCTCCCGAAGGAACAGAAGTCAAAATTTACACATGGATGTCAGCATCCATGTACGGCAAGGGAAGCGCGCTTTACGGGTTCCTAACTCCAGAAGAGAGGGAAGTGTTTCTCATTCTGCGGTCAATTTCGAAGATAGGAGCCAAGGGCGCGTTAGAAATTCTCTCCAAGATTTCCAAATCTTTCCCAGATTTCAGAAAAGCTGTAATTGCAGGAGATATGCAAGTGCTGACTGGGATTTTTGCCCTGACTAAAAAGACTACAGAGAGGTTGATCATGGGTTTAAAAGACAAGATAGAAATTTTATCGTTTGCAGGAAAGGAGAGATTTATTGCCAGGAACGAACAGGAAATTGCTGATGCCATAAGTGGGTTGGTCGCTTTAGGGTACAGAGTTTCGCAGGCAAGAGAAGCGGTAAATTCTGTATGTGAAACCTTGGGCCAAGATGCTCGGGCGGAAGAAATAATTAAACAAGCATTAAAATATCTATGAATTTTCTACCTGCTACTTAGAGGGTGAAATGGAGGAGAGAATTACAACACCCACTGTAAAGAACGAAGAGGAGAGAAAGTTCGACTATACACTCAGGCCTAGGACATTAAAAGAGTTCGTGGGTCAAACAAAATTGAAGGAAAATCTCAAGATATTTTTTGAGGCAGCAAAAAAGAGGAGAGAAGCCCTTGACCATTGCCTTTTCTATAGCCCTCCGGGGTTGGGGAAGACGACACTTGCGTACATAATTGCCAATGAATTAAAAGTCAATATAAAGATAACTTCCGGTCCTATTCTGGAACGAGTGGGCGATTTGGCCGCCCTTCTAACTGATCTTTCTGACGGAGATGTTTTCTTTATTGACGAGATCCATCGACTTAACCGTGTGGTTGAAGAAGCGTTATACCCAGCAATGGAAGAATATAATTTGGATATAATAATCGGCCAAGGTCCCAGCGCCAGAAACATTAAACTTCAACTTCCTCATTTCACGTTAGTCGGCGCAACTACCCGAGCAGGCTCCTTGACATCGCCTCTAAGGGAGAGATTTGGCATTGTAGCCCGTCTCAACTTCTATGCAGATAGCGAACTAGAACAGATAGTTCTTCGTTCAGCAAGAATTTTAAATATTGGCATGGACACGGCTGGAGCGAGGGAAATCGCCCACAGGAGTCGTGCTACACCCAGGGTAGCTAACCGACTTCTAAGGAGAGTCCGTGACTATTCACAGGTCAAAGCAGACGGGAGAATCTCAGAGAAGATTGCAAAGAAAGCTCTGGAGATGTTCGAGGTCGATGGGATGGGATTGGATAATATGGACCGAAAAATTTTGACTACAATCATTGAGAAATTTTCCGGAGGGCCGGTGGGTTTAGAGACAGTAGCAGTGGCTGTAGGCGAAGAGACAGAAACCGTAAGCGATGTCTACGAGCCTTTCCTGATTCAATCTGGGTTTCTGGAGCGCACTCCTCGGGGGAGAGTAGCCACTAAATTAGCCTATCAACATTTAAAGCTAGCCAAGGATTTTATTAAAGGTCAAAAAGAACTATTTTAAAACATCCCCATTAAAGATCGGGATGAGAATTAAAAGATATTGTCTTCATCGCTGAGGAAAATATGCTCGGGATTTGGCTCGCTCGCAGAGAATTTTTTGCTCTTCGAATAGCGCCTGACATTGCGAGCTACTGAGGGGAGCGTGGCAATCTCGAGATTGCTTCGTAATGAGATCTTTTCTTAGATTTTTGGCTAAAGATTCTAATGCTCGCTACACGAAATTCCAGCGCTTGCTGAATGTAGGGGTTTGATTCATCCAACCCGTGATCGGATGTAGTGGCAGAGCGAGGCTCTGCTTTATTAGGGTGTAGTCCTGAGCTTAGATATAATCAGATGAAGTTGAACACTAAAGCCTGTAAGTCAAGACAGGCTTTATTTAAATTATTGAGAGAAAAAAGAGAATTTCTGCCACACTTATTCCCAGAAGAGAAAATTAAATGAGACTTTTACTACATGTATGTTGTGCAAGTTGCGCCTGTTATCCATTAAGAAAGTTACGCCAAGTGAAAGTGGAAGCAAAAGATTTAGAAATCAATGGGTTCTGGTATAATCCTAACATACACCCTTATAGCGAGTATCAGAACAGGATGATGACAATGGGTTATTTTTCCCAAAAGGAAAATTTACCGATGATCTGGAAAGACGAGTATGCCTTAGAGGAGTGGCTGGAAGCAACTAGGAAAGAATTTGATTTGACTAGTTTTCCTGTGGGCAAGGGAAGAAGTCCTGGACACTGGACAAAAGAGAAAAGATGTGAGAAATGCTATAATCTTAGGTTGAAGGAATTGTTAAAAGAGGCAAAACAGAAAGGCTACGATTATTTTTCGACAACACTCTTATATAGCAAGTTTCAGAAACATGAATTAATAAAAGATATTTGCGAGAAATTTAAAAACCAGTATGATATAGATTTTTACTATTTCGACTTTCGTACTGGTTGGCAAGAAGGCATAGAGATTTCCAAGAAAATGGGCCTTTATCGACAGCACTATTGCGGATGCATTTTCAGTGAAAAGGAGAAATATTTTCCAGTCTGAGAATAGAGTGGAAAGGAAATGAATGTTCTAGGAAAGACTCTTATCATTTTTGGAATAGTTCTGGTATTGGTTGGGCTGATTCTCACAATTGGAATCAAGATTCCATATCTTGGCAAGTTACCCGGAGACATTTGTATAAAGAGACCCAATTTCACGTTCTATTTTCCCTTAACTACTTGTATTCTTTTGAGCATAATTCTATCCTTAATCTTTTGGTTTCTCGGAAGAAAGTAGATGCGAACAGAAATTAGATTCTTTTCCAGATTGATACTTTTAATCTTCCCCATACTTCTTCCCTCCCCGTCTTTAGCGAGCGGTCGTTTACCGGAAACAATTATTCGGATAGGGATTTTAGAAAACGTTCATTCAGTCAATATTAGTGCGGATGGTGATTTTGAAGCCATCGATTTAGGAAGGGGAAGGCACCTTAAACTGAGGGCCAGTAGTATCTACTTAATCTTGCCCGCCCCTAAGGGAATAAGAATTGGAAATAAAATATTTGGCCCATCGGCTCGGTTTAATTCGTTTTCTGATGGTGAGATGCTCAGGGTGAATGGTCGAAGATACCGAGATGGGATTAAAATTTCATTAAATGGTAAAGGGAACTTAAATGTAATAAATGAACTTGGAGTAGAAGGATACCTTTATGGGGTAATGGCCCGGGAAGTCTCTCCTGAGTGGTCTGTGGAAGCTCTTAAAGCCCAGGCAGTCGTTTCCAGGACCTACGTTATGAAAAATTTGGGAAAGCATGATAGAGAAGGCTTCGACCTCTCAGCCACAATAACCTCTCAAGTATATGGCGGTGTGGAAGCAGAGGACTCCCGCACATCCAAAGCAGTCGATCTGACCCGGGGACAGGTGGTTACCTATAAGGGAGAACTTATCAAGAGCTTTTTTCACAGTAATTGTGGAGGACACACAGAAGATGTCTCCAACGTTTGGGAAGGCGAAGAGCGAGTTCCCTATTTGGAAGGAGTAGTCTGTCCCTTTTGTAAACAATCTTACCAGTACTACTGGGAAAAGACGATAAAGAAAGAAATGATTAAACAGAAGCTAAATGAAAATGGATACAATCTCGGAGACATCAATAAGATTAGAATTTTAGGCAGAAGCTCCTCTGGTAGAGTAACTTATTTAAGGATCTATCACAATCGAGGTCGCCTCGACATGAGAGCAAGCCGTTTCAGGATGGTTATGGATCCCAGCCTCATCAGGAGCACACTGTTTGCAATGGAACGGATGGGTGACAGAATAAAGTTCTACGGCCGAGGATGGGGACATGGGGTAGGCCTGTGTCAATGGGGCGCTAAGGGAATGGCTGAAAGGGGAGCCAACTACCGCCAAATTTTGCAATACTATTATCCCAAAACGAGGATTGAGAAATGGGAAGATTAACGGAGGTCCACGAATATGATTACCCCTTACCTTCAGAGCTTATTGCACAGAGACCTGCTAAGCCCAGAGACTACTGTCGACTGATGGTACTATCAAGAAGAACAGGCCAGATGGAACATAAAAGGTTCGTTGACATAGTAGGACTGATCGAGCCCGGCGATTTACTGGTAATTAATGATACAAAAGTAATAACGGCTAGACTTTTAGGAAGGAAAATGGATACCGGGGGAAAAGTAGAAGTTCTCCTGTTAAGGCGGTTGGCGGAGCCGGAAAAGATAATCAGTGATTTCTGGGGAAAAAGCGAGGACTTCAAGGAAGTTTGGGAGACAATAGTTAGGCCAGCAAGGAGAATAAGAGAAGGAATTGAGGTATTCTTCTGGAGGAACAGTTGGGCAAAATCATCTCCCTCAGGAAACCCATATTTACTTGGCACGGTTTTATCTAGAGAAGAAGGGAAATTTATCTTCGGATTCAACTTCAAAGGAACTTTCGAAGAGAACCTGGAAAAGATTGGTGAAGTCCCGCTTCCACCTTATATTAGAAGAAATTCTCACGGTAGATTTAAACTTCAGGATAAGAGATGGTATCAGACGGTATTTGCGAAAAAGGAAGGGGCAGTAGCAGCTCCCACCGCAGGGCTCCACTTCACGAGAAGGCTGTTGAAAAGAATCGAAGCTAAAGGAGCTAAGGTTGTACCCCTGACTTTGCACGTAAGCTGGGGAACCTTTAGACCAGTCAGAGGGGCTGAAATTACCAGGCATAGGCTGGATGCCGAATACTTTGAATTAAGTGTACCTGCTGCCAGAGCAATTAATGAGGCTATAGAAAATGGAAAGCGAATTATAGCAGTGGGAACTACCACAGTGAGAGCCTTAGAATCATGCTGCGTAGGGGAAAACCCACCATCAATTCCCGCCAAATTTGGAAAGAAGGTCGTAGTAAAACCTCGGAAAGGCTGGACAGAACTATTCATTTATCCAGGTTATGAATTTAAAGTGATAGACGGGTTAATTACCAACTTCCACTTGCCGGAATCTACGCTCGTAATGCTAGTGGCAGCATTTGCTGGAAAGGAAAAGATCTTCCAGGCATACGAAGAAGCCATAGAAGAGAAGTACCGTTTTTACAGTTACGGCGACGCTATGTTCATCATTTGAAACTTTGGTAAAGGAAGCCGTCTGTGACTAGGTTTAAAAGCGGGTGACTTCTGTGATCAACTTACGCCAAGTGCAGGAATCACCCAAGGTTAAAGCTTTTTTGAAACAGGCCGATGACAACTTGATGGCTATCGGTTATAAGGAACACGGCTTCAGGCATGCCAACTTAGCGGCAGATATTGCCCGTAACGTTTTAACACATCTTGGATATTCGGAGAGAGAAAGCGAGCTTGGCGGCATCGCAGGTTATCTGCACGATATAGGGAATACCATAGGAAGGAGTGAACACGCACAATCTGGAGCAGTTTTGTCTTTGCATATCCTAACTGAGATGGGAATGGCGCTGGAGGGAGTTTCTCAGATTGTTAGAGCAATTGGAGGCCACGGAGAGAAAGAGGTAGACCCAGATACCACCATAACAGCAGCAGTAATCTTGGGAGACAAGACAGATGTCCATTCCACTCGTGTCCGCAGTCTTCCGGGGAAACCCCGCTTGGTATCTACTTTCACCACGCATGACCGGGTGAATTATGCCTGTCAGCGGGCATTTCTTAATGTATATATAGGCGGTCACAAAACTAAAGGTTAGGAAGGAATTTCTTCACAAAGCGAATTTT